>JAISEK010000089.1 GCA_031264145.1 Deltaproteobacteria bacterium
TAAAAATGTATATATTTATATTAAGATACATTTAATAATTATTTATTTTAAATATGATTTATTTTTATGTGAATATGGTAACTATGGTCTTAAGCAGAAATTTGACGCTTTCGCCCTGGTGCTGGCTCCGCTGGCCGCTGGGCCACAGGCCGAGAGGGTGCGGTCCCGTGGTTGGCCCAAAATTGCTTGTGAACAAATTGTGTCTCTATCTGCGTATAGCGTTTATGACCAAAGTAGACGAAACTATACTAAAAATGACTAATATTCCTGGCATATTCGCCCATCTGATGCCCAAGGCCGGCCTTGGGCTTATTTTGACACTTCGACCCGTTCACGGTAAAATGGCTGTCACCCCGGCTGGCCGCCATTTTGGCCGGTTTTCGGACCATCATTGGCCTTTTTAGTTTTTTCCTTGTCATATCAAGCGTGTTGTGCCAGAATACGGTATTCATGATATTTTCATTATTTTTTCGATGTTTGCCGGGATGTGGTTCCTTTCCCGCCTCTTGCGCCCGTGACTTGGCGGGCTGGGGCAGGCCCTCTTGAAACCCAATCACTGGCTTCGGCCGGCCTTGTGGGCCATTTTGGCCCTGTCCTGGACCCTGTCCTTACTGCCCAGGGCCCTGGCCCTGGCCCTTGGCGACCTGGGCGGCCTCCTCTTTCACGCCCTGGGCCGGCGCCGGCGGGAAATCGCCAGGGACAACATCCAGAAGGCCAAGGACAACGGGGCCCTGGACCAGGATCTGGACGTGGCCGCCACGGCCAGGAAATCGTTCGAGAATCTGGGCCGGACGGCCATCGAGTCCTTCTGCCTGTTGCACCGCGGCCTGGGCTACTTCGAGGGCCGGGTGGAGATGGCCGGGGCCGCGGGCGGGATACCTGCCCTGGTGGAGGAGGCCGGAAAGACGGGCCGCGGGGTGATTTTCCTGACCGCCCACGCCGGCAACTGGGAACTCTCCACCGCCGCGGTGCCGGCCAGGTTCGGCTTCAAGGTCTCGGTGGTCGGCCGCTCACAGGGCCGGCTCTCAAACGAGATTCTGGGACGAATCAGGAGCAAGGGCGGGGGGCAGTTCATCTTCAAGGACGGCGGGGCGGTGGCCATGCTGAGGCTCCTGAGGAGCGGGGGCTTTCTGGGCACGCTCTTCGACCAGGCCGACATCGTCGGCACGGGTGCGGCAAAACTGACTTTCATGGGTAGACCAGCTCTGACCACGTTGGGCCCGCTTAGACTGGCGGCCAAGACGGGTGCCCCGGTGGTGCCCTTCTTCTGCCGCCGCCAGGGCGATCGGCACGTAATCGAGTTCAGCCCCCACCTGACCCCGCCCCCGGGGAACGACAGGGACTGGCTCCTGGATTCGGCCCAAAAGCTGAACGACCTCCTGGCCGGCTTCATCCGCCTCCATCCGGATCAATGGATGTGGAGCCATAGGCGCTGGAAGATGCCGGACAACCACGAGGAGGGACATGGCAGTCCCTGATGGCCTTTTGGTCGGTTGGATGATGAATATCGGTTGTCATTATTAAGTGATAAGTTTGGAGCTTTCTCCAAAGGAGTCTTGCCAAATGGAAACTTTCCCTATAACTTTTCTTCCAGATAATGTCACTATAGAAGCTGAAGTTGGCGAAACTGTTCAAGATGTCGCCAATAGAGGCAAAATACATATCAATGCCTCCTGCGGGGGCGAGGGCGTTTGCGGGCGCTGCGTCATCGAGCTGCGGGAGGGCACCGTCCAGGCCAATCCCGGCCTCTACCTGAGCGACGACGACTTCTCCAAGGGCATCAGGCTGGCCTGCCGGGCCAAGATTGACGGGCCGGCAACCCTCTTCATCCCCCTGGAGTCCAGGGCCGACTCGTCCTTCTTCAAGAAGGCGTCGCAGGCCGAGGAAATCCTGACCGTCGAGAATCCCGACCCCATGGTCCGGCAAAGCTGCCTGATACTGGAGCCGCCCAGCCCGGATGACAACCGCAGCGACCTCGATCGGGTCAGCGCCTCGCTGGCCGAGCTTGGCCTGTACGACAACGACATCGATCTCTCGGCCATGAGGACGATGCCGTCCGTCCTGAGGGAGTCGGACTTCAAGGTCACCGTCTCCATCTTCTACGAGCTGCCGCTCCACAAGCCCGAGACCCCGCCCTTTGGCCGCATAGTGGCCTTCGACGCCTCGACCAGCGACGACAACTACTACGGCCTGGCCGTGGACGTGGGCACGACGTCCGTCTGGGTCCGCCTGGTCAACCTGGCCACCGGCGAGGTCATGCCCAGCGTGGGCGACCTCAACGGCCAGATATCCTTCGGCGAGGACGTCATCTCCCGCATAGTCTACGCCGGCCGCAAGGATGGCCTCAAGCGCCTCCAGATGAGGGTCATCGACACCATCAACCGCCTACTGGAGCGCTACGAGGATTCCTTCCCCGGCTACAGGAAGAAGACCTTCCTTATGGCGGTGGCCGGCAACACCACCATGTCCCACCTCCTCGTTGGCCTGGAGCCCAAGAACATCCGCCTGTCGCCCTATGTGCCCCCGGCCTCGACCTGGCCCTCCGTCAGGGCCAGCTTTCTGGGGCTAAACGTGGAGCCCCACACGGTCATGAAGGTCTTCCCCTCCGTCTCCAGCTACGTTGGCGGTGACATAGTGGCCGGCGTCCTGGCGGCCGGCCTCTTCCGGCGGCAGGAGCTGACCCTCTTCATCGACGTGGGCACCAACGGCGAGATCGTCATCGGCAACGAGGACTGGATGACCTGCGCCGCCTGCTCGGCCGGCCCGGCCTTCGAGGGCGGCGGGGTCCGCTGCGGCATGCGGGCCGCCCCAGGGGCCATCGAGAGCTTCCTATACGAGCCGGAGAACAAGCGCCACCACCTGGGCGTCATAGGCGGCGTCAGCCCCTCGGGCATCTGCGGCTCCGGGCTCATCAACGTCGTGGCCGAGCTCTTCCGGGGCGGCGTCCTGAGCAAACAGGGCAAGTTCGTCGAGAACTCCAGCCCCCAGGTCAGGGAGGGCACGGACGGCTTCGAGTATCTCCTGTCCCCGGCCGAGGCCAGCGCGGGCGACCACGACATCGTCATAACCGAAATAGACATCGAGAACCTCATCAGGGCCAAGGGAGCCATGTTCTCCGGCTATCAGACCCTGATCGAGTCGGTTGGCCTGGAGATGGGCGACCTGGAGAAGGTGATCATCGCCGGTGGCTTCGGGCGCTCCCTGAACATCGAGAACGCCATAACGATTGGCCTCTTGCCATTCCTGCCGGTGGACCGCTTCTCCTACATCGGCAACAGCTCCCTGACTGGGGCCACCCTGGCCGCCCTTTCGGGGACAATGTGGCGCACGGCCTTCGAGGTCAAGGAAAAGATGACCAACTTCGAGCTCAGCGACACCCCTGGCTACATGGACCGCTACATCGCCAGCCAGTTCATCCCCCATACCGACGCGGCCCTGTTTGGCCTTTGATTGGCGGGCCGCGCGAAGACCAGTCCCGGGACAGGCATGGATAGAATGACCAGCGACCACGACGACGAGACGCCCTCCACGGCCCGGCCCGTGAGCCCGGCCGATAGGGCCCTTTTCCTGCGCTCCGAGATAAGACGCCACGGCCTGCTATACTTCCAGGACGACGCCCCCGAGATTCCCGACGACGCCTTCGACCGGCTGGTCAGGGAACTCGAGGGGCTTGAGGCGGCCTTCCCGGAGTTGGCCGCCGGTTCGCCAACCCTGGAGGTGGCACCGCCTCCTGGCGGGCGCTCCCTGGGAGAGATCATCCACCAGACCCCTATGCTCTCCCTGGACAAGGCCCTGAGCGTCCAGGAAATCCTTGACTTCGAGGATCGCCTCAGGCGCTTCCTGGGCTCGACCTCAACCCTGTCTTTCCACACCATGCCGAAATTTGACGGCCTGGCGGTGGAGCTCTCGTACGAGGACCGGGCCCTCGTCCTGGCCTCCACCAGGGGTGACGGGCGCCGGGGCGAGGACATAACGGCCAACGTCAGGACCATCGGCGACATCCCCAAGAGGCTTCCCCAGGGGGCCCCGGCCTCGCCCCTACAGGTCAGGGGCGAGGTCTATATGGACAAGGAGGAGTTCTCCCGCCTGAACGAGGAGCGGGAGGCCGCCGGGCAGTCCATCTTCGCCAACCCCAGAAACGCCGCCGCCGGCTCCCTGCGTCAGCTTGACGCGTCCATCACCCACCGGAGGAAGCTCAAGTTCTTCGCCTATGGCCTCTCTCGGCCTGAGGACTCTGGGGCCGCGACCTATGGCGGGCTTATGGAGGCCCTGGGCCGGTGGGGGTTTCCGGTGGAGGGCTCGGGGGCCAGCCGGTCAGCCAAGAACCTCCAGGAGGCCCTCGCGATCTTCCGGGACATTGAGGGCGGGCGGGACGGCCTCCCCTTCGAGGTAGACGGCCTGGTCATCACGGTCGACGACCTCTCGCTCTGGCCCAGGCTGGGGGCCACCTCCAGGGCCCCCAGGTACGCCGTCGCGGCCAAATTCAAGCCCAGGGCCGCCAAGACCAAGGTCCTGGCCATAGAGATCCAGGTCGGCCGGACTGGGGCCCTGACCCCGGTGGCCTTCATGGAGCCGGTCCTGGTCAGCGGGGTCAGGGTGGCCCAGGCCACCCTCCACAACGAGGACGAACTCAAGCGCAAGGACGTCAGGGTCGGCGATCTCGTGAGGCTCCAGAGGGCCGGGGACGTCATCCCGGAGATAGTGGAGGTCGATCTGGAGAAGAGGCCACCTGGCCTCCCGCCTTTCGTCTTCCCCAAGGCCTGCCCCGTCTGCGGCACGGCCTCGGTCCGCAAGGAAGGCGAGGCCGTGGCCCGCTGCCCCAACCGCTCCTGCCCGGCGCAGATAGAGGCCCGCCTGATCCACTTTGCCCACAAGAACGCCCTCGATATCGAGGGCCTGGGGCAGAAGGTGGCCGAGATGCTTCTCTCGAGCGGCCTGGTCCGTCAGCCCTCCGACCTTTTCAGGCTCTCCCTGGATAGGCTTAGGGTCATGCCCCGCTTTGGGGAAAAGTCGGCCGCGAACCTCATAGCCTCGATTGACAAGGCCAGGCGCCAGAGCCTGTGGCGCTTCATCAACGCCCTCTCCATCCGCCACGTGGGCGAGCGGTCCTCACAAATCCTGGCTGGCCACTTCGCCAGCCTCAAGGCCCTGTCGGAGGCGACCATGGACCAGCTCCAGGCCCTCAACGACATAGGCCCGGAGGTGGCCAAAAGCGTCCTGGACTACTTCCAGAGCCCCCTGAACCATTCCTTCCTGGCCGATCTCATGGACCCGGGGCTGGTCGAGCCCTCCCTGGAGGCACCGGCCAGCGGCGGGGGCCTCCAGGGCCGGCGCTTCGTCTTGACCGGGACACTCTCCTCCATGACCAGGGCAGAGGCCAAGGCCCGCATAGCGGCCAAGGGTGGCCGGGTCATGTCGAGCGTCAGCAAGGAGACCGACTTCGTGGTTGCCGGCGAGGCCTCGGGCTCGAAGCTGGCCAACGCCAGGAAACTGGGCCTGGCCGTCTTAAATGAGGATGATTTCGTAAAAATGCTGGAATAGACCAGTGCCTTTGCGAGGCATTCTCCAACCGGCCAGGACGGGGGCAGGCCTGGCCAAGGCCAACTGTCCGCCTCCCCCATGCCCCCATGTACCCGCGCGTCAGGCCACCCCGGCCCGGCTGCCCTCGATGGCCCTGGCCAGGGCCTGGCCCAATTCCGTGGCCCTCCCCCTGGCCGCCCGGTCTTGGGAGAAATCGTTGAACATGCCAGGGGCAATCCTGGCCCCAGGCCCGTATTTGGCCAGGACGCCGCTCCCAGGGCAGGTTTCGCCGAAACCGCAGCTGAGGCACGGGACGTTCCCCTCCAAAACCAAGGCCCCCAGGAAGCTCATCCGCAGGTAGCGGGTGAAGTAGCCCTCAAGATAGCCCGCCAGCTCCTTGGGGCCACTCCCGCCGCAGACGACCGCCGCCCCTGCCTTGCCCTGGGTCAGCATGTCCCTGTGCCTGAGGGGCCAGTTGCGCTCGATGAAGACCTTGGTCAGGGCGTTGACGGAGCCAAAGCTGGGGAAGGCCGAGAGTACCAGGCCCTGGGCCTTCTCGATCTTCTCCAGGAGAGGGTTGACGCCATCGTCGATGACGCAGCGGTTGGAGCCGACGCAGCCCTTGCAGCCCATGCAGACACGCATGTCGATTTCGCTGAGCCTGACCAGCTCATACTCAAGGCCGGTGGCCTCCAACACCGCCTCGAGCCCCTTCTCGATGCTGCCATTCCTGATCGGGCTTCCCGAAAAAGCCATAATCTTCGCCATAGTCGCCACTCCCTGGGAGGCGGCCCGCTGGCCGCCATTGATTCATGGCCCTGGGTCTGCCAGGGCAGGTCAGAGGATAGGCAATTATGGCCCAAGGCCACCAGACCAGTAAGTAGCGATTGATACAGGCATCGTTTTTTCACCCCATGCCTCCCTGGCCAAAGGGGCCTCAGGGGGCACCAGGGGCCCGGGAGGCACCATTCATCAGGAAGGCGCGGCCTGGATCAGGGCCAGCGGCGCGACGAGGGCCGGAATGCTGGAAGTGGCCGCGGCCGTGATAGCCAATGACAGGGACGAATTCCTAATCTGCCAGAGGGGACCTGGCGGCAGCTGCGGGAACCTTTGGGAGTTCCCTGGCGGGAAGAGGGAACCAGGCGAAACCCTGGGGGAGTGTCTGGCCAGGGAGTGCCTTGAGGAACTGGGGGTCTACGTCAGCGTGGGGGAGGTTTTGCATGAAAACCAAGTCGGCGCCCCCGACGAGGCGATCCGCCTTTTCTTTTTTAGATGCAGGATCCTGTCGGGCTCGCCAAAAACACTCGTCCACGGGCAAGCCAAGTGGGCAAGGCCGGCCGACATGGAGACCAAGTCCTTCTGCCCGGCCGACAGGCCGGTCGTTGAGCTGCTCAAAGCCAGGCTGACCTGAATTCCGGCCCTAGCTCGCTGGTCATCCACCTCGCCTGTAAACGCAAGATATCCAACCGCCCAGCCAGGCCGCCAACCAGTATGGGCTGTCGATGGCTATCCCCGCAGGCAAAGCCATCAAGCCAGAACGCCAGCCCACCTGTCGGGACGAAAAGACCAGGGGCAAGCGGCAATTGCCGTTTGCCACGGGTCCATTCGTGGTTCCCCTGGATGCTTATCTGAACATGTTTTTCCTATTTCCTGCATCCATATAAGACAAGGTACGCTACTCAGCGGCGGATGGAGCTGATTTTATTACTAAAGATATTTTGCGTCTAAAATAAAAATTGAACATGACGCAGAAATCTGCCATTGCAGAGAAAGCGGGCCGACGTATATTGAGGAAAGAAGTGAAGAGGAAGGCTGGTCGAATCTCGGGCTGGCTCATTTTGATGGAAGATCCTGGAAATGCTGGCATCGGCATGTCATGTTCGTCTTCGTTCTCCATTAGTTTTAACAGCTGGCAAGGAGTAAATTCTCAGTTGATGTCGACCAGTTGTCTGGACAGGGGCAGATTGTTTGCCAGGAGTCGATGGGCCGTACCGGGCCATCCGGGCAAACGCAAAGTACTTGCCCGGATGGTGGTGGCCGTTCCTTGTTAAAGGTTCCAATACTGACGCAGCGACAAATCCGTTGAGTCATTAACTCGGCATTGATTGCAGATGAATTAATATTAGAAATGATAAACTAAGTTCCATCATATTTTGCTAAAAATATATTTATTAATCTTTTACGTATTTAAGGAAATAAAAATTGGAGCATCAAAAATATACCTAAACGCCGAGATGAATGCCGACCTGGGACCAGACCAAAATTATGCCCTGGCTACGCATGCGGCGGGCCAGCCTTGGCCAAGGTCGGCCCCGTGATCACCGCCCAGGCTGAAGGTAGCCCTCTTTGGCCGCCTCGGCCAGCCTCTCCAGGCCTTCCGAGACGCTGACCTGGGGCTCGTAGCCCAGCAATCTCTTGGCCTTGCCCATGTCGGACCAATGTGAGGTGGACATCTGGGTCACGACGAATGAGGTCAGGGGCGGCTCGCCCGAGAGGTCCAGGGCCTGCCAAAGCCACTCGGCGATGCGGGCCACGCCCTTGCCCACGTTTATGGGAACGCGGGCCCTGGGAGGCGGGGCGTTGACGGCCATCAGGAGGCGGCCGATGAGCTGGTTCAGGTCCTCTGGCTGGCCCTGGCCAACGAAAAAGGCCTCGCCGTCGACAGGGGCGCCCTCGATAAGTTTCGACAGGGCCAGGAGATGGGCCCGGGCCACGTTGTCGATGTAGGTGGCGTCGACCATGTGCGGGCCACCGGAGAAGACGAAGAGTTTTTTCCTCCTCGCCCTGTCGGCCAGGCGGGGCAGGAGGTGTGGGTCACCTGGCCCCCAGATTAGGTGGGGCCGCAGGGCCAGGGTTTTGAAGCCTGGACAGTTGGCCATGAGGACCTCCCGCTCAGCCAGCATCTTGCTGTAGGCATAGGGGGCCCTGGGATCCAGGGTGTAGGGCCTGGCCTCGGTGACGCCTTCCAGGGAATTGCAGGAATGGACCACGCTGTAGCTGCTGGTGTGGACGAAGAAAGACAGCCCTTCCAGGCGGGCGGCCGCCAGGATGCCGGAAGTGCCCATGGCGTTGTTCTCGATGTAGGTGGACAGAGGGCCCCACACGCCGCTCTTGGCGGCGCAGTGGACGACCCCCTGGGTGCCCCTCAGGGCCTGCCTGAGGCTCCAGTGGTCGCCCAGATGGCCCAGGGCCACCTCGGCCCCGGCCAGTTCAGGGATGTCCTTGGGCTTCCTCAGAAGGAGCCTAACGTCGTAGCCGGCGTCCTGGAGCACCTTGGCCACCCGGCCGCCCACGAAGCCACCGGCCCCGGTCACTAGAATGCGCATTGGCCCTCCTGGGCGGGCCCCCGGCCCGCGGCTGGGAATGGTGGGCTATGGGCCGCCATGCCGGCCAGGACATTGTGGCCGGCCTTGACCATGGCTACCCCTCGATGGGCAAGTTATGGTCCCAGCGGTCCAAAAGCTGCCCCGAGGCATTGAGCGTGACCAGATCAAGGGACTTTTCCCTGGCGAATCTCCTGGCGTCGAACAGATGCATGGCCTGGGCCACGTATTCTGTATCCTGCCCGCCCAGGCGCTCCGAAAAGGCCTCGGCCTCAGGCCGGTCGCCGAAGACTGGTATGTACTCGCCCTGCTCGCTCTCCAGGATGAGCATGTTGTCCCTATTGATGGTCACCGGGTAGGTCAATACCCACAGCCAGGTCCTTGCCTGGGGGTGCTCGTCCGGGGACGGTGGAACTGTTGGAAACGTCTCGTCATTCACTGGTGCACCATTTCATGGATCTTGTGGCCTGGAATTGGTCCCAAGGAGAGAAAAAACTGGACCTTTTGGGGCATTGGGATTTCCAGGGCTGTGGCCCTGGCCGGCGCGGACGCGGGACGGCCGGGGGGCGGTTTTTTCCTTTTCGGGCCGGTTTTGGGTTATAATCCAGTCGCTGGACGTCACCGGCGTCTGGCCGCCAAGCGCCACACCGGACGGCCAAACCCGGGCCGGAAAGAACCTAGGAGCCCTTCCCGCGGGCCTATTATACACAAATCCAGCCTCTTGTGCCTCATGGGCCAGGAGAGCCGAGGATCGCCCGACATATCCCCGGAGCCCTCATGACCAGCCGCATCAAGCTCCTGCCGGAAAACCTGATAAACCGGATCGCCGCCGGCGAGGTGGTGGAAAGGCCGGCCTCCATCCTGAAGGAGCTGGTGGAGAACAGCCTTGACGCAGGGGCGACCAGGATAGAGATCGACATAGAGGGCGGTGGCAAGAAGTTGATAAGGGTCACCGACAATGGCTGCGGCCTTAACAAGGAGGAGCTGTTCCTGTGCCTTGAGCGCCACGCCACCAGCAAGCTTACGGATGAGAGCGACCTTTTTTCCATAGCCACCCTGGGTTTTCGGGGCGAGGCCCTGCCCTCCATCGCCTCCGTGGCCAAGATGACCATAACCAGCCAGGCCGGCCAGGGAGACGGGCACAGGCTCAAGGTCGAGGGGGGACGGATAATGGACCTTGCGCCGGCCCCGACCAACCAGGGTACCGTGATCGAGGTGAGGGACCTTTTCTTCAATGTCCCGGCCAGGCGCAAGTTTCTCAAGACCGAGGCCACCGAGACGGCCCACCTTGTGGAGATGGCCCAGAAGTACGCCCTTTCCAGGCCCGGCCTGCGCCTGAGGCTCATCGACGGTGGCCGGGAGGTACTGAGCGTCGACGAGCACAACGACATGGCCGCCAGGATTCTCAAGATCCTAGGCCGGGACGTGGCCTCAAGCCTCGCGTCATTCCAGATGGAGGACGGCGATCTCAAAATCAGCGGCTACCTGGGCGCGCCCACGACGGCGGCCAGGACCAACTCCTCCCTCTTCGTCTTCGTCCTGGGCCGGCCTGTCCGCGACCGGCTGCTCAACAAGGCCGTCCTCCAGGGCTATGGCCGAACCATTGCCCCCGGCCGCTGGCCGGCCGGGCTCATTTTCATAGAGCTTGACCCGGAAAGGGTGGACGTGAACGTCCACCCGGCCAAGACCGAGGTCCGCTTCCGGGAGCCAGGCCAGGTCTTCGATTCCCTCCTGAAGGCCGTGACCAGGGCCATAGACGTGTCCCCCATAGCCACCGCCGCTGGCCAGGCCCCGGCCCGGCCCGGCCCCTCTGGCGTGGACGACGACCTGCCCAATTATCGGTCCCTCGATCCCCCCTCGTCCCCCAACCGCCTGTTCGGGCCGGCAACTGGGCAGGCGTCCCCGAGTAACCTCGGACGCCTATTCGACGCCCCGGAGCCTCGCGGGGACGGCAAAAGATGGCAGGGACCGTACTTTTCCATGGGCCAGCCCCAAAAAGGCAAAGCCAGCGTGCCCCAGCCCCCCCTCCCCGCGCCGCCCTGGATGGCCGGCGGCCAGGCCTCGGAAGACCAAGGCCTGCCAGGCCACGAGGAGCCCCGGGCCGGCCCTCCCATGGGCGGGCCGGGACCGGCCGGGGATCTGGCGGGCATCCGTCCCCTGGCCCAGCTCCACCGGAGCTATATCCTGGCCGAAGGCCCCACAGCCCTCTACATCATAGACCAGCATGCGGCCCACGAGCGGGTCATCTTCAATTCCCTCAAAAAAACGCTCAAAATGTCCGGCCTGCCCTCCCAGGGCCTGCTCCTTACCCAGACCATGGAGTTTGGGCCCCAGGAGGCCTTGGCGGCCCAGGCCCTCGGTGAACCCCTTGCCCGTCTGGGCTTCCGACTGGAGCCCTTTGGCGGATCTTCCTGGACCCTGAGGGGCATCCCGTCCCTTTTGGACCCCCATGGGGCCAGCGAGGCCCTGGCCGAGATCCTCCAGGCGGCCAAGAGGCGGCTCAGGGACCTCGACGGGGCGGGCCTTGAGTCCGTGGTCGAGGAACTCTCCGGCTCCTGGCTCTACAGCCTGGCCTGCCGGGCGGCCATCAAGGCCGGGCAGCCCATGGAGAGGGAAGAGATGGAGAGCCTGATCGCAGCCCTGGCCGAGACCGAGGCTGGCGGCTTTTGCCCCCACGGTCGCCCCTCGACCATCGCCCTGAGCCTCAAGGAACTCCAAAAGCGTTTTGGCCGAATCTGAAGCTGGTCGTTATCTATAAATTAAAAGCAAATTGATCATAAATAGACACCCAAGGGACTCACATACAGCCCATGTCAAAAAAAAACAGAGCCCTGTCCGGACAGGCCCTTCCTTTCCTGGCCCTCATCCTCCTGGCCGCCTTGGCCCATGGCCGGCCCGTCCAGGCCCAGGTGGACCGGACGCCCCTGACCATCTACACGGCCATGACGGCCACCACGGCCCAGATCCCCCTCCTGGGGGCCCTGGAAAGGGGCTGGCCGGCCGGCGGGGAGGCCAGGGTGGAGTACTGGAAGAACCTTGACGACCTAAGGGCCCTGGTCCTGGCCGGGAAAGGCGACGTCTGGGTCGGGCACCTGGAGACCCTGGCCCGGGCGGCCGCAAGGGGGGCCCCGGTGAGCCTGGTGGCGGTCACGGTGTTCAGGAAGTTCTACTTCGTCTCCGCCCCGCTTCCACTGGGCCAGGACGGGGCCGAGGACTGGCCCGGGGACGTGGCCGCCCTTCTGGAGTATTCGGCAAGGCATGGGGAAAGGATCACCGCCAGCCCCCAGAACAGCCCACAGGCCGCACTCCTCGAGAGGCTCAAGGATCCAGGCGCCCCCTTCCCCACCGAGGCTCTGCCGCCCCAGCAGCTCATCCTGGATCTGGCCAGGGGGCATAGGCTTGTCGGGCTCCTCCCGGAACCCCTGGCCACCATGGCGGTCATGAAAAATCCCCGGCTGAGGATAATTGGCTCCCTTGAGGAGGAATGGTCCAGACGCTTTGGCGGCCCTGGCCTCCTGCCACAGGCCGGGGTGGCCGTGAACTCGGCCCTGGCCCGTGACAGGCCCGAGTTGACCAAAAGCCTCCTGGGCCTCATGGAGGAGACAGTCAGGGACCTCTCTGGCAAGCCGCCCTCCGACAGGGCCGCCCTGCTGCCCCCTGAAGTCCATGAGGCCCTGGGCCCTGGCGTCCTGGAGGCCTCGCTGGCCCTGGAGCCCCTGATGATCGAGAGCGCCTTTGGCGCCAAGATGGAGATCCTGGGCTTTCTGTCCCTGGCCGCCCCCGACCTCGCCGGAGACGGGGCCCTGCCCCCTGGCTTCGTCTGGAGTCCCAGATAGCCCGGCCCGACGCGGCCCACGGCCTTGAATCCACCTGGCCCGCGGGCCCCAAAGGAATCCTGAAGAAAAGCCCCCCACTAATGCCGCGACGCCCCAAAGACGATGAGAACCGCCAGTGGCCCATCGGCCCCGCCATGCCCGACCCAGGCGACTGGGAAAGCCTCCCCGGGGACGATGGCCCCCTAGGGGACTTCCCAGGCCCCTCGCCCGAGGGACTCGATCTCTCGGCCATCGGCAAGGCCCGGCCCAAAGGCCGGGCCTTGCCGGCCTGGGCCCCCTACCTGATTTCCCTGGGCCTCTGGGCCCTGGCCCTGAAGCTGGCCAACCGGGCCTTCGGGCCGGCCCTGGCCCCTGGCCCGGGATCCGTCGTGGCCGAGCTGTGGCGGCTGGCCCTGTGCCTGGACCTTTTCAGGGAAATGGGCCAGACGGTCTTCCGTGGCCTGGCCGGGGTAATCCTGGCCAACATTCTCGGCCTGGCCCTGGGCCTTCTGGCCGGCCGGGCCTCCTGGGCCCTGAGGCTGACCTCGCCACTGGTAGCGGGCCTGCAGGCCTGCCCGCCAATCGTCTGGGTCTCGCTGGTGATGGTCTGGGCCGGCACCGGCTCGCTGGTCCCCATGGCCACGGTCTTCGCGGCCACCCTCCCCTTCGTCTTCAGCAACACCGCCCAGGGGGTCATGGGCCTCGATGGCCGCATCCTGGCCATGGGCAGGCTCTATGGCGTGCCGACGGCCAGGGTCTGGCGCCTCTTCGTCCTCCCAGGGGTGGCCCCCTTCTGGCTGGCCGGCCTCTCCACGGTCCTGGCCACCGGCTGGAAGGCCGCGGCCGTGGCCGAGTTCCTGGGCAGCCATACCGGGGTGGGGGCCAGGATCTACTGGAGCTACAGCCAGCTGAGGATGGAGGAGCTCCAGGCCTGGACCCTGGCCCTGATAGTGCTGGGCCTGACCCTGGAGGGTGCGATCATCACCCCCTTGAGGCGCAAGGCGGCCAAGCTGGCCTCCAAGGGGGCGGCCTAGCCATGTCCGGCCCAGACCAGCCGGCCGCCCTTTCCGGGAAAGTCCTTTTGGAGCTATCGGGCGTCTCCAAGTCCTTTGGCCGCCAGAAGGTGATCGATGAGGCCAGCCTGAGCCTCAGGGGAGGCCGGGTCATGGCCCTGGTCGGGCCTTCCGGCGTCGGCAAGAGCACCCTTTTGGAAATAATGGCCGGCCTGACCAGGCCTGACTCCGGCCGGGTCAGCATAAACACCCCCCCCAGCCTCCTCTTCCAGGACAACTCCCTAATCCCCTGGCTCAGCGCCCTCGCAAACCTCACCTACATCCTTCCAGGGTCCATGCCCCCTGGCCAGGCGGGCAATCTGGCCCTGTACTGGCTGGCGAAGTTCGGGCTCGATCCCGAGAAATTCCCCCAGGCCATGAGTGGAGGGATGAGGCGCAGGCTGGCCCTGGCCAGGACCCTGGCCGCCGGCCGGGCCCTGGTCATTCTCGACGAGCCATTCGCCTTCCTCGACAGCCGCTGGCACGAGCTCATAATCGCCCTGGTGGCCCAGATGGCCCACAATGGCGCCCTGGTGGTCCTGGCCGGCCACTCGGTGCCCCACTCTCTGTCCGCCATAGCCTCCGGCCGCCTGGACGTGGCCGAGGTGGCCTCCCAGCCGATCCGGCTGAGGTGGCCCTGAGGCCGCATGGACAAAAAAAATGGCCGCCGGTCCCACCGGCGGCCATTTCCACCCTGTCACGGGAGAAGCCTAGTTTAGATACATGGGCCTTGGCCTGGCCTTTGGGCGGCTGTTTTCCTCAAACTCCCCACCCAGGGTCCGGAGGTGGGCCACCAGCTCGGTGAGACCGTCGCGGGTTGGGTAGGAAATGTTGTCGACCTCGCTCAGGATCCTGGCCAAAAGCTCGACGGCCTCGTCCATTGTGCTGTTGATGCGCCGGCGCTGGTCCTGGATGCGCATGGAGAAGTCGTGCCTGGCCCGGGCCAGGCAGCCCAGGATCTGACGGGCCACCCTTGCCTCGATCCTGGTGGCCAGCGACAGGCTCGGCCCGTCAAAGTCGTCGGCCCCGGCCATCCGGGCCACGATGTGGGAGTAGCCGGAGAACTCCTCGTCCAGGCCGAGGCGCAGGGCCTCGTCCTCCTCGGCCGACTCGACCGCCCGGTCGGCCAGGGAGAACATGCGGTCAAGGGCGGTGTCCAGCTCGTTGAAGGTCTCGACCGCCAGCCGGCAGTCTAGGATGATCTGGGGCATCTGGCCCATCTCCTCGCCCAGGGTCTCGATGGTCTCGGCCACGTCCAGGGGCTCAGAGGCCAGTTCCAGCGTGGCCAGCTCGTTGGCCATGATTCTGGCCACCATCTCATAGTGGCTTAGGTCCAGGCAGGAAACCCCGCCAACCGCCTGCTCGTCCATGGAATCCTCCCCAATGGTCGCGGCTTGGGTCGATTTGCCCCGCCAAGCCTGGTTTTTCGCCGCCCGTCGGCCCTGGCCGGCTGGCTGGCTGTCATGTTGGGAGGAAACAAATGCAGTTTTCGTGCCAATAAACCACCAGGCAAATCCGGCCGGTTGCAGAATTGTGTTACGTTTTAAGCAAAACAGCGGTATAGGAATTTCATCGAGCTTTAGGCAAAGCAGTAAGCGTATATTATAATTAAGTCCCAGGAATGCTGGTATGAGTACTGATAGCCTCATTGCAGTGTCGTCTCTAATAAAGTCGCCCGAAACTGATTGGGACAGGAGCCCAACTATGACTCGAAACATCAACCATTAAACCAGCGTCTCAATCCCTTCGGGAGTATTTCAGTGTCCGGAATCCATCGCCATCATTACTGGCGAATCAGCTGAAGTAATAACCCTTCGAGCCTTGAACCAGTATCAGGCGGATAATTCCCAGCAGGGTATCTCCGGGCCGTATCAGCGTTATTTTTCAACCGATGAATCGGAGGCGAGCCATCAGGCGATGGCCACAGGTGAAGAGCGGGAATGGAGCGGCTCTTATTAGGGAAGACTTTGCCAATTGCCAATGAAACGGGGCAGCGTCTGGTGGGTGGGATTAGACCAGGTTTTAGGGTCGACAATAATAAGGCCGGACCGGCGATCATTGTCAGCAGTGATGCTGCCAATCGTCACCTGTAACGGTTGATCGTGGTTCCTCTTACCAAGTAATACCAGTAACGCACATGAGGGCGAAGCCTTTGTAAAAGCGGGAGTAAATAGCAGCAAAGCCTTGGCGGATCAAATACTGGCGATGGATAAAGGGCACCTAAAATCAAAAATGGGAACCATAGGCAGTTAAGGCAGATAAATGGGGACCGATATTCTTCGCCCTCACTCCTCGAGTCTTGTCCAGGCGGCCGGAGGCCATGGCGGACAGCGAGTGGGGCACCGATCGACATTTGGCGCCGTTTTGAGGCCTGACCAGTCCGCCCCACCGTGAGCCACTCCGACATGGTGCCGGAAGACAAATTGACCACGGTTATGGGGCGGTTCTCGACGAGCCCTGCGACTTTCTCCGCCGGCGAGGTAAAAGAGGTAGAAACAGTGCCGATAAACTCATGGCAATGTCCAATTAATGCCGCTAAGGCTGTTTTTACCTCTTCCAGCAGGCCGGTCTGGTTGTCTTTGAGGCTGAACAGGTATTTGCCCCTGACACCGATGGTTTTGTCCGGCCAGTTCTCTGGCAGCCCATGACGTCGATGGTTATGGTCTTCAGGGGATTGATCGCACAGTAACAATGCCCTCCCAAGCTTGATGGCACTGCTGGCCTGCTTGCCAGTTTGGGTCAATATTCCAAGTTGTTTTTCCTTCCCCTAACTCCACTTCCACTAATCCACTAAAAAAAAGCTTGACTTGGCTTGAAAATATAGGGATAATAACAAGATCTGGCTGGAAGCCAGTCATTGTCTTCACATTTAGATTTACCACACCCGGAGTGTCCCATGCAGTGCGAAACCATAAAGACCGGCATCGAATGTTCCTTCATGGCCAAAAGCGGCTGTGGATTCCTAGGCGGGGCCTGCCGCTCAATCCACGAGAAGTGTGAGGGCTGTGACAGGGTCCAGGCCATCGGCGAGAAAAAGTTTTGCGCCACCTTCCCCGATCCAAACGTCCGCTGGAGGGTGGGTAACTGCAGCATGGCCACCCATATCAAGTCCGAGACCAAGTCCGATGCGGGCAAGGTCCGCGTCGGCCAGCAGAAGCAGAAGAAAAAGTAGCCCGGCCCTTACACGAGGTTCCACAAGTGCCCGTCTTTTTGAGCGCTCCCCTTGGATAGCTCAAAATGACGGGCACTTTGCGTCCATAAGGCTGGCTACAGGCGGTAGCCCCGGAGGCTCAGAGGATCTCCACCACGTCGTTGTACGGGAGGCGGGGCCCGCGAGGATAGAAGCCGCCATCGGCCCCGTAGCCAAGGTTCACCAGGAAGTTGGACTTCCAGGGCCTCCCAGGAAAAAACTCGGCGTCAACTTTGGAGTTGTCGAAGCCGCTCATGGGCCCGCAGTCCAGGCCCAGGCTACGGGCGGCCAGGATGAGGTAGGCCCCTTGGAGGGAGCTGTTGCGCAGGCCGGCCGTCGCAGCGGAGGCTGGATCGTCCAGGAAGGCCTGGCGGGCGTCATAGGCGGTCCACTGGGAGGGCAAAACCTCGAAAAACCTCCCGTCGGTAGCAACGATCACCGTGGCCGGGGCCTTCTCGACCTTGGCCACGTTACCTGGGGCCAGACAGGGGACAAGCCTTTTCTTGGCTTCCGGGGACCTGACGAAGACATATCGGCCGGGTTGGCAGTTGACGGCCGTCGGCCCCCACTTCAAAAGCTCGTAGAGGTTGGCGATGACCAGGTCGGTCACTGGCTGGTCGGAAAACTTGTTGAAAGTCCGGGCTGTCCTGAAGAGTTGGTCCAAGGCATTTTCTTCCAATGATTTTTTCATGAGTCACCAGATGGCCCACTGGCCTGGGGCAGGGTAAGTGGATGGTCAGAAAATCAGCCGTTAAAAATGGTACACGGCTCACAAGAAATTTATTACGACATAAATCACAAGCAAATTTATAAACTAATCAGTCTTTGAAAATAATTATAATCGATTAATTAGGTAAAAACAAAAATTTAAATGTCAAAAAATTATTGATTCAATAATCAAAAATCTATATGAGCCTCTTAAACCTAGTCAAGACTCATTTATTTACTGTAACCAATTTTAGTCCGGAAAACAAGTTTTTTTTGTCCCCAATAAAGGACGCTCTTGGCCTAGCCGGCCAACGGCCCTCTCGAACCAGAATAGCACCTCATTTTGCGCCGGCCACCAAGCCCCTAACCAAGTTGGCCAATAACCTGTACGCCCTTGGCAAGGCGGCCATGACAGGGACGTGGCGGCCGTGGGCGGTGGCTATTGGCTAGGCCGGGCCATAATAACGCCCCTCATGTCGGCCTCTCACTTTCTTTATAGCCAACCATAAACAGACAATAATATATAATAAATACAGTATCATATTTTTATTTTTTTTAAAACTTATTTTTATATTAAATATTTGTATTGTTTTATATGTTAAAATATTTTTATAAAATAAATAACATATAATGATATGACTATATATAATGCTATCTATTATATAGTTAAAAGCAGTAAAATATCAATGGTTATTGAAAAACGAGATGAGTAAAAAGACTGGAAATGGTGGGAAATTAGGCCAAATCGCTATGCTCCCCATGGTTACGCTATGATGGTGACTTTTGTGGCCGCAAAGGGGGAGCCACTGGGCAGGAAAGGGCTTACGCCGCACTGTGCCGGCCTGGGGTGCGGTTCCCCGTCAAGGGCGATGCGCCCCCAGGGAAAGGCCCCGTTTGACGTCGCCCGTCAATCCGGGTTCCCCCGGCCCCGGCGTTCCCCGGATCGCTGAAGATGGAGGGGGCAATGGCCTGGTCAGTCAGGTTGGCTCATCTTCTTTTTTTAGTGGTTTTGTCCTTTTTCTTGGGCAATGCCACGAAATTATCTACCAGCCACCCATTTTTCTCCACTATGGTCTTTATTTTCTTGCTTTCCTCAGGCTGAATGACGACGGCGTTGTCTAGCTGCTCGACCACCAGTTTGTCCAAGCCACTTAGATGGGTTACCTCCTCAAGCAGGAGCCTATCGTCTGTTTCCAGGATTGTAACGGTTCTGATCTTGATTCTGCCAATTTTGGCCTGCCAGTCATCAAATGAACGTATGACATTGGCAGGAAGGGGTTTTCCGCTTACATTTTTGAGATAGTCCTTGATATCCTTTGGTTCAATATTCAGGTCATGCGCTCTGACCATGGAAGGGAAGTCTATTTTATAAACAGAGACATTGCTGTCATTTGCCACTTTAGTCAAAAAAGTACTCAAATACGTTCCGTTTTCCAGACAGCTTTTGAGCCCCGTTGCTATGACCTCATGGTCTGGCTGGACGAGCAAGCCGCCCTCCGCTGATTGCGCCGCCATGGTTTTGGCCCCGCTATACTTGTCCGAGATTCCCAGGATCCAGGCGCCAAGGTCGGTAATGCGGAATCCGCTTATGCCGACTCGGAAATCTTCGCTCGATTTGCTTGAGGCCGGCAGGTTCTCCGTGTAAGCGACATCCGCCATTCCCATGGCGCCGAGGAAGGATAAGATCTGGGCAATTATGCGTTCCTCGCACTCGTCCCACTCCGGCGGATAGCTGTCGCGATAATGGCCGGAACTGGAATAACCTTTGACGTAGATGGCACAGTGGACCAGCTTTCTGAAGAAGTTTCCGCAGAAAATCTTCGCGATCTCTGAGAACTCGGAGAACCCGACAAACTCGCCAACGGGACAGGTTTTAAGCAGGTCAATGACGGGCTTGCGGCACCTATGCCAGCTAATCGAATCCTCGCCGTCATACAGCGTCAAATAAGTCAGATAGTGCGTCTCATATATTCTGTTGTTCACGGCGCAGTACCAGTCGAAAACGTGCTTCGCCAACTCGTGAGGCGGCAATAGCAGCAGTTCCACTGCTTTTTCGCCTGGCTTGACCGTGTTGTCATTGTTTATTTCGACCAGACCGCAGTTGGCCGCGAGGGCAAACAATGGGGTGGCGACCTTGAGATCATTGCCGCGCCTGACCTCACTGGGCGCGCTGAATTTGCCATTGAGGTCGGCCAGTTCCTCAAAGCCGATGGACTCGGACATTTTGGCCAGCTTTGACGGCGTGATGTCAGTCGTGCGGGTTTTGACCTTGAGATGTTCGTTGCCGGCGAAGCGCACGACGGCGGCAAAATCGCCTATCCTGTCCTCGCGGCAGATCACGCGATCGCCGTCTGGCGGGATGAATTTCTCGTACCCGAAGACCATGGGACAGATCAGGGGCTTGATCACCGAAAGCACGAAAGACGCCATCGTTTTCCCACCTGGAAAAAGCAGCACAGCGTTAGTGTTGTGATTTTCACGCTTGATGAGGTACAAGAAAAGCAAATACCTGGGAATGTCATCTCTTGGGGGCCAATAAGCGCGGTAAGGCCAAGGGTCCCTGTTTTCCTCAGGCAACTTCCATCCGTGCCTCTCGGCCAGCGCCTTCGTGGCTGGCTTGAATTCGTCGCAATCGTGCCTGATATAGGTGGAGATGAAATCCTTCTCGATCTCGGACAGGGGGGGTATCGCCGGAAATCGGGCTTCGCTACCGGCCCAGATGTCAACGATGTTCCTAGGCTCGGCGTAGAATCCAGCAAGGTCTTCAGCCGCGCTGGCTTTCTTGACTGGAGACTTGGGGTGGAACACCTTGGCATGGATCTCCTTGAGCCCAGTCCCGGGAACGCAGTCGGATCCATGGACCACGTTGACCCAGTTAAACAGCCATTCCCTAATTTCCGCTTTGGTGCTCATCAGGCTATACCTCGCCGTCAATGATTTTGTATGGGTAGCCCTGTTCCACGAGGAAAAGTTGCCTGTGCGCCGAGAATTCCTCTTCCCGCGTGTCACGCGAGACTACCGTATAAAAATAGGCCCTGTTGTCACCAGGCTTGGGGCGCAGAATCCGGCCAAGCCTTTGGGCCTCCTCCTGCCTGGAGCCAAAGGTGCCGCTCACCTCAATCGCCACGTTCGCATCCGGCAGATCTATGGCGAAATTAGCGACTTTGCTCACCACAAGGAGCTTTATGTCGCCTTTTTTGAATTGCGCGTAAAGGGCCTCGCGCATGCTGTTCCTGGTCTTGCCCATGACCAGGGGCGCGCGAAGCGAGTCCGCTATTGCCTGAAGCTGCTCCAGATACACGCCAATGATGAGGATATGGGCTCCCGCATGCTTGCGAATCAGCTGCCTGATGATGCCCAGCTTTAGGGGATTCTCGGCGGCAATCCTGAATTTGTCGCGCCTATGGGCAATCGCATAAGGCATGCGCAGCTCGTCAGGCATTGGTATGCGAATCTCAAAGCAATCGGCCTGGGCCAGCCAGCCCTGCCCCTCCAGCACTTTCCAGCCTATCTCGTGTCGCTTGGGGCCAATCAACGCAAACACGTCAGTCTCGAGCCCGTCCTCACGCACGAGGGTGGCGGTCAAACCTAGGCGACGCTTCGCCTGCAACTCCGCCGTTATGCGGAACACGGGGGCGGGAAGGATATGGACCTCGTCATAAATTATCAGGCCCCAGTTTCGGCTCATGAACAATTCAAAATGCTTCTTCTCCTCATTGCGGTCCTTCGCCGAGAGGATATGATAGGTGGAGATCGTTACCGGCTTGATGTCCTTCCTCTCGCCGCTGTATTCCCCGATTTCACTCTGCGTGAGGCTCGTCTTGTCGAGAAGCTCGTCAATCCATTGCCGCAAGGCGGTGATGGAAGTCGTCAGCACGAGCGTTTCCATTCGCAGCTCGGACATCGCGGCGATGCCGACAATGGTCTTCCCAGCGCCGCAGGGCAAGACAATCACGCCGTGGTCGCCCTTGCCGCCCATGCGGAAAGACGACACCGCCTCCATCTGGTAATCCCTCAGCCTGAACCGCTCGCCTATTTTCAGGCTCACATCGAGCAGGCTCGCCTCCGAGTACCCCGCCAAGTCCTCCGGCGGGAACTGCAGGGCCATCAAGGCCTGCTTGATGTGGCCGCGAAACACTCTGTCGATTTTAACGCGGTTGTGTCGCGGCTCCTCGATAAAATACTTCACCACTGACTTTTCGACGGCAAGCTGGGCCATGATAAACTCATCGTCAGTCTCCAGATACAGGTCGATGCCGTTATCGGCTTTGACTATGCGCGTCTTCCCGTAGCGTCCGCTGATTTGCCTGATTCTGGACACGACGATTTCCGGCACTGGGAACTTGCTGTACCGCTCAAGGCTCTCGATGACGTCGTTGGCCGAGACCCCTGCACTCGCGGCGTTCCACAATGACAGCGGCGTGATGCAGTATGTATGCACGTATTCTGGAGATTTAACCATCTCGGCGAATGCCGACAGTTCATCGCGGGCAGACTCATAGCTCTCATTGCCCGTTTCAAGAAGCAGCGTCATGTCGCTCTGGACGACCAGTGGTTTGAAAATATCGCCTATCGCCATCTTTCTTTTTCTCTGCCATTGTCAAGCGGGCCGCCGCTGCTGGCAAGTTTGCCTGGCGCGCATACCGATGCGGTCACAGTTGAACGTCAAGGTTCTCCTGGGACTTCCCCGCCTAAGTACATTGTTTTTCTTGGAATGTCGAATAAAGCCAGCTCAATTTCCCCAGCATCAACGTTGGTCTTGTCAGATTAATCCGGGCTACCCGCACCCGTCAAACCAATAAAGACAAGGTACTAGCGGTCCACGAAAACGCGCCTTCGCTCCCGTCTCCCCTATCCGCCGGCGACCGTCCTTGTCATGGATTCCTGATGCTATCTGTCGGTTTCCCACATGCTACGCTGGACGGTTACGGCAACCTTCCGCAAAGAGGTCATGGCGGTCGCCGTTCTCTGCCCCAATGGAGGAGGCAGGCTGCCCCAATGGCATCTTCCCGCAACCAGGCATACCAGCCAAGGGACGAAGGCAATCCCGTGCCTGCTGTGGCCCTAGGCTATTTATGGGCAGGGAATAATCCGAGGAAAATGATGGCCGCCGTGTCTGCCGATGCCGTGCTGGCCAACATACCATCAATGGACAGAGAAATGAAGATATTACCACCGTGGGGCTTTACCACCCATGTACGACGCAGGAACCGGCCGGATCATGATCCTTTTATGAGTTTTTATCTTCCCGGACGCGACGGCCAGCGGCGTCGTCGGCCCGGTTCCCTCCCATGCGTCCTTCTCCATGGCCAGAACTGACCCGGTGGTTCCCATGATCCCTGGATGATCCTACGATTATCCAAGATTTGCCTTTTTCCGCCCCAGCCAGCCTAGACCCCGTGTCGGCGTCGATGACGGCCATGGCTAGGTGAGGCCGTGGGACCGACGAACGCCTCGCTGGGTCTTAACATAATTTGGATTATAATTGAATACTATGCCAAAAAATCAGTTATTAGCCGTCTAAAGTGCCCCAAGTCACATTTCTCGAACTCCAAGACCACCCCCATGAGGTCATAGGCGGTCAGGATTTCCTCGTCCGTGAAGGAGTCCAGCCCGGTATCGAGAACCAGGATGCGATCATAGCGGCCCAGCTGCATGCGCATCTCGGCCGGGTCCCATATGGGAAACTCCTCATCCGGGGACAGATATATCCGCCTGATCCAGGAGTTGGTCACGACCATGGTCCTGTCCCTTTCCAGCTCCCTGAGCCGTTTCAGGCCGACCATGGCCGTCAGGCAGTTTTCAGTTGGCAGGATCCTGACGCCGGCCCTGAATTCCGGGTCAAGATCGAGGAGGCAGCTGGAGCCGTAAAGGACCCTCAACTCCGGGCCATCTTTAAGGCCGCCACCGTCGAGGGCCTCAGACAGTTTCCGGGCCAGCAGATCGGTCCGTACGTGGTAGCCGGACTTAAGCCAAACCAGCTCACAGTCGAACCTCCGCTCGTCCCTGAGGACGTAGGAGAGCTCGTCCTCAAGGATGCCGCAGCCTACTATGACGCGCCTTTGTGCCATGGGTTCATCCATAAGAGCCATAAAAAACTAAACAATATCAAAGAAACACAATTAATGTTTAATACTAGACCAAGACCTCTCTAAAAAACTAATCTATGGTCCAAGAATCAGACCCCGGTTTTTCCAGGAGGCCTTCCCCGCCGGTGCCTTGCCCGGCCACCGGTCCACCCCCATGCCCAACGTCCGGCCCTCACCCGCCCTCCAGGCCCAGGGATAGGCCCTGGGAGCCCTTCTGGGCCCTGGGATCGAACAGCATGACGGCGGCAACCAGGATGGCCAGGCCCGTATCGTAGCCGCCGACGAAGGCCGGGCCATGGGTCAGGCCGAAACCGCGCCAGGCAAGGTAATACAGCAAGGCCGCATATTGGCCCGAGGCCAGGAGGCAAACAAACGGCAGGATCAGGATAGCCAGCCTTTCTTTGAGAAACCTGAAGACGGCGTAGACCAGGATCAGCATCACCGACAAGTTGAGGAAGGCGTAGGCCATGACCCCGGCCTCCCCCAACCAGGCCGACAGGTACGAGAAGCCGTTTAGGTGCATGAGCTCGGGCTTGACCAGGTCCAGCCGGGCCAGGTACTGAAGGCCCAGGCCCCCAAACCCGGAGGTCAGGAAAATGGCCTCCTTGAGGCCGTAGTCGAGAGCCAGGGCGGGGCCAGAAAGGGGATTGAGCCAGTCTAGGTCATGAAAATACCCAAATAGGCCGCTTCCCAGTATCAGGCCCTCCAGGGCGAGATAAAGGCCAGCCAGGGCAGGGCCCGAGAGGCGCAGGCCCAGACCGCGGCACAAAAGGAGAGTATAGGCGGCCAGGACCAGGACCAGGCCCCGGCAGGCAAAAACGTCGTGGCCCAGGACGGTCAGGAGCAGGTGGGCCAGGACCAGGGCGAAGGGCCAAAGCATGTTCTCGAGGCCAGGGCCCCGGTCGATGAGCATGGCGGCCAGATAGAGGGATACCGCGGCCGTGCCCCAGAAGCTGGGATGGAGGGGAAGGCGGCTGACAATCAGGACGGCCGGGATCTTGCCCAGGATCAGGCCCAAATAGGCCAGATCCAGTACCAGGGCCATGGCCGCCAGCAGGGCGGTGAGGCGGCTCGGGGCCAGGAAAAGCTCCAGGATTGCCGGCCTGCGGGATGGGTCCCCCTGCGGGACGATCCGCCCGGCGGCGGAAACGGCCCTATGAGGGCCATTGGGACGCCCCAGTACGCGAACGGCCAAGAGCCACAGGAGATAGAGGTGGGCCATCGCGGCCACAGCCGTCCCTGGACCTGGGGGAACAACCGACAGCCTGATGGCCATGCCGCCGGCGAACATCGCGGACAGGCAAAACAGACAGTATAGTCCCAGCCCCCTGGCGGCCTTGGTCATCTCGGCGGCGCCGTCCCTTTGGATATGGCCTTCCACATGGCCCAACGCAGCTCTTCCAGGCCCTCGGAGGTAAACGAGGAAAAGGCCAGGATCCTGGTCCGTGGCTTGGCCTTCCTGAAGGCGGCCAGAGCGGCCTGGCCCTGGGGCAGGTCCATCTTGCCCAGGGCCACCAGTTTCGGCTTTTTGGCCAGGGCGGGATCGTAGGCCTTTAGTTCCTTCCCCATTGCCTCCAGATCCCGGACTGGATCGTCCGGGTCCATCCTGGACGGATCCAGGACATGGACCAGGACGGAGCAGCGGCCGAGGTGCTTTAGGAACCTGTGACCCAGCCCTGCCCCGCCGGATGCGCCGTCAATGAGCCCCGGCAGGTCGGCTATGACGAAGGAATGGTCCTCGCCGGCCGAGACCACTCCCAGGTTGGGCACCAGGGTCGTGAACGGGTAGTCGGCTATTTTCGGGCGTGCCGCCGATAGCCTGGAGATGAGCGTGGATTTTCCCACGTTGGGATAGCCCACCAGGCCGGCGTCGGCCAAGAGGGACAGCTCAAGCAACAGCCTCCTGTCCTGGCCCTCTTCCCCAGGTTGGGCCATGCGGGGGCTGCGGTTGGTGCTGGAGGCGAAGCGGGCGTTGCCCTGGCCGCCCCGGCCGCCCCGGCAAGGGACGAAGCTCTGGCCCTGGTCCTTTAGATCGCAGAGCTTTTCCCCAGTATCGGCGTCGATGACCATGGTCCCCTGTGGCACGGCCAGCCTCACGTCGGACCCGTCGGCCCCAGTCTGGCGCCGGCCACGGCCTGGCTGGCCGTTGCCGGCCCTGAAGTGCTGGTTAAAGTGGAAGCGCAGTAGGGTTTCCTTCTGGCTGACCGCCTCGATGACCACGTCGCCCCCGCGGCCGCCGTCACCTCCGTCGGGCCCGCCCCTGGGGATGTACTTTTCCCGCCTAAAGCTGACGCAACCGGAGCCACCGTGTCCGGAGGAAACCTGTATCTTGGCCGAATCAACGAATTTCAACTGTCATCACCGCCTGGGCCAAAAGCTGGGCTCGCGCGAGGCCTGGGCCTCGGGTGCCATTGGGATTGTATCATTTCCCAGGCCTGAGGCAACATCTTTTGTGGGTCATTGCTATTTAATATTTAATCCAAAAAGCAAAATATATTTAAAATAAAGACAATATATATATAATTTTTGCTGACAAATACCAGTAAAAGAATGTCAGTTTCTTGCCGGGCCAGGGTGGACATAAGGGCGCAAACTGGATATAGTGGGTAGGCCAATGCCCCGGACGCATGGCCAAACCGTCAAACCAGCGAGCATCCATGGCGGACGACAGGATCGACATTCTTGCCCTGGTGGCCGAGCGCAAGATCAGGGAGGCCATCGACAAGGGCCTCCTGGACGGCCTCCCCGGCGCCGGAAAGCCCCTGCCGGACGACGACCTGGCCGGGCTGCCCGACGATCTCCGCCTGGCCTGGCGAATCATGAGAAGCGCCGGCTACAACGACCAAAGCCCAGGCACCGGGAAGGCCAGCGTCGGCGACCTGTTTGCCCAGGCCCCCGAGGAGGGCCTGGCCGCGAAACGTCTTTCCCGCCTCAGGCTCAGGCTGGCCAGGAGGAACAGGCAGGGCCCAGCCCAGATCGACGATGGCCCAGAAGGATCCGATATCCTGCAGTCGCCCTACCTGGAGCGGCTCCTGAAAAATACCACCTAAAAACCCCCCTTCGTATCAATGGTTACAATTTCCCGGGTCCCGCCAGTGGTAGTCTAGGGTAAACCATGGTCAGCCAGCCGCCAGCCTGGCTCGGCGGGCCAAAGAACACCCCCCGACCGCACAGGGGGGGAAAAGGAGTAACCGATGCCCCTGACACCTGAAGTCAAAGCCTTCCTACCCGGCAAGGTGGCCTGGGTGGCCACGGCCGACAAGACGGGCGTGCCCAACCTGTCCCCAAAGGGGACCCTGGCGGTCGTCGACGACGACACCCTGGTCTTCGCCGACCTCTTTTCCCTCAAGACCAGGAAAGCCCTGGAGGAGAATCCCAACGTGGCCGTGGCCGTGGTCGACCCGGCCATCCCCAACGGCTACCAGATCAAGGGCCGGTGCGAGCTGCTGACCTCCGGGCCGCTGTACGACAAGGTGGCCGCAGAGGTGAGGGCCAAAATGCCTCAGCTGGGCCCACCAAAGTACGTCGTCAGGATTAACGTCACCGACGTCTATTCGCTTGCCCCCGGCCCTGAGGCCGGCAGGAAGATCGGCTGACCCCGGCAGGCCGGGCCAGGGTCCTCCCCTGCCCGGCCCCCGGTCAGGCCGGAGGAACGCCATGGCCTGCCCCTGCGACCAGCACAGACATGGCTGCGCCGAGTGGTCCGACTTTTGCATCGGGAAACTCTGGATTTTTTCCGGACTCAAGCATGAGGAGCTGTCGGCCGTGGCCCAGAGGGCCCGCCGCCAGTCCTTTGAGGCCGGCCAGCCGGTCTTCGTCCAAGGCGACCCGGCCAGAAGCATTTTCCTCATAAAAAGCGGGACCATCAGACTCAGCCGGGTAATGGAGAACGGGACAGAGGTCATCATGGACATCCGCAAGCCCGGCGACTGCCTGGGCGAGTATATCCTAAACGACCTGGAAAACGACTACAGCTACCCTGTCAGCGCCTGGTGCCTGGACAAGGTGATCACCTGCGCCTTCTCCCGCCAGGCCTTCGAGGACATGATCCTGAACATCCCGGCCATAGCCCTGAAGATCGTCAAGACCCTGGCCGGCCGGATTGCCGCCCTGACGGAGCGCATCGAGGCCATGGGCCAAATCCATTTGGAGGAAAAGCTTTACGCCGTCCTCATGAACGTGGCCAGGGAACACGGCCAGCAAAGGGGCGGCGGCTCCTACGCCCTGGACCTCCAGCTGACCCACGAGGATTTGGGCTTCCTGGTGGGGGCCCACCGGGTCAGCGTGACCAGGATCATGAAGCGCCTGAAGAAATCCGGTCGGGTGATGCATGACGGCAAGCTTTTGGTCATACAGGGCGGCGGGCAGCCCAATCCGGCCCGGCACTAGCTCGCCGTGGCCAGAGGCCTGGGGGACGCCGGCCAGGAGGATGGACTCCCTGCCTCTTCCCCGAGCCGGCCAAGGCTGGCCTTGCCTCCGCCCATCCTGAGGCCAAATGCCCCCGCCGGCCCCCCACCCGTACGGTGCCCCAATCACCAATCCTTCTCCTTCCCGCGATGGTCGCCAAAAGCCATGAGGCCCAGGGCCATCAGACAGCATATATATCCAATATTATTACATTTAATTACCATACCGAACGAACGAAATGGCTCGCCAGATTTGCCAGCGATAGGCTTGAAGATATAGTAGCGTGACGTTGGCAAATATGATAGGTACTAGACATGATATCAATCTAAAAATATAGCCTTTCTATCAGACATAAAAGTTTTAATAATCCAACAAGCTCTCCATTGCTCAGCCCATCAGGATGCCAGCCCCTCATTGCCTGCCTCCATAGATCCATAGTCTTTAAAACAAGAAATAAATCATAAAACAAAATATAAATCAAAATATTTAATAAATATATTAACTTATAGATATTAACTTAAAAAAACTAAAAATGAAAACATATATTTAATCCATACGAAGTCTGAACACCACTGGACGCTCCTCCTTCCTTGTCGGCACCTAGCGCTCCAAAACAGACATTGCTTTGTGCTATCAACTAGAGTATAATCGCCACGTGGTAGCTTTGGCCTCACCAAGGCAAATTGGAGGCCCATACAGACTTAAACATAGCCATAATTTAACTCATGCCCAGGCCACCAAACATAATTTCGATAAATTATAAAAATGGGTCGTATTTTTATTTGAACATGATTTGAAAAATTGGCAATTGAAAAAACTTTGTTTGACCCAATATTTTCAAGATGTTATTTGGCCAAATGGGTTTTAAAACTCTGGTCTAGCTGTCATTTTAATAGCATTTTCTTTCATTCTTTAACATCAGCGATAGCATTCATTCAGCTACTTAACTTTGTCAAAAAATAATAAAAATATCTCCAAAGAAAAATATTTTTTTGTTCTGTCCCGTTTTGGTCGATAAAAATAAGTGTCACCAGAAAACCAGCCCTGTCCGGCGAACGGCCGGGTCCGGCTACCCGACCAGGGCACTTTTTGTTCCCCTGGTTACCAAGTGTCCCAGGATTCAGGCTTGCGGCCACCGGAGGGCAATGGCCCAAACTGGACGGGCCTATGAGGATATGGAAGATAGCACGTCCCCAGGAGCCAAGGAGGGTTTTTGGGGACGGCCTGACGCCTGGCCGGACAGCCATGGCAGGCCCAGTGGTGTGGGCTTGTCGCTGTTGCCTGGTCTACCATACTTAACTTATTTTTTTAGTGCCAACAGAATATATTTTTCATATATAACAATTTTTAGTCCATAAATATTATTATCAATTTATGAATATTTTATTCTAAGAGATTACTATCTTTGCATTTTCATTACTCAATGATAATAGAATTATTATACTATAAATATATAATGAGTCTTGAATATGAAAAATATTCTTGTAATAGACGATAACCTGGTGACCCTCCAGCAAATCAATTCACAGTTGGATAGAAACTACGAGGTTACCCTAGCCAAGTCTGGAATGCAGGCCCTGACGATCTGTTGCCAGATCCAGCCGGATCTGATTCTTCTGGACCTGGACATGCCCGACATGGACGGCTTCGAGACCATGGCCATGGTCAAGAAGAACCTGGCCCTAAGACACATCCCCGTCATCTTTCTGACCTCGACCCACGACACCGATATAGAGGCCAAGGCTCTCAAGAACGGTGCCGTAGACTTCATCACCAAGCCGGCCGACACGGACATACTGCTCCACCGCATCGAGGTACACCTGAATCTTTCCGCATATAACCGCCAACTTGAGGATATGGTTAGAGTACTTGAGGATAGTATCATAGCATCATTTTCTGACATGATCGAATATAGGGATGGAAACACCGGCGGCCATGTCGTAAGGACGGCACAGTTCGTCAATATTCTGGCCAAAGAACTAATGCGCCGGGAACAGTTCAGGAACGAGCTCAATGACTTCACCGCCGGCATGATGACCAGAGCCGCGCCGCTCCATGACGTGGGCAAGATCCGCATCAGCGATCTCATTCTCCTCAAACCGGGCATGCTAAACGACGATGAGTTCCAAATCATGAAGACGCACACGATACTCGGGGCCGAGATGCTCAGAAGCATCTTCTCGAAGGTCCCGAGCCAGCCATACCATGAGATGGCCGTACTGATTGCCGAGTGCCACCATGAGCGTTGGGACGGAAAGGGCTATCCCAATAAACTCAAGGGCGAGGATATCCCCCTTTGCGCCAGGATCATGTCCATAGCCGACGTCTATGACGCCCTGGTGGACGTGAGGATCTACAAGCGGCCCATGAGCCATGCCGACGCCTGCCGTGTAATCATCTCGGAGAAAAACAACATGTTTGACCATCGGATAGTCGAGGCATTTGAGGCGGCGCATGAGAGGTTCGCCGAGATAAGGGGCCTCCCGGTCACCTGACAGCGCCACCAGGGGCTCCACCACATGGATCCATGATTTAAAAGCCTGGGCCATATCCAGGACTGTTCCCCCAAGCCCAAGGACCAAGGCCATGCCCAGAACGCTAATAGCCCAAACCAACGAGGTGGACGAGGCCGATTTGGCCATGATCGACCTCATGGCCCAGCTGGATCTGGACAATAACCTGTTGGCCAACTCGGTGGGCCTGCTTTTCGGGGACCTTGACCAGTTCCACCCGGATCTCCTGTCCGCCCTAAGCAGCAGGCTCCCCTTCGACCTGATTGGCATAAACTCCTCACTGAGTTCCGGCCCATCGCAAAAGGAGGACTATTACCTCCTGAACCTGATGGTCCTGACCTCCGACGACCTGAACATCATGGCCGCCCTGTCGGAGGACATCGGCCAGGCCGGGCTTGACTCCATAGATGCCCTTTACCGGGATCTGGCCTCAAGGATGACCGGGCGGCCAAAGCTAATCCTGATGTTCGGGTCAAGGCAGAGCGGCAATTTCCGGGCTGGCAGGGCGGTCAGCAGATTGGACGCCATCTCGGGCGGGACCCCCATATTCGGCTGCCTGTCCGGTGATTTTGACTCCATAGACTCCAAGGGCTTTTTGGTCCACAACGGGCAGAAATACATGGACCGATTTGCCATCGTTATGATTGACGGGCCGATCAAGCCAAAGTTCTCCATCTTCAGGGTGCCCGAGAACAAAAGGCTCAAGCACAAGGCCATCATCACTTCCTGCTCCGGCAACCTGATTAAGGAAATAAACGGCCTACCAGCCCTGGACTATCTGTCAGGCCTGGGGTTCATAATAGACCAGAAGGTCGGCTTTTCGGCCACCATTCCCATGATCGTCGAAAACCATCAGGCCGATTTTTGGTCGCCGATGGTCCTCGTCTCCCGGACCGACTGCAACTATGTGGTCTGCTCCCAGGACGTTGAGGTGAACTCGACCCTGGGGCTCGGCGGCCTGGACGAGACCGATGTCCTAAAGAGTGCCGGGGAGTTGGCGGATGAGCTGAAATGGGAGCAATTCGGCTTTTGCCTCATCCACTCTTGCCAGGCCCGCCACCTCTCCCTGGGCTTGGACTATCTGGGCGAGATCGAGCGCATGCGCTCCAGCCTGAGCGATCTGCTGCCCTACACCCTCAGCTACACCGGCGGGGAGATCTGCCCCTGCCCAGACAAGCGCAACAAACTGACCAACAGTTATCACAGCATGTCCCTGTCCTGCTTGCGGTTCTGAGCCTCTCGCCACCGCATCTCCAGCTCGCCGAGGACCAGGGCGGCCGAGAGCCAACAATTTTGAGGATCGAACATTGACCAACCCAGAATATTCGCCAACCTCGGATCAATGCCTGGCCCTCGAGCTTGAACTGCGACGGCTCCGTAGGGAGTATAAGAAAATAAACAGGCAATACAAGTTCCTGCAGAAGCTCATGGCCAGGACCAAGGAGGCCACGGCCAACAACATGAACCTGTCCATGGTCATCTCGGCCGAGAAGACGAGCCGGGAGATCTTCCTCGACCTGATTCTGCAGAACAGCCCCAACATCATTTTGGTCTTCGATGGCTCCAACCGCCTCCTTTACGGGACCAACATTCTTCTGAAGCTCCTAGACATTCCCCATATGGGACTAATCACCGGCCGGACCCTGAGGGAGCTTTTCCACAGGCTCCTTTCCAAACAGGACATGGACTCATTCGAGGAGGCCTTCGGCGTGGCCGTCGATGGCAAGACGCCGGCCATTCTGGAGCTGACCATCGACTTCGCTCCCTCCCAGAACTTGCCCAGATCCTTCATCATCAGGATTACTCCCCTGATCGACCCCGACATCAGGACCTCTGGGACCCTGATGCTCTTCCATGACCAGACGGAGATGGTCGAGACCAGCAAGGCCAGGGCCTCCTCCGAGGCCAAGAGCTCATTTTTGGCCAAGATGAGCCACGAGATCAGGACCCCACTCAACAGCATCATGGGTCTGAGCAAGGTCGAGCTCCAAAGCGACCTCCCCGAGCGCACCAGGGACAACCTGGCCAAGATCAACGCCGCAGGGGGGACGCTTCTTTCGATCATCAACGACATCCTGGACCTCTCCAAGGTCGAGATCGGCCAGTTCACCCTATACCCGGTCCCATACAGCTTCGCCAACCTGGTAAGCGACACCGTTAGCCTCAACATCGTCAACATCGGCACCAAGCCCATCAAATTCCTGCTGGAGATCGACGAGGACGTCCCGTCCATGTTTTTCGGAGACGAGCTCAGGGTCAAGCAGATACTCAATAACCTCCTGTCAAATGCCTTCAAGTACACTGAGATGGGTCAGGTGAAGCTGACCATCGACTGCGAGAAGGAGGATGACTTCGGCTGGCTATCTATGACCGTCTCCGACACCGGCCGGGGCATCAAGCCGGAGGACGTCGACCGCATCTTCGGGATCTACAACCAGGCGGAAAAGGACGGCCAGAGGGCCATAGAGGGCACGGGCCTGGGCCTTTCGATCTGCAAGGATCTGGTCGAGCTCATGCAGGGGACCATCCTGGTCGAAAGCGAGCACGGATCCGGCAGCACCTTCAAGGCCTTTATCCGCCAGCAGATAATCGACGAGACCCCGATCGGGCACCAGGTGGTCTCCAACCTCCAGAACTACGAGTTTTTGAGCCGGAAGAGGATCGAGGAACTGCCATTCACGCGCTTCTTCATGCCCAACGTCAAAGTCCTGGTAGTCGATGACGTCCAGACCAACCTGGACGTTGCCCAGGCCCTGATGGAGCCCTACGGCTTCACCATCGACTGCGTGAGCAGCGGACAACAGGCCCTGGCCCTGCTAAAAAGCGGTTCCGAGGAATACGATTGCATTTTCATGGACCACATGATGCCTGACATGAACGGGCTGGAGGTCGTCAAGGCCATCCGGGAGCAGATTGACACCGAGTACGCCCGGACCGTCCCCATCATCGCCATGACAGCCAATGCCCTGGTCGAAAGCGAGAAGCTTTTCCTGAACAGCGGTTTCCAGGCCTACCTGTCGAAACCCATCGACCTTGGGAAGCTCCACGCCATCGTCACGAACTGGATCAAGGACCGCCTCCCCGATGTCCCCACGGCGGACGAGCGCATCCACGCGGGGGGAGACCGCGCCGGCCAAGGGCCAGGCCACAAGGGGGCCAAACAGCCGGTTCCCGGCCTAAACGGGAGCGAGACAGTGGACGACCAGGACATCAGGACAAGACTGGCCACCTACTACATCGACGGGCTGGACTTGGTCAAGGGCCTGGCCCGCTACGAAAACAAGTCCTCAATATATGTGCCCTTGCTCAAATCGTTCGTCCGCCACTCCCCGGTCATGCTCGAGGAGCTTCGGAACCCGACCGCCGAGACCCTGGGCAACTACGCCATCAAGGTCCACGGCTTCAAGGGCGCCGGGGCCGGCATCTGCGCCGACAAGGTATCCGGTTTGGCCCTTGCCCTGGAGATGGCCGCCAAGAAGCCGGATCTCCAGGCCGTTCTGGACAGGAACGACGAGTTCATCGCCGCCGCCGAGACCCTCATAAGGGAATTGGCCATCCTCCTGAGAAGCTTCCCCGCTGACCCGGTCGAGGACACCAGGGAGGTCAGGCCATGCCCGGACATAAACGTCCTGGCGAGCCTCGTCGCAGCCTGCCAGGCGTTCAAAAACTCGGAAATACAGAAAAATCTTAAAAACCTCGAGAACTTCGAGTACCAGGAGGACGGCGAGCTGGTTGACTGGGTGAGGGACCAGGCCGACAACATTGAGTACGAGGCCATCGTCGAGCGCCTGGAGACATACATCGCCGAACGCGGCAAGCCAACGAGCCCTGCCTAGCCGAACTTACGCAGTAATGGCCGGACATGGTCACAGCCTTAGCCACCAAGTCCAGCGGCAGGGGCCGCTCCCAGCGGGCCATCCCTGGACAAGCTCGGGGGGACCTAAGGGCCGCATGGGCCGCATCAGAAGATGCCGTTCGGCACCAGACTGCCGGATATGCCCAAAGCCGTGCGGGGGGCTAATTTTTGGGGCACATACTGGTGCATGGCAGCCGTGAGGACAAGCCTATGCCAGATATCAGGGCTAAGGATGGTTTGACATCTGCCCAGCTCGAAAACCGCCGCCTGCCTCGACGGCCCATGGTCACGCATCGCGGCTTTTCAACCAAATGCAGGGAAGACGGGCAACTCTCCCCCGGGGCAAAGCCAGGGGCCCATTGGCTGGAAGATGATGAACGAACTGATCAAGACCAATATCCACGCCTGCGTCGGCTGCAACAAGTGCATGCGCATCTGTCCAGTCGAAACGGCCAACGTGGCTTTCCTTGATCGCCATGGCCGGATCAAGATCCGCACCGACAGGACAAAGTGCCTGGCCTGCGGAGCCTGCATCACCGTCTGCCACCGCCGGGCCCGCTATTACGCCGACGACACCGCCAGGCTTTTCTCCGATCTTGAAAGCGGCCAGAAGGTTTCCATCCTGATCTCGCCCTCGGTGAGGACCAACTTCCCTGACTACAGGAACATCATCCATTACCTCAGGGGCATGGGGGCCAGCAAGATCTTCGACGTCTCAGCCGGCATCGACATCTACGTCTGGGCGCACCTCAGGCACCTGGAAAAGTTCAGCCCCTTCACAATGATCACCACCTACTGCCCAGTTCTCATCGCCTACTGCGAGCTGCACCGCCCGGAGCTACTGCCCAGGCTCTCGCCCATCAGGAGCCCTTCGTCCGTCCTGGCCATATTTTTGAAGGACTATCTGAAAATCGATGACGATCTGGCCGTACTCTCGCCGTGCCTATGCCAAAAGACTGAGTTCGACCCGACCAAGGAGAACCTCAAATACAGCCTTACCTTCGCCAGGCTCAGGGAGCATATCCTCAAGACCAACCCCAATGGCCTGCCGCCCGGAGAGTCCGATTTCGATCGGCCGGACATGTCCATCGGGGCTGGCTCGGCCCTCCATGACAGCTTTCGCCGCAATCTCACGTTCTTTACCGGCAACTCCTTGAGAATAGACAGTGCCAGCGGCCAGAAGGTCTTCCACCTCCTGGACGTCTACGCCGCCTCCGATCCCGGCGACGTGCCCCAGATTCTCGATCTGGTCAGCTGCGACATGGGCTGCAGCCTGGGACCGGGGCGCATCCCCGATCTCAACCGCTTCAACATCAACAACATCGTCTACCGCAACTCCAAGCTTTTCTATACCCCAGAGACCAAGGAGAAGTACCTGGACCTGCATGCCGAGTTTGACCGGAAGCTCGACCTGGGCAGCTTCTACCAGCAGTACATCCCGACGTCCCTGGTCCAGGACTACGTGGCCGAGGAACGCATCGAGCAGGCTTTCCTGTCAATGGGCAAGAGGACCGTGGCCCAGAGGACCATAGACTGCTACGCCTGCGGGGCGGCAACGTGCCGGGAGATGGCCATCAGGATCGCCCTTGGGGTCAACATCCCCAACAACTGCACCGTTCTGGCCAAGGAAACCATCGCTGCCTCCAACAAGAGGTTCAACGATTACCTGCAGCTGATTCGGGTCATGGGCGAATACATGCTGGCCAGCGGCCAGCACGACAAGAAGGACAGCATCGAGAATTCTCTGATGGCCCTGTGCTCAGCCCTCAACGCCTCCAGGGCCTCCATATGGAAGACCTCCTACGACGAGCTCGAGCTCCCCAAGTGCGACATCCTCCTGTCGTTCCCCAGCATCAGACACTCCAGCCTGGGTCCCATGACCACCGAGAACATGCCTGGCTGGCTTGAGTCCCTCGGCGACGGTGACCTCCTGATCAGGTCGGCCCAGTACATGTCGGTCAAGGAGAAGCAGTTCTTCACCGAGTCGGGCTTCGACAACCTCTGCTGCATACCGATCATGGCCGAGGGCGACTTCTGGGGTTTCCTGATGATGGTCCGCGGCCCCCGCAAGCCCTTCAGCCCCGAGGAGCTGAACATGATCGAGTCGGCCAGCTTTCTCATCATCTCCAACCTCATCTCATTCAACCCCTCAGAGACGCAGGATACCTGCCCCGACCAGACGGCCTGAGGGCCTACGGCACTCCATGGCCCCTCCCCGGAATTGTGGCGCCGGGCGGCCCTCTTTTGTACTATAATGGCCCCAAGGCCATGCGCCTTAACGGCCCATTGTCCTGTTTGGCCCCTGGCCGGCCAAACCATATTTTCCCGGCCCCAGGCCGGGGACCACGGCGGGTTTCGACGATGTCCAAAATTTCCAGGGCTTTGATAAGCGTCTCCGACAAGACAGGCCTCAAGGAGCTGGCCACCTTCCTGACCGGCCTCAAGGTGGAGATTCTCTCCACCGGGGGCACGGCCGCCGCCTTGGCCGGCGATGGCTTCAAGGTAGTCGAGGTCTCCGGCTACACTGGTTCACCGGAGATGCTCGGCGGACGGGTCAAGACCCTCCACCCCAAAATCCACGCCGGCATCCTCCACCGCCGCTCCCTGGCCGAGCACATGGGGCAGATGGCCGCCCTTGGCTGGGGGGGCATAGATCTGGTCGTGGTCAACCTCTACCCCTTCGAGACCGTCTCAGCCAGGCCCAACGCCTCCTTTGAGGAGGCCATTGAGAACATCGACGTCGGCGGCCCCTGCCTCCTGAGGGCCTCGGCCAAGAACCACGCCGACGTGGCCGTCCTGTGCGACCCCAACGACTATCCGGCCTTCATTGCCGAGATGAGGATCACCGACGGGCAGCTGAGCGGAAAATTCCGCCGCACCTTGGCCCAAAAGGCCTTTGCCAGGACCTGCGACTACGATCAGGCCATTAGCAGTTACATCGCCAGGACCATTGGCTAGCCCAGGACGCTGCCAGCCTCCATTGCCTGGTGCCATTCCAGGCACCGTGGCATGGCCGTTCGCCGCCTGTATTTCACGACTTGGCGTCCTCCCTGGCCCAAAGCCGGGGGATTCCCACAAGGCCGGAAACGCTGCCGCTCCTGGTCCCCATGGTGGAGCACCCTGTTTCAACGGCTGACCTGCGCCATGTCCTCCACAGGCAGACATATCTAGCCCAGATACCGTGTAGAACGTCTACACGACATTAATTCAACTATTTTATTCTGAAATTCAAAAGTGTTGCGCCTCATACCCTCTGCCTGAGGCCAGTATCTCACGGTATTTTTGATAGATGCAGCCCATGCCCTGGGCCAACAAGTCAATAAAAAAAACGATAATACAAAATTATATGATATAATTTATAATCTATAAAAAGTTAAAATTAAACAACAATAATATTACAATTAATTATTTCAATTATATGTAATATTATATATAAAAATATAGATAGGCATAATTATGGCTAGCAAATTTATATGGCACCCGATATCCGATCTTCTTCCTGAATATGAGCTTTGGAGAGACGAACGCCTCACGTGCCTGTCACTTGAGTGGCAAAAAAAGAAAAATGAGCTGGACGGCGATTGCTTGAAGGAATATGTGGAGCGACTGGAACGGGAATGGGCCATCGAGACGGGCCAGATTGAAGGGCTGTATTCCTTGGACAGGGGTCTGACGGAGACTCTGATTGAGCATGGCCTCGACGCGATCGACCTTCCACACTATGCCTCGACGTCGCCCCACAAGACACAAAGGCTCATAATGCGGCAAAAGGAGGTGGTTGATGGCCTTTTTTCCTTCGTCAAGCAGGAACAGTCCCTGTCCAAGCACTATATCCGCGCCATGCACGCCGAACTGACCAGGGAGCAGGACCACACAGAAGCCGTGGACCATCTTGGCCGGTATGTCCAGACTCCGCTGCTCAAGGGGTCTTGGAAGATTCATCCGAACAATCCAGCAAGACCCGACGGATCGATCCATGAGTACTGCCCACCCGAGCATGTGGAGACAGAGATGGACAACCTCATCAAATGGCACGGCGAACATAAATGGAAAAAAGTCGCTCCCGAGATGGAGGCTGCCTGGCTTCACCACCGTTTCAGCCAGATCCACCCCTTCCAGGACGGCAACGGGAGGATTGCCAGGGCCCTGGCGACCCTTGTCTTCCTTCAGGCCGGCTGGCTGCCGCTGGTGGTGGCTTCCTCCCAAAGAAAAGACTACATAGACTGTCTTGAGCAGGCCGACAGCGGCCAGCTCATGCCCCTGGCCATTTTTTTCGCCGACAAGGCCCAGGATAGGCTGGCAGAAGCCCTGAGGCTGACCTCCAGGAGGTCGCCTGGCGGAGAATCATCGGGGTGATTACCGGCTCGTTCGCTCCGGCCTGACTTCTGTTGGTTCTTGGCCTTTGGCCACAATACTGCCCTGTTGATGTGTTTACCGTTTTCCATCCTCCCTTGGCTAGGATTCGTCCAAATCGGATGCAAGGCATCCTCTCGCTGGCTTGACCTCGCCCCCCGTATCCTGATTTCAGAAGAACTCTCTTCTCTCCCCGCACCCCTGTGATCTGCCTTCTGTGGTTTGCCTTCCCTCGGCTGCTTGCCAGCGAGTATCTGGCATTTTGACCCTAAATCTACCCAGCTCTTCTCCTTTCTCTGATTCATGGTCGTTGCCGGGCCCAAAAGTCCCGATCTACTGGCTTCATGCCCCAGTGGCCGCTTGGGAGGATCACCAGCAGGATCCCACTGAAGTCAGGAACATTTCCCAAAAGAGGCAAACGCCAGTGACCGGGGCGACTGGCGCAGGGATTCCGATGAACGTGATACCAGCTCTCTCCAATACCGGCCCAGTCAGGAACATGCGTTTTCAGGCACGATGAACTGTTGTGTCTGCATCCTTCGTGTTCATCACGGAAAATAAGTGGAAAATTGGACAAAAAAACACTAAAATAGAATTACGTTATTTTTTCATTCCAAAGTATCCACCCGAATTAAATCACGACAAGTCACCAAACAATGCCGTAAAGCAGATATTGAATCTTCCCCCTCACACCAGGACAAAGGCCAAAATGTCAGCTTGCCCTGGTGCGGAGTTTCACGTCAGTATCAGGAAAATTCTTGTCAGTTGCCACGGGTGGTTGCCCTCGAGGGCCAACCGCGGGATATCCGATGCGGCGACGGGGCCGATTGAAGACTCCCACGCCAGGATAATCAGCGTGGATAGCTTGGGCGCAGGCGACACGGACGCTCCGTTGAGAGTCAGCCTGGACCCGCTAGGCGCGGGTGCCATTCAGCTTGGAGGGGCAACCCGGTCCGCGGCGGCACCGGGTGAATACGGATACACGCTTGCGTCGTCTCCTCTGAATATGGACGGCTTAGGCGGAAGCACAGCGCGGGCTGTGCCTATTGAGGGGTGAGCGTTATGGTCAAATTCGCGGTAATAGACACCGAGACGACTTGGGGTGACGCGGTGATGTCAATCGGAATCGTCATCGCTGAAGCCGATAACTTCGAGCCGATTGAACAACGGTACTACATTCTCACGCCGTTCAAGAACCACGGCGGGATGTATACGCATGCGCTTTATGCTGGCGGCATACGGCCAGACCTCGAATGTTCACGCGAGCAGGCCGTCCGCGATTTGAGCGCCTTACTCTCCGGCCACGGAGTTACCGCCATTTTTGCCTATAACGCCGCTTTCGATAAGCGCCATATGCCCGAACTGTCGCACCTTGCTTGGTACGATATAATGAAATTGGCAGCTTACCGGCAGCACAACCCGAAGATACCGGGCAACGCCGAGTGTCACGGCACCGGCAGACTTAAAAGCGGCTACGGCGTGGAGAGCGTCTACAGGATGTTAAGCGAAGAAGATGCCTACTGCGAACTGCACAACGCCCTGACTGACGCGCTTGACGAGCTCACGATCATGAAACTGTTAAACCACGAACTCGGCAGATACGCCAGGATTTAAAGGGAGGGATGACGACCAGTGCCCTGCAAGGCCACCCCGCAACGGCATTCCCAGGCTGAAGACTGGCGCGATGGTCAAAGCCGCTAAGAACGCACCTCAAATGGGCGGAGGCACATGCTGGGCGATATTCGGCGGGCGAGCCTAAACTGCCGGCCGCCTGCGATAAGCCCTCTCCGGCTGAGACAGGCGAAATGGTCATCACGTCGGGGCCAATCCGCCAGCGACGAACGTAGTTCATGCGGCTGGTCCGGCCTACCGTGACGGGAAACACGGCGAGGGAGGACTGCAACGTGTCCCTTACGCTGGCCCCCCCGAAACGCGCCTGTGAAAACAAGTGCGAAAATTTCTCTGTAAGGGATAACGCTTCGCTCCGCAGTTTGGCCATAAGAACTCACATATGAGAATCGGACGGCTTGTTTTCTGGCGATTGCCTGTTTCAGCGTTTCAAAGCGTTCATTGCCAGTTTTGCCATTTCCCCAGCACAAAAAGTCCGCCTGAATCCAGCCGATAGCCGCCTTGTCGAAAATCTCCCGCAGCTTTATGAAAACCTGTTCCGTGTCCGCTTGACCAACTGCTGACAGGCTTTGCAGGGCAAATAGAATCTGGTTCTGTTCATCGTCCGAAATCGCAGTTTTATTGAGGCGTGATTGCCCGACAGAGCAACGCCGCCGCCCTTGCCTTACGCCGTGTACCCAGGGATTCCCGCCGCAGATAGCGTATCGACGTCGCGCAGTATTGCCAGTTCGGAGACTTCAATACGCTTCGATAGCTCGCCGGCGGTTACGATTCCGTTGACAACCAGAAAATTGACGATGCACAAGAGCATGTTCATCTGCATATCTCCACCCTCCTGATTTATTTCCGGGGAAGTGGGCAAAACTCCTTGGCCAAACGAATCGGAGAGTATGGCCTTTCCGCTTACTTCTGGCGGAATCTATGGCTGCCAGGAACACGAGGCACCGCAAGCCGCGGCCTCGGCGATTCTGGGCTTCCCGCCGACCGCGACACCGATGTCACGCTCGTGGTCGTGGATGAATCACCTCCTAGCACCTTGTCTTTCTTGATTTGCCCGGTGAAGATACCTCGGACTAAGCTGCCCGTTCATAAGTAAATTGAGCCGATTTTGCCAGACATTCCAGAAAAACAAGGTGATGGCATACGGTTTCGAAGCTCTTCGTTGCGGTACTGAAGTAATGGCTTTGGCCTTGGCAGCCCCCACGCGATGCCCTGGACCCTCCGGTGGGCAGGGGCACCTGTCTGGATCTTGGAACCCGCCCTTACAGACAGCTCCAGCTTTTTCTCCCCTATTTTGGCACCGGAATTGCTTTTACCCCCTCGAAGGCAATGGCCTGGTCTTTTTGGCCTAGCCTCCTGATGACAGGCAAGAAGTATTTAATAAGGACTAATGAATGTCTTTTTTCCATAAAAAGCTGGCCAGAGGCTACCAGGAATCGCAAAAAGACCATGAGGCAATCCTGGCCCGTGAGCTTGGCCCCGCATTCTCGGCCTACCGCAGACGGTTCCAGGCCGCCGAGGCCGGGAGCCGTCCCCCCCACCCCCTCCATCTTGATCTGGACGTGGCCACGGTCTGCCAGCTGGGCTGCCCCATGTGCCCGGCCAGCCTTGGCGCGGGGGACAACCCCTTTCCCGGCTTCGGGCTGTTCATGGACGAGGAGATGTTCCTGGAGGCCATCCGGGAAGCCAAGGAGCTGTCGGTGCCCTCAATCAGGTTCGGGCTTTCAGGGGAGCCCCTTCTGGTGCCTGACCTGGACCTGTGGGTGGCCGAGGCCGGTGGTGCCGGGTTCCTGGATCTGGCCGTGGTGACCAACGGACAGCTCCTTGACCGCCAGACCAGCGAAAAGCTGGCCAGGGCCGGCCTGACGAGGCTGATGGTCTCCGTCGATGCGGCCTGCGGTGACACGTACGGCCGCCTGCGCCCAGGGGGCGACTTCGAGCGCCTGGTGGCCAACATTGAGGATTTCCTGGAGGTCAGGGCCGAGCTGGGCGGCCCGCTCCCGATCCTGAGGCTCAGCTTCGTCCAGATGAGGGGCAACCAGGCCGAAAGGGATCAGTTCAGGGAAAAATTTTCCCCATTGGCCGACTATCTGGCCTTCCAGGACTACCTGGACCTCACCGGACGGGACGAATCGTCCTCCATGGTCGGTCCAAAAGGGAAGATGTCGGGCAAAAGCGTCTTCCGCTGCCCCGACCCCCTGACAAGGCTGGCCGTCCACGCCGACGGCGGGCTCTTTCCCTGCTGCTCTGACTTTGGGCGCCTGGCTCCCGTCGGCGACCTTTGGCGGGACGGCCTGGAAAAGGCCTGGAACTCCGGAGCGGCCCTGTTCCTGGCCAGCCGCGAAGGACGCGGGAGCCCCTCCTGTCAGAGGTGCCTAAGGGCCAGCGGCCTGATCGGGTCGCCAGGGAAAATCCCTGACGAGCCGAGGAACGGGCCGAAGGGCACCTTCCCCGCAGCCGCGGGCAACCCGCCGCCGCTGCCCCTCGCGGCCATCATGGCCGCGCCAGGGGACAATGCTGACTTCCCTGGCCAGTCGGCCTGGAGGCCGGCAAACGAGTTTTCTGGACATTGACCGAAACGGAGACTGGACATGCTTATTCTATGCCTGGGCAGTGAGTACTTCCACCAAGCCTTTCAAAAGATGGGCCATTCCGTCCTGGTGCCGCCCCACCAGGAGGGCCTGAGGGTCGACTCGATCTTCAACAGCCTCCAGGACAGGCCCGACATGATCGTCTTCACCGACCACCTTGGGCAGCACGCCTTCCCGGAAGGTCTGTCGGACATCTACGGCATCCCGAAGGTCTACTACGCCGTGGACACCCCGATCAATTTCTGGTGGCAGCGCCACTTCGCCCATCTCTTCGACTACACCTTCGTCGACCAGAAGCCATTCGTCGAAAGCCTGGCCGGGGAGGGCCTGGCCGCCAGCTGGCTGCCGGTGGGGGTGGACGTCAAGGGCTATCTGCCCGCCGAGAAGGAAAGCGTCTCGCAGACCTACGACTTCGGCTTCGTGGGTGCCCTGGACCCGGCCCGCCGGCCCAAGCGCAGCCGCCTGGTCGAGACCCTGTCCAACCGCTACTCCCTCAAGACGGCCGGCGACCGCCAGGAGGGCTGGCTGACGCCCGTGGAGTCTGGCCAGATCTACCGCCAGTCGCGCCTGGCCCTGAACGAGTGCCTCTTTCCAGGGGTCACCACGAGGATGCTTGAGGCCATGGCCTCTGGGGCGGTCCTCTTCACCGAGAGGGCCGGGGGCGACCTGGGCGAGCTCTTCAAGCCCGGCGAGGACTTTGCCTGGTTCGAGCCGGACGAGGTCCTGGGGGCCGCCGAATACTGGCTTGGCGACGACAAGAGGCGCCGCCGGGCGGCCAAGAGATCCCTGGAGAAGGTCACGGCCTGCCACGACATCCAGAACAGGGCCGAGACCCTCCTGAACACCGTCAGGAGCGTGCACTACGGCCGGGCCCTGGTCGACAGGGAGGCCTGGGACCACGAGGGCCAGGCCATGTTCCTCACGGCCCTGCGCTGGCCGCAGGAGGCTGGGCAGGCCCGGGCCATGAGGGCCGAGAAGCTCTTCGACAAGGCCGACAAGGCCGGCACGATTAGCCCGGCCTCCCTTTTTATGTTCGGGCATATCCAGCGCATGCGCCAGAAGCTCGAGCCGGCCGTCGGCCTGCTCGAGAGGGCCTACGAGGAGGGCGAGCCCAGGGGGGCCCTAGGGATGGGGATCCTCAACCTGGGGCTGGGCAAGCTGGAGGAAGCTAGGGAGTGGCTGGTCCGCTTCACCGGGGACGAGGGACTTTCCCAGCCCCCGCTGAACACTCTGCCGTTCGATCACGTCAAGAGCATCGCCAGGAGGCTCATGGGGCTGGGCCAGGACGTCTCCCCAGGCTTCAGCCGCCTGCGCCACGACCCGGCCGTCTGGAACGCCCTGGAGTTTTACCAGGCCGCCTATTCATCCCGTCCGGAGGACCTGGAGACGGCCAGGGAACTGGCCGGGCTCCTTTTGGCGCGCGGGGCCTCCGCCGAGGCCCTGGACGTGGCCCAGAAGTCCCTGGAGATCCATCCCGACGACCAGGAACTGGGCGGCATCTTCGCCCAGGCCGGGCGGGCATCCTATCTGACACTCAACTGATCTCGCGGGCTTCCCTCGGGGGGCCCCCTCAACGCTCCTGGTTTTGGGCATGGGACCGGAACCGGCATAGGGAGAAGTCATGGGCGAGGATCTCGTAACCGCCTTGAACACGAGGCTTTTGATGGACCGGGCGGCGGCCGCCGCCCCAAAAGTTCTGCCTGGCCCGTCCGGTCCGGGCCTGATGTACCGGGGAACGACCATCCACAATCCAGACAATCCCCTGGCCGAGGCCAAGAACTGGGTCGGCATGGCCCTGTCGCAAAGACGCCGCCAAAACAGGCCCCCCGGCCTGGCCCTTGTCTTCGGCCTGGGCCTGGGCTGGCACCTCAGGATCATCATGGAGCTGTTCCCTGGGATTGAGGTCCACGTCATGGAGCCGGACAGGAGCCTCGTGGACATGTACGAAAAATACAACGTCCTGGGGCCAGGCCAGGTGCCCAAGATCCACCAGAGCCAGGCCGACTTCGACGAGATGATGACCAGGGAGTTGGTCCATGGCGAGGGCGGGATGCCCATAGTCCTGCCAGTACCAGGCTACCGCCGCCTCTGGCCCCAGGAATCGGCCGCCTTCGCCAGGCAGGTGGCCCAGGAGATCTCCCGCCGCGAGGTCATCGAGCGGACCAAGGAGCTGACCGACTCAGCCTTCATCGAGAACCTGGCCAAGAATACCGGCCTTACCGCCAAGCTGCCGGACCTGATGCTCCTGAAGGGACGCTTTCCCAAAAGGCCGGCCTTCGTCGTCGGGGCCGGGCCCAGCCTGGCCAAGAACGGGCACCTCCTGGCCGGGGCCATCGGGCGCTCCGTCATCATCTGCGCCTCGGCCGCCCTCAAACCCCTGCTGGCCGTGGGGGTGAGGCCCGACGTTGTTCTGGCCCTTGAGTCCTCCGATACCAGCTCCTACCTGAGGCTGAGCCAGGCCGAGCGCGAAATACTGGGGCCGGACGCCATCCTGGCTGCGGCCTCGGGCAGCCATCCGGCCCACTTCCAGGCCGATGGCTTCCGCAAGGCCATTTTCCATCTGAACGGCGGCGAGGCCCAGCTCCTTGGCCGAGGCCTGTTCCTGCCCCAGGGAGGCAACGCCGGCACCGCCGCCTTCGCCCTGGCCTACGTCTGGGGTCTGGCCCCCCTGGTCCTGGTGGGCCAGGACCAGGCCTACGACGGGGCCTTCCTGCATGCCCCGGGCACGGCCGACAGCGTGACCGAGCCTGACCGCGGGACCACCATCACCGTCCCGGCCGTGGGCGGAGGCACGGTGGAGACCAACACCTCCCTCCTGGCCTCCCTGGGCTGGTACGTGGAGGCGGCGGCCACCATCAGACGCGACCCCAGAGGAGGTCCGAGGCTAATCAACTCCACGGCCAGCGGGGCGGCCGTGGAGGGCTTTGAGGAGATGGGCCTTGGGGAGGTCTTGTCGAGAATCGACCAGTCCCCGCCCAAGATCGACATTCCCTCCATAATCGACGCCATCCCCAGGCCCTCGGCCAGCGAGATCAAAAGGGATCTCCGGCAGATGTCCAGCCTGGTGAGTTCCCTTAAAAGGCTGCTCCAAATCGATGGCCAGAGATGCCTGCGCGAGATGATGGCCACATCCCAGGCCAGCGCCTTCATGGGCCAGATTCTGGCCCCCGCCCTGGCCTCCGGCAGCAAGGGCGGGATCCTCAAGAACCTCATCTGGGCCGACGGGCTCATCCTCAAGATGTTGGCCTCGCTTTAGGAAGGGGCTGGATATGTGCGACGAATTCTACCCCTGCGGCGGCCGCCAGGCCACCGGCTCTCCCGTCCTCTCCGGTAGGGGCGTCCCGACTCTGGGACTGGCCATGATCATGAAAAACGAGGCCAACAATCTGCCGTTCAGCCTGGGCCCGATCGCCGGCCTGGTCGACGAGATGCTGGTAGTGGACACCGGATCGACCGACCAAGGCCCGGAAATAGCCGCTGGCTACGGGGCCAGGGTGATCCACATGGCCTGGCCCAACGACTTCTCCAAGGCCCGCAATTACGGCCTCGACCAGATGAAAAGCGACTTCATCCTCTGGCTGGACGCCGACAACAGCATCGCCATGGGTGATCTCTCTCTAATCAGGGACCGTCTGGGCTCAGGTGGGCTCGTCTTCACCGCTACCGAGGTGGTCGTGCCCCAGGGCGACAGGCTCTGGCAGAAGAGGGTCTTCGCCAACTCGCCCGCGGCCCGCTTCCAGGGTCGGGTCCACGAGCAGCTGGTCCACCCGCCTGACTGGCCGGTGGTCCACACCCAGGCCGAGATCCGCCACTGGGGCTACGCCGACGGGACCCAGGCCAGGTCCAAGGGCCAGAGGAACCTCCAGCTCCTGGTCTCGGCACCCGAGACGGCCGCCGGCGACTTCTACCACCTTTACCAGACTGGCAGGACCCTCTTCAATCTCCGCTATTTCAGGGAGGCCCGGGAATACCTCGAACGGGCCATCGGGGCCGGCCAGGAGCCAGGCCCCGGCCAGGATGCCAACCCCTCCCTCTGGAGCCACGCCGCGATCCTCCTGGGCCAAGTCCTCTCGAGGCTGGGCAAGCCCGGCGAGGCCGAGGAGGCCCTGTCCTTCCTGGTCAGGCAAAGGCCGGGCTATGGGCCGGCCAGGGCCCATCTGGGCCGCCTTTTGTACGAGGACGGGAGATACGCCGAATGCGTTCCCCAGCTCATGAGGGCCCTGGCACTGGGTTGCGGCGATCCCGGCTGGGGAGCCGACCCGGCCAGACACGGCTTCGTGGCCGCCAGCCAGCTGGCCAGGGCCCTGGAACGCACCGGCGACCCAAATGGGGCCAGGAAGGCCTGGGAGGAGGCTGTCCGCCTGAACCCGGCCAATCCCGAGCCCTACGTGGCCCTGGCCGAGTCCCACATGGCCGCCGGCGACTCCCCGAGGGCCAGGCTTCTTTTGGACGAGGCCATCCGCCTGGCCCCGGCCCACCGCCGGGCCAAGACGCTGGAGGCCTCGCTGTGAGACGGGTAGTCGGCTTCTTCACCGACGGAGTGCCCTTTGAGGGCGACGCCCTCAGGCATGGGGCCATCGGCGGGGCCGAGACTGCCTTCATCCAGATGGCCAGGGCCGTGGCCCGGCTGGGACACGAGGTCCTGGCCATAAACAACTGCCGAGAGCCGGCGGTCCACGACCTGGTTGGCTACCACCCCTTCCGTAAGTCGCTGAAGCTTCTGGCCCACAAGTCCTTCGACATAATGGTGGTCAGCCGCTTCTTCGGCTTTTTCAGCCTCCCCATCAAGAGCCGCCTCAAGATCCTGTGGAACCACGACACCCTGGACAACCCACAGGCACTCAGGGCCATCCATGACGAGATCGATCTCTGCCTGGTTCTGTCGGAGTTCCACAGGGACAACTATCTAACCCGGTTGCCCCAGCTCGACGAGCGGACGGTGGTGACCAGGAACGGCCTCGACTTCGATCTCCTGGACCGGGCCTCGGAGGGGACATCCAAGGTCCCGGGCAAGCTCATCTACTCCTCGAGGCCAGAAAGGGGCCTCAAGGTCCTGCTTGAGGACATCTGGCCGAGGCTCTCCCAGGCCAGGCCGGGATTGAGGCTTCATCTTTGCGGCTACCAAATAGACCAGTCCCTGGCTGACGGGAGCCTGTCCGGGCTTTACGACTACCTCTCGCTGCTGGTCTCAAGGGACCCGGGGATAGTGGACCTGGGCCCGCTCCCGAAGAACGACTACTACCGCCACCTGGCCGAGGCGGAGATGATGCTCTACCCCTCGACCTTCCCGGAGGTCAGCTGCCTGGCAGTCCTGGAGGCCCAGGCCCTGGGGACGGCGGTCCTGACGACCGACAACTTCGCCCTCTCCGAGTCCGTGGTCATCCCCGACTTCAAGATCCCCGGCCGCCCCATATCCACCGTCTACAGGGAAATGTACGTCGACAGGGCCTTGAGGCTCCTAGACGATCGGGACCTCAGGGAGGGCCTGGCCAGCCAAGCCAAGGCCGTCATAAGGTCCCGCTACGGCTGGGACATGGTGGCCGGCGAGTGGCTGCGCATCTTCGAGCTGGCCCTGCGCTCCAAGGAAAGCCGGCCCTACTTCCTGGAGGTCGACTCTAAGCCCCAAGACAGGCTCCCCGTCTGACCGGCGGCCAGGAGGCCAACGCGGCAAAGAATGAAGTCCTGGTTCAATGAAAACATTGGCCTCCTAAGGGTGGCCCAGCCACTGGAGGCCGACGAGCTGGGCCGCTTTCCCCCACGGCCCATTCCCTCCGGCCAGGGCTTCGCCTTCGGGGTGGACGGCGGGACCGTCATCTTGGAGACCGGGCCCAGGGGCCACCCGTTCCTCAGGATAGCCTGGCCAGGCCTGGAGCGGCGGCTCTCCTCGGCCCTGGACCCGGAGGGCGAGGACCGGGCCCTAGTCGAGCGCTTTTTCGCCCACAACCCCGGGGCCTCCCAGGGCCTGACCGTCCTGGGCCTGGGCCTGGGCTTCCTTCTCGATCCCGTCCTGGAAAGACTCGCCCCAAAATCGCCCCTCATGGTCCTGGAGGCCCGACCCGAGCTGGCCGCCGCCGCCCTCACGGCCAGTGACCTCTCCCGAGCCATCTCCCGTCCCGGCTTCCGGCTGGTCCTGGGCCCGGCCCTGGACCTGCCGGCAGGGGCCCCGTCCGCCGTCCTGGCTCGCCCGGCCAACCTACGCCTGGACCCGGCCCTTTACCCGAAGGCCAAGGAGCCCCGGCCCGCTTCCCGCCCCCCGAGGATCCTCTTCCTCGACACCGGCTACTTCCTGGGTCGAGAGATAACCAGGGCGGCCAGGGCCCAAGGGGCCGAGGTCTCCGTCTGGACAGGGCGGGCCGGGGAGGTGGCCGACGGGGCTGACTACCGCAGGCTGCTGGGCCAGATCAGGGACTTCAGGCCTGGGATGGTCCTGACGGTCAACCACCTTGGCTTCGACGCCGACGGCCTCCTGGCCGAGACGCTTTCCCGCCTGGGTCTCCCTATGGCCTCCTGGTTCGTGGACAGCCCGGCCTTCATCCTGGGCCAGGCCCCAAAACCAAAGGGGGACTTCTTCGTCTTCTGCTGGGACAAGGACTATCTGCCGGTCATGGCCGACCTGGGCTACCGCCGGGCCTTCTTCCTCCCGCTGGCCAGCGACGACGGCCTGTTCCGTCCTGGCCCCGCCACTGGCCCCGCTAGGCCCCTGGCCTTCGTCGGGGACAGCCTCGCGGCGGCCACCCGCAAGTACCTGCGCCTCTCCGGCCTGGACGAGAGCAGCCTCCCGACGGTGGACGCCCTGGCCAGGGAATTTCTGGAAAACCATTCCCTGATCCCAGGCCCAGACCTGGCCGGCCTGGACCTTGGCCTCGATCCGGCCCAGAGACTCAACCTCCAGGCCCTCATCACCTGGCGGGCCAGCCGCCTCTGGCGCCAAAGCGTCCTGTCGGCCCTGCCTGTGGGCCAGCTCTCCATATGCGGCGACGAAGGCTGGGCGGGCCTGGTGGGGGGGGCCAGTCTCTGCCCCGGCCCAGACTACTACGGAAACCTGCCCGCACACTACCGATCGACTGGCATAAACCTGAACATCACCAGTGCCCAGATGAAGGGCGGCCTCAACCAGAGGGTCTTCGACGTCCCGGCCTGCCGGGCGTTCCTCCTGACCGACCGGAGGGCCCAAATCGACGATCTCTTCGCCCCCGGCGAGGTCGCCACCTACGGGTGCCCTGCCGAGGCGGCCGAGAAGGCCAGCTGGTATCTGAAAAGGCCAGGGGCCCGGGCTCGCATGGCCGAGAAGGCCCACCGGCGCGTCCTCGGCGAACATCTCTACGTCCACCGCCTCGACAGGCTTTCCAGGACGGTCATGGGGGACGCCCGGTGACCACCCTGGTCATCCAGCCCATGAAACTGGGCGACCTGGTCCAGTCCACGCCCCTTCTCTCCGAACTCCGCAAGGAGCCCGGGCCGCTCGTCCTGGCGGCCGCGCGGCCCGAGGTGGCCGAGGCGGCCAGGCTCTCAGGGCTGGCCGACGAGGTGGTCCTCCTCCGGGACGGGCCAGGGGGCGGCCTGGCTGCCCTTGGCGGCCCCCCCAGTCCTGGAAGCCTCCCCGAGAGGCCAGACATCCTGGTCAACCTCTCCTCGTCCCCGGCCGCCCTGGCCTTCCTGGGGCACTTCAGGCCCAGGGCCATCCTTGGCCCCAGAAGCGGCCCCAACGGCCCCGAGCTCCCCAGGGCCCAGAGACTGGCCGCGGCCGTGATGGCCGTCTGCCGGCCCCTGGGGCGCCTGAACCTGGTCGATCTCTGGCGCCTCCTCTCGCCGGCCGGGGCCAGGGCCAGCCGCATCCTGGCCTGGCCCCTCCCCGGCGGCGCCTTGGACCGCTCCTCCCCGCCCCTCCCGGAAGGGCCAGGCCCACTGGTCGGCCTCCATCTGGGGAGCGGCAACCACCTGAGACGCTGGCCGGTCGAGCGCTTCGCCGCCCTGGCCCAAGGCCTGGGACCGGCCAGGCTGGTCCTCCTGGGGAGCCACGGGGAACGCTCCCTGGCCCGAAGGTTCCTGGACCTCTGGGCCGGGCCCAGGCCGACCGACCTGTCCGGACGGACATCCCTTAGGCAACTGGGCCAGGTCCTGGCCCGGCTGGACCTCCTCGTCTCGGCCGATACCGGGGTCATGCACATGGCCGCCTCGGCCGGCGCCAAGGTCCTGGCCGTCTTTGGGGGCCCGGCCCTGGCCGGCGAGACCGGTCCCTACGCCCCCGGCTCGGTCATGGTCCAGGGCCATTGCCCCTGCGCGCCCTGCGCCGAGTCCCGGCAATGCCCGGCCCGGCCCTGCCCCGCCCTGCCAGCCGCCGGGCCGGTCCTCGCGGAGGCCATGGCCCTCCTGGGCCGCGAGGCACCAGGCGGCCAGGCCGCAGATCGGGCCGCCCCGGACGGGCCCGCCGGCTGCCAGGCCTACGCCGCCGGAACCGACGAGCTGGGCCAGACGATCCTGCCGGCCCGGCCGGCGCCGCTGACCGACCGCGAGAGGCTGGCAATGGCCCTGAGGGAGGCCAGCGCCGGATACCTGTCCCCCCACGGCCGATCCTTCCCTGGGCCCGGATGGGGCCGAAACTGCCTGCCCGGACCCGGCCTCTCACCGGCGTCCGCCCTGGCCCCGACCATCAGGGCCATAGCCGCCAGGGGCATCGAGGACCGCGCCCAGGCCTCGGCCTTCCTGGACCAGGCCATGGCCGCCCTGGAACTTCTGGACCTGGCCGTCGGCCAGAGCCGCGGCGGGCCCAGAAAGACGGCTTGACCAAAAGTCGCGCAGGCCGAGCCAACCCTGGCAAAGACCCAAGGCAAACCATGGCTTTGGCCAGTTCTTTTGTCAGCAAACGCAACGGGCTTCATATGCCTGGGTATTCGCGTCCTGCGTGATAATGGCCATGCCTTCAAACACCGCGGTGGCGATAAGTATCCTGTCAAAAGGGCCGAGATGGTGAAAAGGGAGTGACTCCACGGTCTCGACATGTCTGCGGCGGACGCCTGCCATTTGGTTGACAGGACCAATCCCTTCTGCACTGACGAAATGGCTGCCCCAATTTTTTGAGGGCGCAAAAAGCCAGGCTTTTTGAGATCTGCTAAAACTAAGCCCTAATAATAGCCATAAAACCTGGCCATTCTTCGGTTTTCCAGGGGCCTCTCACGTGTCCGCCAACGTTGAGGCCTGACGGTCCCAGCACCTTTGGGCCGGCCGATCCGCGCTTGAGGACTTCCCATGGCCAGGCCGGCCCCTGGGCCGAGCCCATGGCCGCCTTGGCGGAACCATGGCCCCCGCTGAACTTCTGGGCCGGGCCATCGGGCAGCCCCAACTGGCCGCCCCCGACCAGAATCCCAAGATACCGAAAATTGGCTTGACCCAAAGGCGCACTGGTCGCTATAATCAACGTTCCCGGGCCCCCAAGGTTCATCAAAATAACTGTCTTGCCCAATATCTTGAAGGGCATGGTGCTCGATTCGGTCGTCGAAAGTCAAAGGGCCTGGTCTCGCCCAGAGTGGGGACTCACGTAACTGGCGGTCATGACGCCTCCCGTAACCAGAAAAGGCCTGTGGGCAGGGAAACGGCATCGAACCAGGCATTAATGCCAGCCAGGGCAAGGGCCGCCGGGGGGAGCAATTCCCTATCCCTATAAAAAACGTAAAAATGCAGGTTGATTAGTTATACTTGCCAATAATAAATATAAAATAGATAAAGTAATTAACATATATAGAGCCAATATTGTGTTGAAAAATCATCTGAAAGAATGAGAGAATAATTATACTTGATAATACTACTAGGTTATAGCATTTAAAATACAGAAAATAAGTATTTTATAGTTTTTATGATTAATAATTTTATCCCATATATACAAATTATGCCGCAAAAAAATTTATACAAAGATTATAAAATTAAAATATGTTTATACATTTAAAAAAACAATTATTAAAAGTACTATTAATTTAAATAGTATAACTACACCTCTTACAGTATCTTAAAAAAATAATTTTTCAACTCTTTAAGATTCTAGAACCTAGCAGAACTGTGTAGGTCATAAAATGGGTTATGCCCACGGGTCGTGAATTCAGGATATATCATTGTCGCCGACTAGTTATCCGATGTGTCCATATCCCTGATATAGTCGTCAGTTGCCTCACCAGCACGTCATTTTGGTATAATGCTCATCTTTTGGTCTTACTTTTTTCCCGCATCGAGAGTTCCCTCGTGATACTCTGTGGTAAGAAAATAAAATTCTGACCACAAGGAGGCTCAACGATGTACATCGGATATGACAAGAAGAAAGGCCATGAATACGCCAAACTATACACTTCCGTGAGGAATGGCAAGAGGACCAGCAAGGACTACCTTAACCTTGGCAGGGTTTTGGACAAAGAACGGGGTATATACCGAAATCGGGAGCGAGGCGTTTTTTCGTATCAGCTGGAGACAAATTCCTACGGCAAGGCACCTGAGGATTTTGTCCCGCCAGTCAAGAAAAACAAAAACGAATCTTTGATCGTCGATTTCGGCGACATGTATTTTCTCGACACGTTTATCAGAGACAATTGTTTGGTTGAACCGATTAGCTCCATCGGGTATGTGAACCGCGATACCTTAAACGCCATGATTGCCTACTATGTCTTATGCCCTATGGCAAATTGCCATGCCCACGACTGGTGGGAAGGCAGTTACGCGCGGATTCTGTATCCGGACGCCAATCTTACCAGCCAGCGGATCAGTGATTTTTTATCCACGATTGGAGACGAGAGTCCAATAAGGGCTTTCTTTCGTGAATATATCAAAATAGTTGGGCTTTCTGGAGATACCTGTAACATATTGATAGATAGCTCTGGACTACCTGACAGCATCCATTTTCCACTGTCGGCGATCAGGAGCAATGATGGCGATATCAGCGACGAGGTCAGGCTAATCTATGTCGTGCGGCAAGAAACAGGTCTCCCAATCTACTTCCGATACTGCCCGGGCAATGTCATCGACGCCTCAACGCTGGTGCGTTGTCTCGCGGAACTGAAAGAAAGTGGCGTCAACGCGAAACTCGCCATCCTTGACGCGGATGCGGGATATTATTCCGATCACAACATCGGTGAACTATACGAGAGCAAGGTTCCGTTTGTCACAAGATTGAAATCGAACCGTGCCCTGTACAAGGAACTCGTGAAAGAACATCTGGGAACCCTGTGCGTCGAAAGCAATCTAGTGGAATACAATGGGAGAAACGTCTTTCTGAAGTACGCCCCATGTGAATTGGCCGGACATAAGGCATATGCATATATTTGTCTCGATATCATGCGGGAAAATGACGAGTCGCGAAAGACTTTCGAGAACGCCAAGGACAAGAAGCTGGACTCTTCACAAGTTTTCAAAGCCATGCGGAAGCGCGGAGTCTTCATCCTTGTGTCCTCGCTTAGGATAGCAAGGAAGAATCTCCTGCCGCTATACTATACCAGACAGCAGGTAGAGCAGGTTTTCGACCTTGGGAAACCCCATGCGGACCTTCTCCCTTTGCATGTCCAGAATGAGGATTCATTGCGTGGACACCTATTTTTGACTTTCATTGCAACGGTTATTTATAAAAAATTACAGGATGCATTGATTAAAACACATATAAATCCTATATCTCTTTTTTTTACTTTACGAAATCAGAAATGCAATATTTATAATGATAAAGTAATAACTCAAGGAGCAGTTAAAAATGCCGATGACTGTTACCGTATTTTTAATTATGAGTGCCCCGTATCAATTCCGCGTTAGTCTGACTAATGGTTAGAAAACTTGATGGGGAACTATGGATAAGTTGATGAGGATGAAAAAGCCTGCCTCTCGAAATCGGCAAATTAAAGCTTTTAATGGACATACAACCTGGTAGTTTTAAGTTTCCTAGTGCCTCTTACATGCATAAAAATGAGCGGCCCAATAATTCAATAATTACAAAATAACATAATGCTATGAATTTTAAATTTTTATAACGATATATATTCAAGATAATAATAAAATTGGCGAAGTATGGTTATTTATAAATATTTGCTATATGTTATCATTACTCATGGTACTTGAAAAACACCAAAAAGTTTTTCTTCACGTGAGCCATTTTTCTAAGAACAATTTTCCCTAATCCATACCCAAGGAGTAAATGACGATGGCTAATTGCAGCAGATGCGGGACCATGCTCCCAGCCGACGCCTACAACTGCCCCAACTGCGGGCATCCGAAGCAGTACCCTCAGCAAGGGCAGCAGCCAGCCCCTTACCCAGGGGCACTAAACCCCAACACGAATCAGACCAAGATCATCCTACTGCTCCTCTGCTTCTTCCTAGGGGCCCTGGGTGTCCATCGGTTCTACGTCGGGAAGATAGGCACAGGCATCCTCATGATTGTGACCCTGGGCGGTTTAGGCATTTGGGTCCTTATCGACTTCATCATGATCATTTGCGGAAGATTCACGGATGCAGAAGGGAGGTACATCAATTAGTGAAAGGGAGAACCGCAAAATAGCTTGACCTTCTTTGAGATTACAGATTTGCCTGTTCTCCTCATATGTTGACCGAGCCCATACCGCCCACCAGCAAGGCCAATGGGAAAACTCCTCCAAACCGCCGTCATGGGCTCTTGTAAACTTCAGGGTGGCCATACGTAAGCCCTTTGGGGATGTTTTTTTAAGCCGCGGACAGGCCCGGTGCAGATAACCTAATCCGTTGCATAGGTCAAGCCACCAGCAACAGACCCTCATGCTGCGCCAATATAGCGGACGATATCCACTCAGGATGACAACAGCCCTTTCGGAAATGGCAGACGCAATCCATCTCGTCACATACTGTCAGAAAAAAGCCTTTCAGGGCTCCTTCGATTGGCACAGGGGAAGTGATCCAGATCGACGACAAGTAAATGATCAATTATAGTTATCCTGGCCTTGACCATCTACAACAGTTCCAAGCCGACGATGGCCGTCTGCTTGCCACCATGCCCAAGGACGCAGGCCCCGGAGTTTCTTTCCCGAAAAGCCACGGCCAATGCCGCAAGGATGCGGTTTAGGTTCCGAACCCCTTAGCCCTTCTCGTATCTGGGTCGTCCTGCCCTTGGCCGCAAGCAAGGTCTTTTCGGTCACTTTGGCCACTTTCAGCTCGGCAACGTGGATTATGCCCCTGTATTTGGCCCACAAATCGGCCTGTCCCTTGCTTGCTTTTTTCCGGCCATTGCCTCGGCCACAGAGCCTTCCAGATACCAGATACGTCACCAGCGTTCCCCGAGAGGAGGGCTCAGCAAGCTTGATGCCCATGTAAAACCCATTCGAAAACCTGAAAACGACAAGGTTTATGACCAAATTATAAAGGCATTATTTTAGCAGATCTCAACAAAGCAGTCTTTTTGCATCAGCATCAAATGTTGGACTTGTCGAGACATTTTGTCTCCATTTTGAAACAGCTGGCTGGCCCCCTGATCCCATGGAGGAGTTTTACATGGGCATCAAGGTTTATAGATTTTACCTTATTTCAAACCGCATTCAAAAACTGACTCATCCAAGGCCAAACATCAATGACTTTATTATGGCTTTGTCTTGCCTGAATAATAAACTTTTTACTGCGACTTGGAATTATCTCACAGATGGTCAGGGTACCTGGCCTGGCGTAGGAGCCCTTCCAGGTAGGCGGCATCAATTTCCAGACGCAGGACGCACCACCTCCGTCACTGCTTCGACAAATCCAGCCCGAGGACAGAAGACAGTTAATCCCAGCGGCCCACCACTGGCGGCCGCTTTCTCGGCGGTTGTCAGCAAAACGGCACGGGCCGGCAAAGCATGGTGCTCCTACCAGCCGCCGTTGCCGCGCCTCCGGCCCTTATGGCCGTAATCGTAGCCGTCGTCGCCATCCCAGCCGCCGTGGCCGCGTCTCCGGCCCTTATGGCCGTAATCGTAGCCGCCGTCGCCATCCCAGCCGCCTTCACGAACGTGCCAGCCGCAGCTGCCTGGCCCATAGCCGGGGCCCATGCGAAGTCCGGGGCCACGGTGGACGAAATCAGGGAGTCCCTGCTCCCTAAGGCTTTTGCCGAAGGCCTCCTCCTGGTCCCTGAGCTCCTTTCTCAGGCGAGCCAACTCGGCGATGGTCTTGCGGACCTCGTCAAGTGAGGCGTCCCTGTTGTTGGCCAGAGCCCCGTAGAGTAGCCTGTTGTCCTGGATTTGGTCCAGAATGGGCCGGATTTTGTCATAATGGTCGGCCTGGAGCCTGTCCCAGATCTCCCTGCGCCCATCGCTTGGGGCCCAGGGGCCATCATGGTGCCTACCTCCCCTAACCCCATATGGCCGGCCCTGGTCGTCTGGAGGAGCCTGGCCCTGATCTCCCTGGGCCAGGGCCAGGCCTCCCATGGCCACGATCAGTGCCGACAGCAAAAACAAGGGCGCTTTTCTCAGGATACTCATTATCGCCTTACTCCTTGGCCCCAAAACGGGGCGGTGGTCCCATCGTGTCTCGAGGTTTTGGACTGGCCAGGGCAAAAAAAGAGCCCTCAATCGGCCGGTGGCGGGGAGACGTCCTTGGCCATAGGCCGGGCTGTCCGGCGGATGCCTCGAAAAGAGCTTGCAAGAAAAGTACCAATGCGGGAGAAAACTCCGCAGCCGGCCTTGGTATTGATATTGCTTCATTTCAAGAGGGGTCTGTGCTAGAAGGGCCCCTTGGACCGGCCAGACCCAGGCGTTATTGTAGCATGTTTTTTCGATTTATCTTTATTATACATTTTTTGCGGTCTATAATTAATCTTATTGGTCTTTGTCCCTCATCAGCGAGGCAAGCCGATTCTTCGTTGCCGTCCTGGGGCGAGTAAAAGCTATCCCCCTGGCGTTTAATTTCTAACACCCCTGGCAATGGGCCTGGGCCCAGGAGGGCCGCCCTTGCCACGTCAGACGCGGAATGGGAAGATGCAACTCAAGGCCAAAGACTACCTGAGCCGCCCGGTCCGACTCCCCCACTGGCTGCGCCTGCTTCTGATACTGGGCCTGGTCTGCCTGGCCGGCTCGGCCTTCATGGCCTTGAAGGATCTCGACCGAGAGAGGATGAACCTGGAGCAGCTCTACATCCAGAAGGGCGAGTCTCTGATCCGTTCCCTGAGCGTGGGCCTACGCCGCGACTGGATTATCGAGAAGTCCCAGCAGGACATGGCCACCTTCATCGCCATCGACCAGTCATCGGACGTCATGTTCCTGGCCACCAGCGACTACCAGGGCCGGCTCAGGGGGGCCTCGATGACGGAGGAGGCCCTGGGCGAGGGGACCCTGGGGGTCCCGGATCCGCCCGAGGCCTTCCACCCCCAGTGGACGCCACACTTCAAGACCGTGACCCTGCCCGACGGCCAGCGGGCCTTCGTCGTCTACCGCCCCCTGCTCTACAGCCTGGAGCCAGCCCCCAAGACGCCAAGCCACCACGTGAAGGAACCAAAGGCCCCCCCGGTGTGGCCGCCCGAGGACCTTGACTTCGCCCACCCCCAGAGGGCCCAATACTGCTGGGTTGGCTTCGAGATGGGCCCCTTCGAGAAGGCCGTCGCCGCCGGGCACCGAAACGCCATGATTTTCAGCCTCCTGATTGGCCTGGTCTTGTCATCTGTACTCCTGGCCGTGTCCTGGTCCCTGAAGTTCATGCGCAACTACGCTGTGACCAACGAGATCATAACCAGGCTCCCGATCGGGCTGATCCTGAACAACCCACAGGGACAGGTGATTCTGGCCAACCAGGCGGCCCAGAGGCTGGCCGAGATCCCCGAGTCTGGCTTTCTCGGCCGGACACTCGGGGAGCTTACCCACGGGGTCTTCCCCGACGACAAGGAACTGACGGCCCACGAGATGGACATCAGCTTCAGGGAGGGACGCTCCCTGAGGCTTTCGGTCACCTGCGGCACGATTACCGGCCCTGGTGGGGTTGGTTTGGGACGGATCGTCCTAATGGCCGACCTAGGCGAGCTCAACCGCCTCAAGGAAGCCCTGTCCAAGCAGGAACACCTGGCCCGGCTGGGCGGCATAGCCTCAGGCCTGGCCCACGAGATCCGCAACCCCCTGGGAGCGATAAAGGGCCTGACCCAGCACCTTATCAACAAGACCTCGGGCTCGGACGAGAAGGAGGCCCTTCAGGTAATCCTGAACAGCGTCGAGCGCATGGCCAGGACCATCACCGACTTCCAGTCCTTCGCCAACCCGGCCATAAACGCCCAGCGGGTCGAGCTGACGGAACTGCTGGCCCGGATCCACGACGATGTACGGGGCCGGAACGGGCCAGGGGGGGTGGCCATGGAGCTTAACCTCCCGGGTAGGCGGCTCTCCGTCAAGGCCGACCCAGACCAGCTGGCCGAAGCCCTGGACAACCTTTACCAGAACGCCATCCAGGCCATGGAGCACAACCAGGCCATCCGGCCAGGCCTCCTCAGGGTGTCCCTGATCCCGACCGGGACCACCCAGGCCATCATCTCCTTCTCGGACAACGGGCCCGGCTTCGGCCTGGACCAGCTCAAGACCCCCTTCGTGCCCTACTTCTCCTCAAAGGCCCAGAACACCGGCCTGGGGTTGGCCAAGGCCAACACCGTGGTCCAGGCCTGCAAGGGCAGCGTCCGGCTGGCCAACAACCCCGATGGTGGGGCCTTGGTCACCGTGACCCTCCCCCTGGAGTACGACGGCCTGGCCGAGCTCAGGCTGACCGGCCTAGATCTGTCCAAATTCCTGCGGGAAATCCACTCCTTCATCAGCTACGACGCGAGGTTCAACGGTGTGTCCCTGTCCCTGGACGTCCCACCAGGGAAGGGACCTTCCATCCAGGGCGACAGGAATCTCCTGACACAGGCCCTCACGAACATATACCTGAACGCCATCCAGGCCACCGAAAATAACCCGGCCGGCCGCCCTGGCCAGCTGTCCGTTACCCTGGCCGGAAGGGATCGGCCGGAAGGAAAGGTTCCGGGGAGCCTGGCCATAGTCTTTGCCGACAACGGCCCAGGCTTTGACCAGGCCCAGCTTGACAAGCCCTTCGTGCCCTTCTTTACAACCAAAAGCAAGGGCATGGGCCTGGGCATGTCCATAATAAGACACATCATCGAGGCCCACGGCGGGGAGGTCAGGCTGGAAAACAGGCCAGAGGGTGGCGGCCAGGTGACCGTCATCCTCCCGGTGGAGACAGGGCCCCAGCCCAGCGCCACTTCCACGACCCAGACGACGGCCCCAGGGAACCGGGACGGAAACACAGGCCAATGGACCTGAGGCCTGTCCCGGCCATCCTCCTGGGCCCGTATGGCTCTGGCCAAGGGGACGATGCACTGGGATGCGAAAACACCAGCAAGGACCATAAAAAAAAACTGTTGACAAAAATTAGATTGTGCTATACTCCCTACCTGAGCCTAATGCACACATTTTTCAAGGCGTCTAAGACGCAATTAGCCTAAACCGACTAGTGATTGCCACAGTCTTTTCCACCAGATGATTGGCGACCAAATTACGCATACTCCAATTTGAATCCCTTTAGGGGCGTAAATATATCGAAGATCGCAACCATGGCCTTTTTCGATCCGCAGGCAGGTTATTGGGCCAAACGTGAAGGTATTGGCGGTTTAGATGCCGGACATTTTGCGAAGATCTTAGACAGCGCAGCCGGACTTCTTCGCGGTGAAGCCCAAAAGGTCCCATTGGCGGCCATTATTGACCAGCCCGAAATACCGCCCAGGACGTGATAAAGCAGCTCAGGGTGTCTGTCTGGACTGGATCAGCCTGTCCCCAGGGCCAACACGAGCGAGGCCAAATCTCGTTTAGTCCATAACGCCCTGATTTTGCCCAACCACCAGGGCCGGCCTTTTCCGCCGCCCAAGCCAGCGTTTAAGCCAAGTTGGCCTGGACAAATTCCAGGCCAACTTGGCTTAAACGCTCGTTTTCCTGGCCAGGATGGGACCTGGGCCAACGGCATTTGTTTGCGTTTAGACCATTACTGGTTGATTTTACCCCAGCCACCATAGGAGCCGGTCTTTTCGCAGTCCACCCTGAGCCAAAGGCCCAGGGGACAGCCAAGGGCCGCCCAGGGCTGGTTCAGGGGCCGGTCGACGGAAGAGCCCGTTCCCGCATGGCTGGGCTGGAATCCTGCTTCATAGGCGACACTGGCCTTTAGTGGCGTCACTGATTCTGTTTTGCATATAAACCATTGATTATAAATTTAGCTGCTTGTTTTTTTATTCTCATCTCAAAATTACATCTTAGGAGTCTCCACGATGCCAGACCGGATACGACACCTGGCCCTAGCGCTCATTATGAATTCCGCTGCCCTGCTTGCCCTGACCTGCACGGCCATAGCGCAGGAGGCCGATGGGGCTGGAAGCTCCTTTCGCCTTGGCCTCGGGATAGGCACGTCCACATCCGAGTACAGGGGCACGGACGCAAAGGCGAGGCCTGTGCCGATTATACTCTACGAGGGTGAACGCCTGTTCTGGAGGGGCCTGGCCGCCGGGGCGCATCTCTACAATGACGACCGCAACCAACTGTCGCTGTTCCTGTCGTACATGCCACACAATTTTGACGCCAGCGACAGCGATGATCCGGCCATTCGCCTCCTTGACGACCGTGACTCGACCCTGATGGCCGGTGCTGGCTACAGATTGATGACCGACTGGGGCGTGGCCAGGCTCGGGGCCTCTTTCGACACCCTCGGCAACAACAAGGGGATGCTCTTCGAGGCCTCATACGCCTATCCGTTCCGGTTCGGCAGCTTCACCCTGACTCCAAGGGGCGGGGCGATTTGGGCCAGCGAGAATTTCAACGACTATTACTATGGAATCAGCCGGATCGAGTCGGCCAGAAGCGGCTTGGCCGAATACCATGCCGGAGCCGGGGTCTCCCCATACGCCAGGCTGAATCTCCACATGGACGTATCCGAGAGCTGGCGCGTCTTTCTTGACGGCGGGGCCACTTTCCTGAGTGGCGAAATCACCGACAGCCCGATGGTCGACAAAAGCGTGACCTTTGGCGGCGGCGCCGGGGTGGCCTATGCCTTCTGAGGCCCCAGCCCTGCCAGGCCGCTAGTCTCCCTGATCCGTCCCCCAAAAAAAAGGCAATGTCTGCCATTGCCGTTGAGCGTTCAATTCCCAGCCAGAAAACTGACCCTGTCATGGCGATATTGAATCCATAGACATGAGAATCTGACCTTCCTGGTCAGCTTGGACCACATCACAGGACTTTTCGAGCAGGCTCCGTACGTAGCCAAGCCCCGGCGAAGCCAGGGCTTTGGGCGAACATGGCAAAGCGGTCCGGACATTCGGCAACACGTCTCGATCGAGCTGTCAAAGTCTGGATATGTGCTGACGGAATATTTTTTCCCGCTAGACGCCAATTAGCGCATCGGCGGGCTGGGCGGCAACCGACGCCCAGCCCTGCAGGGATCCAGCGAGCCAGGATTGCGCCAAGGCTGGCCTAAGCCCCAAAGGCAGGCACCGCCCACGCACAAGGCCAGGGGGTCTCACCCGTTCTCGGGCTCCTTGGCCGGGTCTGGCTCGCCTGACGAGGTGGTGGCGGGTGCCTTGACCGAGGGGGGAACTGGAGCGTCGGAATCGAAAAGCCTGAAGACGTCGGGCTCCGATTCAACCCCCCCGAAGGTGAACGTGGCCCTGGTCATGGACCTGGGCAGGGCCGTTATGTCATGCCCCTGCTGTATGGGGTCCATCAAGGGCACGGAAAAGCCGTCCTTGTCCAAAAGGACGACGTTCGCCGGCTCGAAAAGATTGGTCACGCGGACCGGGAACTCGTTGTCGTTCTTGATGGCCAGGGTAAGACGGAAGACGTCGTCGCCAAGGTCCTCGGACTTGAAGACGCTTATGCTCAGGAGGCTCTGGAATTCGGCCTTGGTCGCCACCAGCCTGGCACGGTCCAGACTTTCGCCCTGACGGCGTCCCTCGTCAATCCCCTCGCTTATCCCGGACATTGCGTCCTTCCCTGTCGAGACTATGCCTGAGACGACGCTCTTGGTAACGCCCTTGACGCCGCCGCCCTCATCGGACGACGCCCAGCCAACGGGAAGCGCCAATGACAGGAAAAACAGGGCCAAAAGTATTTTTTTCATCTTCTCCTCACAAGACCACCTTGGGCTTCAGCCTGAGTGGGATGGCCATCTTCATCGTTCATCTGGAAGAGGGCCTGGTAGACAGAAACATTATGCGTTTCCTATCAAAACATCGCCCGTGGATGTTGCCACCTGGCGTCACGCCACGTTTCGTGTTTTTCCTGTCATTTGCCTACAACCGTGGCTTAAATTGGCAGGGCTGAGGATGTTTTCTGCCACTGGTCTTTAACCTCGATGACAATGCGTAGCTGGTTGGTTGCCGCTTTCCCTGGTCAACCCGAGCTGCTGATGCTAGCCCCTTGCCTTAATCCAGGGTAGCTGGCATGGGTCTCCTTCGGGGGAGTACCATGCCCCCAGGGTTGGGGCGATCCCGACAAAGAGGGACCGTCCATGGGACGCCGTCCTGACAGACAGGTATCGGAATTTGCCTATCTTTGTGGACATCCTAGCATTTTCAGCTCCCTTTGGCAATGGCCGTGGTTTGGTCTGTTTGGTCTGTTTGGTCTGTTTGGCCTGTTTGGTCTAGCGTGGCCTGCAGGCCAGGCCAATTTTGATGTCCGGATTGATTGCCGTAACCTTCTTTGCACATAATCGACGCTGCTACAGAACCACCTTAAAAACCCCAAAACGACCAAGCTTGATATCCATAATAATAGCAAGGCCTTAGTTTGCTGAACTCAAAAAAAGGAGGAGGATGACTCTGCAGTGCCATCATAAAATTAGATATTTTTGTTGCCATAATGACCATAATGGCCAATGGTGTCCTTGAATGACCAGTAATGGATGGCAATGGACACGGACGTCCAAATCGGGCCCATTTTCGAAGCGGGGATTATAATAGATTAAGGATCGTCTGGCAAAAAGGCATAATTCTTGGTTAGTTAAATGTCAAAAAATAGAATCGGTGGTTTACAGGCCCCAGCAAATACTGTACAATGGAAATCGTCAGCCGGTCGCCTAGTTATCGAGCCGGGGATACCAACCTGCCACTGACGCCATGAATTCCAATGAGCGTCGGATCCGGGGTTTTGCTTGATGAGCGGCCAGCCAGACATTTCCAGGACAGGCCCCGAGACCCAGCCGCTGGACCCGCCCAGGCTGCTTGGCCGCTCGTCTCTTCTGGGTGTCACCCTGCGGATCTTTTTCCTCGAGGCCCTGTGGAACCCCCAAAGCCAGCAGGGCCTGGGCCTTTTGACCGCCATCGATCCGGCCCTGCGCATCATATACGCCGGCCAGCCGGGGGGGCTGAAGGCCGCCAGGAAGAGGAACCTGGACTTCTTCAACACCAACCCAGTCTCAAGCGGCCTGGTCATAGGGGCGGCCCTGAGGCTGGAGGAGGACCTGGCCGCCGGGGAAATAACCCCCGACGCCAGGAGAAAGGTCGTCCAGGCCCTGGCCTCTACCCTGGCCGGGGAAGGCGACCAGCTGTTCTGGCAGTCCTGGCTCCCGTTCTGCTGCCTCGCGGGCATCCTTTTGACCACGCTGACTGGCTCGCTGTGGGCCCCGCTCCTGATTCCGGTCCTGTTTAGTGCCCTCACCTGGCCAGTCCGCCTGTGGGGCGTTTTTAAAGGCTACGGTTTGGGATATAATGTCTACAGGGTCTATCAACTTATTCACGGGGAGCGCCTTATTTGGGCCCTACAATGGTTGTGGACCCTCATTCTGGCCCTTTTGACTGCCAGGGCGGCCCTGGGCCTTGTCAGGGGCGCTGCCAGCCCAGGCTGGCCCGCCCTGCCCTGGGCCATTTTGTCCATAGCCGCCCTGTGGCTTTACCGGCGGCTGAGCTTCGGCCACCGCCACATAATGGGCTTTCTGCTCTACCCAGTCCTCCTGGCCGTCCTGTTCGGCCTGGCCCTGGCAATGGCCTAGGGGCCAGCCTGGCCCGGCAGGCCGGAGAAACGATAAGGTTCTTGTCCCGTCCCGGTGACAAAAACAGGCCCACGGCCAGGAGGCGGCGGCGGGCCGCAACATCAACCCGAGGAACCACGCAGCATGGACGATCCCGCAACACGACTGTCGGAAAGCCTCTCGCCCCCGTCTTACGAGGAAGACTTCTTTCTGTCGGCCAACCTGACCATCAAGAACCGCCTGGGGCTGCACGCCCGTGCGGCCGGCAAACTGGTCGAGGCGGCCAAACCTTTTAAATCCCAGGTCATGCTGGTCAAGGACGGCTGCCACGCCGACGTTAGGAGCATCCTGTCCCTGATTAGCCTGGGCTGCCCCTACAACACCGAGGTGGTCCTCCTTGCCAGCGGCGAGGACGCCGCGGAGGCTCTCGGGGCCGTATCGGCCGTCATCGAGAACCGTTTCGGCGAGTCATGATCCTGCCCCCTCCATTCGTCCCCCAGGGGAGCGTATTCAGGGGCGTAGGCGTGGGCCATGGGCTGGCCATAGGCCCGGTCCACATCATACACTCGAGCAAGATACGGCACAGCCGCTACAAGCTGACCACCCCGGCCATGGTCGAGTCCGAGCTGGCCAAGCTACGCCAGGCCAGGGAACGGACCACGGAAAAGCTTTTGGCCGCCCAAAAGTCCCTGCCAGCCGAGCTGTTCTCCGAGGGCGGGGACATCTTCACCACCCACCTGATGCTCCTAAACGATCCCCATCTGTTCTCCCAGGCCGAAAAGATGATCGCCGAAAGGAGGATCAACGCCGAGGCGGCCCTGGTCGCCTCCCTCGACCAGTACATAAAAATCGTCTCCTCCTTCGAGAACGAGTACCTTAAGAGCCGGGCCTACGACATCGAGACGGTCTCCAACTCTCTGGTCGCGACCCTCCAGGAAAACGAGCCCGGCAGCCTGGTGGCCTTCGAGAGGGGTTGCGTGGTCGTGTCGCTGGAACTGAGCCCCGCCGAGGTGGCCTCCCTGCCCTCCGGCGTGGTGGCCGCCCTGGTCACCGAGAGGGGCAGCCAGACCTCCCACAGTGCCCTGGTCGCCCAGGCCATAGGCCTGCCGATGGTCGTTGGCGTCTCTGGCCTCCTAAGGGTCCTAGAGCACGGCGACCAGCTTATCGTCGACTCCATCGAGGGCCACGTAATCCACAACCCAGACTCCGACGCGACCAACTTCTACCGGAACCGCCAGAGCGCCCAGGATTCCTTCAAGGCCGAGATCTACCGCTGCGCGCATCTTCCTGCCCTCACCCTGGACGACCACATGGTAGACGTCATGGGCAACCTCGAGCTGGTGGAGGAGCTGCCAGCCATAATGACCTCTGGCGGCGAGGGGATCGGACTGTACCGTACCGAGTTCATGTACCTGGCCCGAAGCGAGCTCCCGTCAGAGGAGGAACTCTACGAGATCTACCGCCGGGTCGTGGCCACGGCCGCCCCCAGGCCGGTGGTCATCCGGACCCTGGACCTGGGCGCCGACAAGATCCTGGCCGCAAAGGGGACGGAGAGCTCCAACCAGAGCCAGGCCCTGGGCCTCAGGGCCATCAGGTTCTGCCTGAAAAACCAGGACATCTTCCGTACCCAGCTCCGGGCCATCCTGCGGGCCTCGGTCTACGGAAGGCTCAGGATCATGCTGCCGATGATCTCCAGCCTCGACGAGGTAAGGAAGACCAGGGAAATCCTGGCCGAGACGGCCTCCGAGCTGGCCGGGCAGGGCTTCGCCGTGTCCGACGACATCCCCGTCGGCCTCATGATCGAGGTCCCGGCGGCCGTGATCCTGGTCAAGGAACTGGCCAGGGAGGCCGATTTCCTGTCCATCGGCACCAACGATCTGATCCAGTACAGCCTGGCCATTGACCGGACCAACCCGGAGGTGACGGATCTCTACCAACCCCTCCACCCCTCAATCCTAAGGATGATTAAGACCACCATCGACGCCGGCCGCGATATGGGCCTCTCTGTCTCGGTCTGCGGCGACATGGCCGCTGAGCCTACGAGCGCGCCGCTTCTGGTCGGTTTTGGGGCCGACACCCTGTCCATGCCTTCAGGATCGATCCCAGCCATAAAAAGGCTCCTAAGAATGTCTTCATTCAATGAAATAAAAAAAATATCTGATGAGATATTAACATTATCAACAGCAGAAGACTCTAAACATCTAATAACCAGTTATTTAGGCAATAGATTTAAAGAACTTCTTTAATTAATATAGTTATCTTGCTTCCTATTTATATTCCTTACCTGTTTGGACTATTGCTCCATTGTGAGGTTCCATGAGCCCTTTAATCCCCATTCGATCCGTGTTCATTCCCCCGGCCATCCTCCATTGATATCTAACTATCCTTATCCACTTACGAAATTAATGCTTGACAGCCCTATTTCTTTGTGACATAATTTTGGCCAATGAAAACTGGCTTTAAAAGGATCTCTTGGAAGAACATATCCATTTTCTTGTCCAAAGAAGCTTGTTTGATTTTTCGTCCCTTCTTCAAAGCATTAATTTAATCTTTGCTTCTGAAACTGCAATAATATAGACGGCCACGCAAGTTTGTCGCCCTCTCGGCACCCTTTCTTCTCCGGGGCCGTCCGTCTGGTTTTCTTTGCCTGGCCGGGCCCGTCCCGGCCGCCGGGAGAGCCCCTGCCGTCCCCGTCCCGGGGATTGCCATTCTCACTTCCCCGGCCCTCAACGACGACTCCATCGGGGCCGCCTTCCAGACTGGCCCAGCCAGTCTTGGTCAGGGGCGGCGGCCAAACCGGAAACGCCGCGCAGGTCACCCGCCAGGCTCTCCACTAGATGTACCGGGGACGCTGGCAGGGCATTTCCGCCATCCTATCCCGAAAGAGATCGTACTATATCAGCGAGACATTTCCGATGAATCATAACTGGCTTACCGCATCGAAAAAGCCTCTTCTCCTTCCAATGATGTTTCTGTCCTTAATCCTTCCGGGCTGCCTTGGCTACGATCAGGCAAAGGTCTTCAAGCCCATCGCCTCACCCTCCGTCCACGGCCTCAACCAGGACCGGGTCAACCGGATACTGAAGACCGCCTTCTCACAGATCGGCAACCCTTACCGCTATGGCGGCAGTTCCCCAGAGACTGGCTTCGACTGCAGCGGCTTCGTCGGCTGGGTCTACAACCAGTTCGGCGTGTCCCTGCCCCGCTCCTCCCGCGACATGCTGGCCGTCGGCGAGCCAATCGGCCGGGAGGAACTCCGGCCAGGGGACCTGGTCTTCTTCAACTACGGCTACTCACACGTCGGCATATACACCGGGGACGACAAATACATACACAGCCCAAGGACCGGCAAGACGGTCGAGGAGGTCAACCTTGACGCCAAGGGCCGGGGAGACCACTTCGTGGCCGCCCGCCGCATCATCGACAACCTCGGCGTGACCGACATCTCCGATCGGCTGAAGGACGAATGGATTGCCCTGTCGCGGCACCAGACCGACATGGCCCTGAACGAGGCTATCGGCCAGAGGCACTCCGCCTCGCCCAGGGCCGTCGCTGCAGAGAGGCCTTCCCAGCCAAGGAAGACGGCCAACAAAAAAGCGGCCCCCAAAAAGACATCCCAGGCCAAACAGGTCACCCACAAGGTCGCCTCCGGGGACAACCTGGTCACCTTGGCCAAGCGCTATGGCCTGAGCTCCAACGACATCGCCGCGGCCAACAACCTCAGGGACAAGAACAAGCTCAAGCCTGGCCAAACACTGGTCATTCCGGCCAAGTCCAAAGCCACCACCAAGTCCGCCAACCAGAAGACCGTTTCCCCAACGACCAAGAAAAACCAAACCACCTCCGGGGCCAAACCCAAGCCAGGCTCCAAGACCCAACCCAAGAAAAAAGCCAGTTCCAAGACCTGACAGGGCCCACTCCAAGGGACCGCCACCTTCCCCACTGGGGGCGGCGGGCAGCCCCTTCCCCTGTCCGGCATAACAGCATGGCGGGGCCGGCCAGAGCCCCCTGGGGCCAAGTTCCATCCAAAGGTCGGCACATGGCCTGGCGGGGTGGTTTCCGGCTTGTCCAGGGGGCCAAGAGCCTGGGTCCTGACTGAACTTTTTAAAAATGCCTAATAAATCAACGGTATTTATGCATATAACACAGTTAATTATAATAAAATGGCTAAAAACAAATCTATAGCCACTCTTTAGACGATTTCTAAAGCCATCAGGAACCTGGCCTCCAGGTCCTTGGCCACCCGTCCAGGCCTGGGCTTTTCCCAGCACGCCTGCCTTAAGTGCTTTTCGTCCTTGCCCACGCCCCAAGGGGGCGAGGGCAAGCCCTCCAACCCCAGACCAGGGGGTGGCCTTCCCCGCCGCCCGTCCCTGACAATGACACCCCTATCAAAAAGAAGGTGCCGCCTCTCCCGGCCCTTGCCCATCGGTTTCATCCCCGCGGCCCCATGGCCGGCGGGGGTCCAAGGAAGGAGCCATGCTCAACCCCAATAATCCGCCGAACGTTCCGCCACCCCACCCGGGCCAGGTGCTCAAGAAAGACTACATAGAGCCACTGGGCATATCGGTGACCGACCTGTCCGCCAAATTGGGTGTTTCCAGGAACACCCTGTCCAGCATCATCAACGAAAGGGCCGGCGTCAGCGCCGACATGGCCCTAAGACTCTCCAAGGCCTTCAAGACCACCCCAGAGCTCTGGCTCAAGCTGGAGTACGTCTTCGAGCTGTGGGTGGCAAGGCAGTTCGACTCCGGCTGGAAGGAAGTCGAGCCGGTCAGGTCGGCCAAAAACACTTCGTCCCCCAACCCGGCCCGGCACAACCGCAAGAAGAAAAGGTTGCCACGGGTCTGACCATAACGTTGGCCCACAAAAAGGAAGGCCCCTCCGGGGGCCTTCCTTTTTGTGGGCCTCCCAAGCCTCATGGCCAACGCCAACGGGTCCTAGAACGTCGGGCCGGCACCTGTGGCCACCGGCAGGAGGACCGTGAATGTCGTCATGGTTCCGGGGGCCGAGCGGACGGAAATGTTGCCGTTGCCCCGCATGATTATGCCCCAGACCATGGCCAGGCCCAGGCCGTTCCCCTTGGACTTGGTGGTGAAGAATGGCTCGAATATTCTCTTGATGTTGTCCTCGCTTATGCCGCCGCCGTTGTCGGATATGGCCACGGAGACGTAGCCAGGCCGCCTGGGCTCCTGCGCAGTCTCCACGATCACGTGGGGCTGGCGCGTGTCCACGGCCGCCTCCATGGCGTTCTGGATGAGGTTGAAGACGACCTGGCTGAGCTGGCCGTAGTCGAAGAGGACCCTGGGGATGTCTGAGAGACGGGCCTCCAAGTTGGCCTCCTCGCCCTTCCAGCTCGAGAAAATGTGAACCTGGTCCTCAATGAGCGAATTTAGGTCAATGGGCTGGGGGTTCCCGGCAGTGGGCTTGGCAAAGGACAGAAAGTCGCCGACCAACTCCTCCAGGCGGTTCATCTCCCTGCCGATGATGTTCATGAGCCGGTTCTGGTCCTCGGGCCTCACGGAATTGCTGAGGATCATGTGCCAGGAGCCGGTCATGGAGGCCAGGGGGGTCCTTATCTCGTGGGCCAGGCCAGCGGCCAGCTGGCCGACGGCGGCCATGTGCTCGCTTCTCTTTATCTCGCCCTCCATCTGGATGAGGGCCGTCTGGTCCTTGATGACCAGAAGGCGCCCCCAGCCCTCGTTGTTGGCGTCGCGGAGGGTGAGGATGCTCAGCTCTATGTCCAGCTCGGCCCTGTCGGCGGGCCTCACGTGCCTGAGCCTCAGGCTCTTTATCTGATGGAAGAGTTCCTCGCTGTCCCCGTGGAAAACGCTGCCCGGCTGGCCGTCAAGCTCTGGGAAAAGCACCCGCCAGGGCAGGCCGATGGCCGCCGAGGGGCTGACCTTGAGCAGCTCACGGCCGGCCAGGTTGATGGACAGCACCCGACCCTGGTTGTCGGTGGTAATGAGGCCCGAGTCGATGCTCTGAATGATGTTCTCGTTCAGCTCTGAGAGGCGGTCGAGGGAGGTCTGGCTTGAGAAGAGGGCCCGACTCGACAGATCCAGCTGGGTCGACAGGTGGCCGCTCAGGACGGCCACCAGGTAGGAGGCCCCGGTGTTGACCAGGATGTTAAGGGCCAGCTCTGTCGGGCCCATGTAGTCGCCCAGGGGCGGCAGGCCCGGAAGGTAGCCATAGAAGTGCAAATCCAGGATGCCGGCCCAGGCCATGGCCGAGAGGGTAGCGGCTATGAAGGAGATCCTGAGCCCCCCCAGAAAGGCGCTGTTTATAACCACCACTATGAAGATGAAGTTGAGGGTGCTGTCAAAGCCCCCGGTCAGGACGATGACCGTCGATGCCTGGAGCGTGTCGCAGAACATCTGGACGATAATCTGGTGGCCGGGCTTGAGGAGCCGGGGAAGCACGAAGAAGTGGAAGAATGCCAGAAGGTACGAGACAATGAGGACCGCAACGATTGAGCGGATCCAGAAGCCGAAGATGGCCGGGGCCCGGCCGTTTATGTACAGGAGGGTGATTGTCAGCGACAGGAAGGTGCTGACGAGGAGGCGCAGGACGAAAAGCCACCTCTGGCGGCTCAACTCGATGCTCTGGGGCAGCCACATCATTTCCGGCATCGTCGTCCCCATCCGAGGCCTGGGCCCCATCTAAGATGGCCCGGCCCAGGGAGGCGGGCCTCCTCCTGGCCCGCCAGGGCGAAATAATCCAGGCGAACTCCCTCCGCCTCTCAGCCGACCGCCGCGCCCATGCCGAAAATAGGCAGGTACATGGCGATGATTAGGGTTCCGACCGTGCCGCCGAGGAAAACGATCATCATGGGCTCGATCATGGTCATGACCGTCTCAACGGCCGCATCGACCTCGTCATCGAAGAAGTCGGCAATCTTGATGAGCATGATGTCCAGGGCACCGGCCTCCTCGCCCACGGCGATCATGGAGGTGACCATGTTGGGAAAGACGGCCGACTCCAGGAGGGGATCGACCAGGGGCCGGCCCTCGGCAATGGCCGCCCGGGAATCCAGGAGGGCTTCCTCGACCACCTTGTTGCCGGCCGTCCCGGCCACGATGTCAAGGCTGGTGATGATCGGGACGCCGGCCTGGAGCATGGTGGCAAGCGTACGGGTGAACTTGGAGACGGCCACCTTGCGCAGGAGATCCCCGAAGACCGGTAGCTTCAGGGCATAGGTGTCGAAGATCAGCTGGCCTGGCTCGGTAGCGAAGAACTTCTTGAGTCCCATGAAAATGGCGATTATGGCCGGGAACAGGATGTACCACTGGTGGATTACGACGTTGGAGACGTTAATGACCTTCTGAGTCAGCCACGGCAGGTCCTTCCCGAAACTGGAGAACATCTCCTCGAAGGTGGGGATGACGAAGATCATGATGACCAGCATGACCACCACGCCGACGCCCATGACGATAAGGGGATAGGCCATGGCCCCTTTGACCTTGCGCTTGAGCTTCTCGGCCTTCTCGATGTACTCGGCCAGGCGCTTCAGGATGGTGTCGAGGATACCGGCCGTCTCCCCGGCGGCCACGAGGTTGCAGTAGAGGCTGTCGAAGTGCTCGGGGTACTTCCTGAGGGCGTCGGAGAGGGTGGCCCCCGACTGGACGGAGTTGTTGACGTCCCGGAGCATGGTCTTGAGGGTGGCGTTGTCGGTCTGGTCGGACATAATCTTCAGGCACTGGACCAAAGGGAGGCCGGCGTCGATCATGGTCGAGAACTGCCTGGTGAAAAGCATGACGTCCTTGACCGTTATCTTTGGCGCGAACATGGCTATGCCGGCCAAAAGGTCCTTGGGCGCATCCTTTATGGTGTAGTCGCCTATCCTAAGGCGCTTGAGGAAAGCCTCGACCTGCCTAGTGTCCTGGGCCTCCATGGAGCCCTTGCGCTTCTTGCCCTTGGCGTTGACGCCGCTCCAAGCGAAAATTGGCATGTTTCCTCCATTTGGCCCCGACCCTGTCACCAAGGGCACCGGCCAAACCGGCTCGCGAACAATCGTTATCCCATGCCCTGACGGCATCCATTGGCCCGGGCGCAGGCACGGAACTGCAAATTCCTGTGGCTATATTACATTATCGTGGAATGAAATCAAACCAAATTTTCGTTTTTTTGTTATTATCCTGCTTCCTGGCCTGTTCCCGGCCGCTAGGATCCTGTCGTTTGCCCTCTGACGGCCAAAGGCACCACGCACGGCCGTCACCGGCACATGCGCCCCTGCCCAAGACTTATGGTCTGGCTAAGGCAAAACATACTTTTAATATCCAATATGTGTTAAATAGTAACTTTATATTTAATTATAGCTATAAAATAATTATATTATTAACAATATAGTATATATAAAATAAATATTATATATAACTACAATTATACATAATATTTTATACCATTTTACTGCATTAATTATGATCATACTAAAAATTAATGTTAATAGAACTTGATTTATGATAAACAAGTGTAGTTTTGGGACATCATCCCAATGTCCACAACTTAAGGTGCCCGCCCTCAGATATAAAAAATGGTATTCGTTAATGGCCTGTTTACTGGGTCGTGATCTAACTCGATCAAAGGCCCTAGCGGCCAACAGCTCGGTGACGCTCCAAATGTGATCAGTAACCTTGATATACATGGCTGGAGTGACTTTTTTCATGGCACTTAATAAACTAATTAAATTATAAAATTATATACCAATATCTAATTAACAATTAAAATTTTAAATACTTTAGTGAACAACCACCAGCTAAAGCTGGTGGCTTCAAAGATGGCGACTAAAGTCGCCTTTGAGCGGCTAAAGCCGCTCCGGAGAACGACATCAACTACCACCGGCTAAAGCCGGTGGTCTGAAAGACAAAAGACGTCATGCGGCTTAAGCCGCATGAGGGACATTTAGTCAATTTTAAAATCCTCATCTAAGTCGTTACCTTGATTT
>JAISEK010000100.1 GCA_031264145.1 Deltaproteobacteria bacterium
TGCGTCTGCTCCGACGCTGATGCCTCCGGAATCAGCTCTAAGGACCATGGTGATCGCAACAATGCGATGGAGGTCGATTTGCCCCTGCCGGCCACGACCCAGACTGACCGGATAAAAGAGCGCCTGAGAAAAGGCTTGAAAAATCGTCCCGACAGGTTGCAGGTCATCTTCTCCACCTACCAATCCATAGAAAAGGTTGCCCAGGCCCTTAGGGAGGGGAAATGGACGGTCGATCTGATTGTCTGCGACGAGGCCCACAGGACGACCGGGCACACTTTCGCTGGAGAGGACGAGAGCCATTTCGTCAGGGTTCATGACGATGGCTTCATAAAGGCCAAAAAACGCCTTTACATGACGGCTACGCCAAAGATTTATGGGGAGCAGATCAAGAGAAGGGCCGAGGAGTCCTCCGTTTCCCTGTGCTCAATGGACGATGAGAGTCTTTACGGGTCCGAGTTTTACCGCCTTGGCTTTGGCGAGGCCGTGGACCGCAGGCTTTTGTCGGACTACAAAGTGCTCGTGCTGACGATCAATCGTCGCGACGTCCCTGAAAACATCCAGGAATTGGCCGCCGATGGGAAAAAGGAGATCGAGGCCGATGATGTCTCCAAGCTCATAGGCTGCCTCAACGCCCTGTCCAAAAACATGATCTACGACAACAAGATCCTGTCCAAGGCCGATCCACAGCCTATGCGCAAGGCCGTGGCCTTCTGCCAGTCAATAAAGACCTCCAAGGCCATAAGCAGGCTTTTTACCCAGGTGGAGGGCGGCTGGCTCGGGAGCCTGACCAAGGAGGAAAGAAAAAAGCTGGTCAGGCTGGAAGCTGACCACGTCGACGGCACCATGGGTTCCTCGGAGAGGGGCCGCAAAATGCGCTGGCTCAAGGAAGAGCTGAAAGATCCTGGGGTATGCCGCATCCTTTCGAACGTAAGATGCCTTTCGGAGGGGGTTGACGTCCCGGCCTTGGATGCGGTGATGTTCCTGGCCAGCAAAAATTCGCAGATCGACGTGATCCAGTCTGTCGGCCGGGTGATGCGCCGGGCCGAGGGCAAGAATTTCGGTTATATCATAATCCCCGTCATCGTCCCCTCGTACGTGCAGCCCGAGGACGCCCTGAACGACAACAAGCCCTTCGAGGTGGTCTGGATGGTCCTGAACGCCCTGAGGGCCCACGATGACCGCTTTAGATCCATCGTGAACAAGATCCAGTTCAACGAAAACCGAGCGGACGGGCAGGAGAAATTCCTGATTGGAGGCATCGCCAAGGCCGAGGACTCAAGGGCCGAAAACGAGACAGGTGGCCAGGACAATCTGAAGAAACAAGTCGAGGGGCACGACCTGCTGGCGGATTCCAGGGACAGCGTGCAGCGGCTGTACAACGCCATCTACGCCCGGCTGGTCAAGAAGGTCGGCAGCAAGCAGGATTTCCTGCAGTGGGCCGAGGACGTGACCAAGATAGCCGATGGCTTCAAGAACCGCATCACCAGGGTCGTCAGCCAGAAAGGGCCCCACAAAGAGGAGTTCGACAACTTTTTGGAGGGCCTGCGGCAAACGCTCAATCCCTCGGTAGATGCCGAGGAAGCCATCGAGATGCTGGCCCAGCATCTGATAACGAGGCCGGTCTTTGAGGCCCTGTTCGAGAACTACTCGTTCGTCCAGAACAACCCCGTCTCCAAGTCGCTTCAGGCCATGATCGAGGCACTGGGCGACCAAAAACTTGAGAATGACACGCCGATGCTCCAGAGGCTGTACGACACGGTCAGGAGCGAGATAAGCGGGATCGACAATTCCGCCGCCAAGCAGACAGTCATGGTCAACCTATACGACAATTTCTTTAAACTCGCCATGCCTAAAGCGGCTGACAGGCTTGGCATAGTCTATACCCCGATAGAGATAGTCGATTTCATCAACAATTCCGTGGCTCAGGTCTTGAAGAATGAGTTTGGCCGGGATATCTCCGATCCTGACGTACATATCCTGGATCCTTTCGCCGGTACCGGCACCTTCATATCCAGGCTGATCCAGTCAGGGCTTTTGGGATCAGGCGATAAGCTGACCAATAAATACTTAAACGAGCTACATGCCAATGAGATGATACTTTTGGCTTATTATATCGCCAGCATTAGTATCGAGAACGCCTATCACGAGGCAATGGGCGAATCGACAAACTATCACTCTTTCAATGGCATATGCCTGACGGATACTTTTCAGCTTCATAAGAGCGGCAAACTTGATATATGGGAAAAGCAGCGGATGCTAATCCAAAATACTGAGCGGGTGAATGCCCAAAAGATTACCCCCATCACGGTCATCCTGGGCAATCCACCTTATTCCGTGGGCCAGGGCGAAGCCAACAAGAACGCCAAAAATCAGCCCTATCCGCTTCTAGACGAAGATATCCGGTCGTCTTACGCCGCCAGATCCAAGGCCAGCAACAAGAATTCTCTCTATGATTCCTATATAAGGGCATTTCGTTGGGCCTCTGACAGGATCAGTTCCCTTTCCAAGCTTGACCCCGGAGAGAGAGAGAGAGAGAGAGAGAGAGAGAGAGAGAGAGGAATTGTTGCCTTTGTTTCCAATTCCGGCTGGCTAGACGGAAACGCCATGGATGGCATGCGGAAAGTCCTGGCCGAGGAGTTCAGCAAAATTTATGTCTTTGACTTGAGGGGCAATCAAAGGACTTCCGGGGAGTTATCAAAAAAAGAAGGAGGTAAGATTTTTGGTTCCGGTAGCCGGACGCCCATCGCTATAACAATCCTGGTCAAAAACTCCAGCCACAAAGGGCCAGCCGACATTTTTTATCACGATATCGGCGAATATCTATCCAGGGAGCATAAATTGGCCTTGGTCACAGAAAAGCATGACGTTCTGGCCCCGGATATGGCTTGGGAGAAAATAGAGCCGAATAAGTCAGGAGATTGGATTAATCAAAGAACTAATTTATTTGCTAATATGTCGCCTATTGGAACTAAATTTTGTCATGTAAATTCTTTTTTTGAGTCAGTTGATTGCGCAGGTATCAAAACAAAAAAAGATGTTTGGTGTTATAATTTTTCACTAAATAATATTAAAAACAATATTAATAATTTTATTAATTTTTATAATTTAGAAATAGAAAGATATATAGCTTTAAAAACTAAAGATATTGATATATATTCATTTATTAATACTGATTCTAAAAAAATAAGTTGGTCAAGAGGACTAATTAATAATTTATTATCCAGAAAAAAAGATATTTTTACCAGTAAAAATATCATATTAACTTCTTATAGGCCTTTTTGTATTACTAATTGTTATCTTGATAAAATTTTAATTGAAGTATTGTCAACTAAAAACAAGTTTTTTCCAACTAAAAATCACCAAAATTTAGTTATTTGTGTTCCTTCAATTGGTGGAAGAAAAGAATTTATACCATTAATTACGAATATGATTCCAGATTTACATTTCAATGGTGATTCCCAATGTTTCCCCCGCTACTACTATGAGGACGTCAAGACTGAGGGCGGGACCCAAAAGAAGACACTTTTTGACTCGGGCACGATAATTGACGGCTACAAACGCCATGACGCCATATCGGACCACATTCTCAAGGAGGGCCGGGCCAGGTATGGCCCAAAAGTCAACAAGGACGCTATCTTTTATTACGTGTATGGCTTTCTCCATTCGGAGGACTACAGGGCTGCGTTCTCGGCCGACCTGAAAAAGTCGCTGCCCAGATTGCCCCTGGTGGACAAGCCGGAGGACTTTTGGGCCTTCTCCAAGGCTGGCCGGGACCTGGCCGAGCTTCACCTCAATTTTGAGACGGTCAAGCCTTACGGCAAGGCCAAAGTCACCGGCGAGGACAAGGGCGACTTCACCGTCGAAAAGATGCGCTTCGCCAGTAGGGACGACAAGACGGCCATCCTGTACAACCCGTCCATCACCGTCAGCGGCATCCCACCTGAGGCCTACGATTACGTTGTCAATGGCCGCTCGGCTATCGAGTGGGTCATGGACCGTTACCAGGTCAAGGTCGACAAGGACAGCGGCATCAGAAACGATCCCAACGACTGGGCCAGGGAGCACGGCCAGCCCCGGTACATCCTGGATCTCCTGCTCAGCCTTATAACCGTCAGCCTGGAGACCATGAAAATCGTGAAAAAGCTCCCGAGGCTCGAATTTTGAATGGCACAGAACAACGCATATGAGTATTAATAATGTAAGTAAAAATGTTTCGCATACGCCATGACCATGGCAAGAAACACCGATATCGCAGGACGTCAGCGCAATCGTGGAAAAGAGCCGGGAAATGGTTTTCCCGCCAGGCCTCTCTGGGCCTGGGTCCCTTGTCGTCCCTTCACCGTTCTTCCCTTGATCGAGCATCACGTGAGGCCAGAAAGTGTCCGGAGCCATCCCAGAAACCCAGCCCGAGGGCCATTCCCAGATTGTCACCCCCGACCGGCCTTGCAACCTGTGCGGCTCGTCGAGGGCCGAGGTCCTGTCCACCCGAGACCGCGACGGGAACGGGCTCAGGACGGTCATGTGCGAGAGATGCGGGCTAATCTATGCCGATCCGTTGCCCTTTGACGTCAAGGAGTACTATTCCGAGGACTACCGGCTCGACTACAAGGGGGCCTACATCCCCAAGCCCAAGCATGTCCTGCGGGCCGGCCTGGTGGCCCTGGACAGGCTGGGGCGGCTGGGGCCGGGGGTGTTGCCGCAGTCCGGCAGTCTCCTGGACGTCGGCTCCGGCGGCGGGGAATTCGTGTACCTCTGCCGTTCCCTGGGCCAGGCGGCCAGGGGCATAGAGCCCAACCGCGGCTACGCCACGTACTCGATGAGGGAACTGGGCCTGGACGTCGAGCTGGCCAGGAGCGACGCCGAGTTGCCGGCCGGGACCATGGACGTGGTGACCATGTGGCATGTCCTGGAGCACATAGACGATCCGTCTTCGGCCTTGGCCAACATGGCAAGGACGCTCAAGCGCGATGGCCTCCTGGTGGTTGAGGTCCCCAACATCAGGGCCGTCTGCCAGGCCCCGGGCAGCACCTTCCACGCCGCCCACATCTTCTCGTTCAGCCCGAGGACCCTGGAGGCCCTGGCCATCGGGGCCGGGCTCGAGAAGGTCTCCCTGGCCCTCTCGCCGGATGGCGGGAACGTCATGCTCGTCTGCCGGCCGGCCGCCGGGGCCGCCGCTGGCCCCGCGGAGCCCGACTGGGCCGCCCTGGCCGCCGACGGGCGGGAAATCGCCTCCATGATCCGCTACAGATCGTTTCTGGGCTACCTGGCCAGGGGACCGTGGCTGCGGCGGGCCGCGGCCAGGCAGCTGAAGGCCATAAGGGAGATGGCCTGGCTGGCCCTGAGAGGCCGGCAGGGCCACGGCAGCCTCCGCAAGGGCATCCTGGACACGCTGTATGCCTCCGAGGCCAAAAAAAGCCGCCTGGTGGTCCGGCCCATCGGCCAGCCGGCGGCCGACTAGGAACCGACAGCCCAGACCTGGGTCAGGCACTGCTGTCGGGTAAATGGACATATGAGTTTTAGCGTGAAATAATATTTAGCCTGACGTGATTTTGGGGAAGGCGACATGCGTCATGCTGGGTTGATCCTCAGCCTGGGAGCGGGGACAGGCGCGCTTCCAGGGAAATCCTGGGGCAAAATCCTGCCCAACCCGGACTCCCAGGCGTGGCGGACAATGCCAGGGCAGACGATGCGCCCAGGCAAGCAGGACTGTGTTTGGGGAACTTGAAAAACTTGTTTTGGAGGATGGCCTGAACATTGGCCGTTCGGCGAATGACGCCCCGGAAAGGCGAGATGGCTGGGTATGTCATCATCGCCTCGATGACTGGATTGGTCTCCCCCAAGACCTGACTGATGGGCCAGAAGGGGCATTGGACTGTTGACATAAAAGCAAATAAAAAAATACTGCTCGGCTCAATTGGACGCACAATTTACTGAGGGCCTTAAAGACGTGAACCCGTGGCGAGACAAAATGAGACGGGTTGGAGATATTGGCGGAAATAATCAAATAGACTCATTGATTTTTTGTCCTTCCTGATTTGATCAAAAATTCCCCTATAGTTTGTCTAAGTGACGGCGTTTTCTGTCGGCCCGGGGACTTCCAAGGCGTCCCCCGGGGAACCCTGTCCGGGCCGACAAGACGAGGCTTGTCCAAGAGCCGGCGTGGACTGGCGGGCCTTTGCGCCACCGCATGTTCCTCGTCCGGGCCCGGCTCGCCTGGGTCGGGGGAAGACGAGGGCGGCTTCCCCGCTCCCTGGAGGCCCTGCGGTTCGCGATAGCTCCGGTGCCCTGTCCGGCCGGCCTGGACCGGGCCGGGGGCGGGGAGGCTAGAATTTCATCTGCAGGAACTGGTGGATCCTGGCCACGGCCCCCGTGGTGTCGGGGTTGGCGTAGAACATCCTGGCCCTGACGAGGCGGCCCCTGAAGACGCAGTGGGCCTCGCCCTCCAGCTGGGAGGTCAGGTCCAGGAAGTCCGTCCTGGGCACGACCTGGACCGTGGCCCCCAGGTTGTCGCGCCAGTCGCCGCCGACCAGGCCGCCAGGCCTGAGCTCGTAGCCCGTGGTCCGCATGACCGGGGCCTCCCCGGTCATGGATCTCAGGAGGCCATAGGTCTTGTCGGGGTCGTCGGATTTCATGAAGATCTTCATGGCCGTGTTGGCCGCTATCTGCTGGACCCCCTTGCGGTCGGCCTCGAGGAGCCCGGCGTAGTCCTGGCTGGCCACCACCGTGGCCATGCCCAGGCCCCGGCCCTGGGTCAGGAGCATCTCGAAGCCGGGGGTGACGATGGCGGCGTACTCGTCGACCACGCTCAGGAAGGGCCCCGTGCCCCTGAAGTGGGACGGCAGGGAGCCCAGGACGTCCTTCTCGTGGCCCTCCACGGACGAGCCCAGGCCGACCGCGGCGGCGGTCCTGACGGCCGAGAGGGTGATCTTGCCCAGGGAGGCCAGCTCGGCCGGGCTCTTTTCCATGGACGGCAGGAGGGTGACCAGGATGCGGCGGTTCAGGACCACGTCCCTGAAGTCCACCTCCCCGCACTCGGCCCCGTAGATGTGGCCGTAGGTGTCGGTGAGGCTGGAGAGGGCCCGCCCGAAGTAGCTCTGGGCGTAGCCGTATTGCTCGAAGAAGGCGTTCTGGCTCTCCAGGGGCCTTCCCTCGGCCCAGTTGCAGTTGTGGAGGGCGGCCTTGAGCGAGGCCCTGGCCGCTGCGCCCAGGCTGGGGTGCCCCAGGAGCCCCACGCAGGCCTCGGGGGCCAGGTGGTCGCGGATGGCCGAGACCGAGAGCCTCAGGAGGCCCTGGTCCCTCAGATCGACCAGGGCGTACAGGAGCCCGGAGATGAGGGCCAGGGCCTTGTCGGCGAAGATGCCGTTGCCGTCGTGGGAAGGCGGCATGAGGGAGCCCAGAAGCTGGGTCAGGGCGTCGGCCGAGCCCAGGGAAAAGGGGTTGTTGGTGTTGGTGAGCCGCCCCCGTCCCCGGCCGTTGTCCGATATGTAGTTCAGGACCCTGAAGTCGTCGTCCCGCCCCAGGAACCTGGCCAGCTGCCAGATCTGCATCGGCAGTTCCGAAGAGGACTTGGGGTCGATGTAGAAGAGGCCGGATCCGGTCGCCAGGGCGTTGTAGGCCATCGAGACCAGGGCCTGCGTCTTGCCGCTCCCGGTGGTCCCCAGGACCAGGGCGTGGGTGAGCATGTCCCTCTGGTCCAGCCACATCTCCTTGCCGCTCTCGGCCTCGTTCCCCAGGAACATGATGCCGGCGGCCTGGGTGTGCCCTTTCCGTCCCGGCCTGGGCGAGCTGGGGTCGGGCCTCCCGGCGGACTTGGGCAGCCTCAGCGGAAGACCCAGGCCCCTGGTCGTCAGGAGGTGGAGGCCTGTCGCCAGGATGGCGGCCGGCAGGAGGAACAGGCAGAGGGACGGGTCGCCCAGATCCAGGACGATGGTCGTCCCCAGTATGCCCAGCACCAGGCCCCGGCCGGTAAAGAGGGCCAGAAAGCGTTCGCCGGGCGATCTCACGTCCCTTTGCAGCCAACGCTGGTCCAGGGCCTCCTCCGGCCTCAGGCCCCGTGGCTGGCCGTCGTTTCCTCCCATGATGCCTCCCATGGTCCCTCCATCATGCCGGGGCCCCCCGGCCTCCTCTGGCAGCGGTGCCTCCCTCCGGCCCCGGCCGTTTGGCGTCCTCCTCCCCTGCGTCCAATCGCTGTTATCGCCACGGATGTGGTCCTTCCGGGGACTGCCATTGCTGGTTCGAGCCTTCCCGCCAGGGTCAGGGGCTGCGTCTTGGCCGCTGCCGCCTCGGATCGGCTGGAATCCGTTCCCCCGATGGCCTCCGGCCAGTGGCCGCTGCCGCCGTGGCCCAAAACCAGCCCCGGCTGGGTCCGCCGCCGCCCTTGGCTGGTATGGCCAGGTCCATGTTCGGACATGGCGACGGATGTGGCCGAGGGCTGCGGCGGGTCGGTCTTTCCACGGTGCCGGCCCTGAAGGTCCAGGAGGCTCCCTAAGTTCTACGATTTTGGTTTCGGCGTTTTTTCCCGTATATCCATATTGGCCAGGGAGGGCCGTCCCTGGCCATCGACGGCCATCAGGCGGCCGTCCTTCTCGAAGAGGCAGGCCACGACGTTCCTTTCCTTCCTGCCGATGGCCAGGGCCACCAGGATGGGGTCCTTCTCGGCCTGGCCATAGCCCCTCCCGCGTATCTGGCCCATCCCCGCCCTGGCGGCCTTGGCCCCACCCCTGGCGTCCGCGGCCATCTTGGCCTCGATGACGTACAGGAGGCCGCCGTGCCTGACCTCCAGGTCGAGCCGGCCAAGGTTCCCGTGCCTCTCGGAGGCCACCTGGGCCCCGGCCATCCACAGGCCGGCGTACAGTATGGAGACGTAGAAGCTCTCGCCCTTGGCCCGGCGGATCCTCCTGGCCAGCTCGGCCGACAGCCTTCGGAGCGTCTCGTCAGCCAGGCCCGGGCCCGCCGCGGCGCGGATGCCCCTGTCCAGGCTCCCGCCCCGTGGTGGCCTGTCCGCGTCAGCGTGGTCGTCGTGGGCGATGCCGGCCAGGAGCCGCCTCAGGACGCCGACCATCCCGGGCACGTCTCCGGCTGCGAGGCACCTGCCCAGCTCCCGCCCGTCCTTGCCGACGTCGTCCCAGGCGGGGATGAGATTCTCCAGGAAGAGGGTGGATATGGCTGAGCGGACCTCGAGGTTGGGGTAGTCGAGGCCATAAAGTGCCCCGCCCTTGGCCCTGAGGGTCAGGTAGCCGGCCTGGTAGAGGAAGCCATGCGGTGGCGTGGCCCCGATTTCCCCTGGCGAGCGGGCGAACTGTCGGTTCACCTCGATGTCCTGGAATTGGTCCACCGTGAGCGTCTTGTCCTTCAGGAAATTCCTGACGATCGCGTTGGAGCCCGATTCCATCCAAAAGTCGTCGAATTCCCCTTCACCGAAGAAAGATAGGGTGGAAAAGGGATTGTACAGCCTGGTCTTCCCGTCAAAGGAAAAGCCGTGGTAATACTCCCTGATCTGCCCCAGGAGTTCACTTTCGCCAACGCCCCGCTCCCTGGCCGTCTTTCTTACGTGGTGGGAGAAATACCTCTCCAGTTCCTCCTGGGTCAGGCCCATGAAGGCGGCGAACTCGGGCCTGAGCGATATGTCCACCAGGTTGTTGAGGGTGGAGAACACGCCCATCCTGGAAAACTTGGTGACCGCTGTTATGAAGGCGAGCTCAAGGGATTTTTCGGCCGATTTGATCTGGGAATAGAGATTCCTCATCGTCTCGCGGGTTTCCTGAACCAGCCTGTCGTCCCTGAGAAGTTCGCCCCGCTGGACAAGCGAGATGACTGGGGCATCGTACTCGTCAATCAGGAGGACGGCCTTTTTAGTGGGTGGCTGGCTGACATTTTGCATAAGCGAGAAAAAATTAGAATAGCAGTCGACTCCCTCAAGCTTCACGTCATGCCTGGCGGCATTGCTCTCGAGCATTATCTGGATCCTTTTTGTCAGGAGTCCAATGTCGCCGCTGCCCGCCACCCTGTTCATGTCCAGGTGGATGACCGGCCGTGTGGCGAAACCAGGGGAGTCCATGTATTTCTCGGCCGCCAGGCCCAGGAAAAGATCCTTCCTTCCCGAATAGAAGGCGTCAAGCGTCGTGACGGTCAAGGTCTTGCCGAAACGCCGGGGCCGGGAGCAAAAGACTATGCGGCCCGCCTTGCGCAGCATCGGGAGATACATCGTCTTGTCGACGTAGACTTCCTTTTCAAGCCTCAGCCCCTCGAAATCCTGGGTCCCGATGGGCAGAGTCGGCAAATCCTGGGTCATGTCGGGTTCCTCCGGTTCCAGGCGTTCCTGTCGCGGACAACAACGGGCCAATGTCAGGCCGTGTCTCAATCATTATCCGACGTTCCATATTATATATCGAAATGATGGCTCTTTGGGCGTGGCGGCGGCGAGGCCATGATTCCAATTTTGGCTGGTGCGCCAGCGTGTCCAAAAGAGAACTGGGGAATGCGGTCAGACTGAGGCAGGCACATGGTTGTTTTCTATAGGTCGCCGTATAATAACAAAACTATTTTTAGATTATATGATGTTAAACACAATAATAATTAATGTATAAATATTGTTATTGTTATTATTTAAATTATTCAGGCGATATGACTTATAATAAAAAATTTATAGCATTTTTTCATCAAGTAAATAATATAAAAAATGTTTATTTTATGGCACTTCCTTGGCGGCCGGATCTCAGGAACGCATATGGACGGGAAGCCAAGACCGGCGGCCAGGGGCCGAGGCAAAAGGCCGGGACCACGGTCGGGCCGGCCAAAGTAAAAGGGCATGAAAGGCGGGGACTGCCCGCTGGTTTCCCCTGGCCGTCCCACGCCTCGCGGCCCCGCTCCCCCCGAGGGGGGAGCGGGGCCGGCCCCGGGCGGGGCGGGGACTAGGGCCGTCCGCAGACGGTGAAGTTGGTGGCCTTGGGGCCGGGGGTCTCCATGGTCACCCCGTTGACGGTCAGGAAGTAGGCCCCGCCCTTCTGGTTGTGGTAGTCCAGGTCGTCCAGCGTGTAGCGGATCGTGCCCTCTATCCGCCCCTCCTGGTCCGTCGTCACCGGGCCCTCCGGCCGGAAGCCGAAGCCTTCCACCAGGACCTCCTCGTTGGCCAGGATCCGGCCCCGGTAGGAGGCGACCAGGATGTTGGAGAAATCCTGGCAGGGCCTGATGAAGGGACCGTCCGAGGGGTCGCGCTCGGGGAACTGGTAGGTTATGTCTGGTTCCACCTCCATCCCGAGCGCGAGTTCCGTCGCCCTGACCAGGACCGAGAACTCCTCGGTCCCGGCCGGCCGGGCGCCCACGAGGCCCTGGACGGGCAGGGGCCCCGAGGCCCTGGCCGCCGTCAGCGCCGGGGCCACGATCTCCCCGGAGGGTCCGGTGACCCCCTGGCCGGGGAGGTTCTCCAGGTGGCCGGGGCTGGCCTGGAGGCCGACCTCCAGGCCCGGCGGCAGGGGCACGCCCCGGTAGGCGAAGCTGAAGGTCGTCCGCTGGGGCAGGAAGAGCTCCAGCTCGTCCGGGCTGGCCGCGAAGGCCAGCTGGGCCTCGTCCAGGAAGACGGCGAAGGGGGCCTCCCCGGAGGACAGCGTCCCCAGGGATACGGAGACCTGGAGGGGCCCGTCCGGGACCAGGGCGGCCAGGGCCGGGGCCCCGAAGGTCCCGCCGGGGCCGAGGACGGCCTCGAGGGGGAGGCCACCCAGCTCCGAGGCCGCGAAGACCACGGCGACCCTGGTCCCCTCCGGGAGGGGCCGTCCCCCGTGGCTGACCGCGAAGGTGACCGGGGTCGGGACCAGGAACTCCAGCCGGTCGGCCGAGGCCGCCAGGCCCAGGCCGCCCGGGGCGAGATCCACGGCGAAGGAGACGGCGTTTGAGTAGAGGCCCAGGGCGGAGACGGAGACCTGGAGGGGACCGTCCGGGACCAGGGCGGCCAGGGCCGGGACCGCGAAGGTCCCGCCTGGGCCGAGGACGGCCTCGAGGGGGAGGCCACCCAGCTCCGAGGCCTCTGATAGCAGGGCGACCGGGGTGGCCTCCGGGACGCGCCGTGGCCAGTGGCTGTCGGCGTCGGTGACCGGGGTCGGGACCTGGAGGGGCTGGCG
>JAISEK010000106.1 GCA_031264145.1 Deltaproteobacteria bacterium
CCACATCGGCGCGCATAGCTTTCCACGGCGGTCAGCGGGCAGACTTATGAGCAACGGAGATTTCTTGTTTTCTTCGGAATCGGTCACCGAGGGACATCCAGACAAGGTGGCCGACCAGATCTCGGACGGCGTCCTGGACGCCATCCTCTTGAACGATCCCAACGGCAGGGTGGCCTGCGAGACCCTGGTCACCACCGGCATGGCCCTGATTGCCGGCGAGATAACCACGGACTGCTGGGTCGATTTGACCGACGTGGTCAGATCGACCATAAAGAAGATCGGCTACAACAACTCCGACATGGGCTTCGACTGGCAGACCTGCTCGGTCATAAACGCCATTGGCAAGCAGTCGCCCGACATCGCCATGGGCGTTGACGTCAGCTCCAACCACGAGCAGGGGGCCGGGGACCAGGGGCTCATGTTCGGGTTCGCCACCGACGAGACCGAGGCCCTGATGCCGCTCCCAATCTATCTGGCGCACAAATTGACCTCCCGTCTGGCCCAGGTCCGCCACAACGGCATACTGAACTTTCTCAGGCCAGACGGCAAATCACAGGTCACGGTCGAGTATCGTGGCGGCAAGCCCCTGAGGGTCGAGGCCGTCGTCCTGGCCGCCCAGCACTCCCCTGAGATAACCACCGACAAACTCAAGGAGGCCTTGATTGATGAGGTCATCAAGAAGTCAATCCCAGGGAATCTTCTTGACGCCGACACCAAGATACACATAAACTCCACCGGCCGCTTCGTCATCGGCGGGCCCATGGGCGACTGCGGGGTGACCGGGCGCAAGATCATCGTCGACACCTACGGTGGCTGGGGCCGCCACGGCGGGGGCTGCTTTTCCGGAAAGGATCCCTCCAAGGTTGACCGCAGCGCCTGCTACATGGCCCGCTATGCCGCCAAGAACGTGGTCGCCGCCGGCCTGGCCAGGACGTGCGAGGTCCAGCTGGCCTACTCCATCGGCGTGGCCGAGCCGGTCTCGGTCATGGTCCAGACCTACGGGACGGGGCAGGTGCCAGAGGACAAGATCGCCCAGGCCCTGAGAGGCGCTGTCTCCTTCAAGCCGGCGGCCATGACGGAGCACCTGCGGCTCAAGAGGCCCATCTATCAGAAGACGGCCGCCTATGGCCACTTTGGCCGGAGCGATCCAGACTTCACCTGGGAAGCCACCGACCTGGCGCCCAGGCTCAGGGAGGCCGCTGGCCTGTAGGACGGGCCGGCGGGAAACGCGAAGGGGGCCAGGCCGGGATCGCTTACGGCCTGGCCCCCTTCCTTTTCGCGGGCCGGAAGGCGAATGGCCCCCTTGGGTCTTGCGCTTTTTCTAGGATGATGGCGTAATGGCCGTGCCGCCATGGTCCCGATGGGCCGGCCAATGGCCGCCCCCGCCTCGGCCGACGTTTCAAAAATCATGACTGTCGGGCGTGGTGGCCCCAATTGAGCCAGGCCTTATTTGCGCGATGCCCTTGAGCGCGAGGTCCCATTTTGGCCTGCGAACTGCTGGCCAGCAGTCTTCCTCGGTCAAGAATTACTGACATCCAATAATGCGGCCGTCAGTGAGAAATTATGCGTCTTACGGCTACAGGGGAATCTTTCAGGAAATTGGCGGTTCTTTTGCTGAGGCAATGTTTTCATGAACAACCAGTATCTCTCGGCTAATTTACTCAATATAGATTTACGACTCCAGGAACATCGAGTTTCAGTTCCTTGATGATCAGATTCGCGAATTTGCCGGGCTCACTAGTGACCAGGGCATGAGAAGACACTTCACCCTTTATGTTGCGCATGGATCTAAGGGCCTGAACGGCTGGCATCATCGCCAGCTTTTTTCGGGCCTTTAGAATTCGCTTGACCGTGACAAGCATGACCGTCGCCATGAATGACAGCAATAGATGCCCCCGGAATGTCGCGTCATTGTGATTGCGCGGCGGCAAAAGCGCGACGTCGTTCTCCGCGAAGCCAAACGTCTGCTCGATGGTCTGGCGCATATAGTACAACGGCATCACCTCTGATGTTTCCAGTTTCTCGGACGAGATCAGCACGAAATAGCCAAACCGGTCCCTTGATGTCTCTGGCTCCGTTTTCTCCTCATCCTTCTTCCGATTTTTTACCGCCTTCCGATAATGATGTTCCTGCTCGTCCGTCAGCCGTTTAAAATCAACCGCGATATAGGCATGGCAATCATGGCCTGACAGTTCCACGGAAACACGTTTCATGAACAAAAGCCGCTCGACATATTCAAGCGCATGCTCCGCGCCGCAAACGTCCATCCCATGCCCGTCGATCAGCTTTCTCGCCAAATCATTGTCCGGCAGACGAATCAGGAAAGGGATATCGTTGTCGCGCAGATCCTTGATATTCGTCTCGGAGCAGTACCCTGCGCCAAGTATTCCGGTTTTGTCCCAAAAGCCCCCAAAGGGACTTTTTTTATTGATACAGCGTCTCCTCGGCCCACTCCCTCAGGTGGAACTTATCCAGGTTGGAGCTGTCCAGGGCCTCCCTTAGCCCCAGGACGTACTCGGCCAGATCCTTGTTTGTCCACCCGGACAGGACCGGCGCCGGCACGTCCTGGAGGTAGACCGTCGGGGGAAGGCACGGGGTGCGGCGACCATCGCGGGCCTACCGCGGCGCAGCCGGTCATAAACGGAATCAGGGATGCGGCCAGCAGCCTAGCCGCAAGCTTACTCGTTCTGTCTAATATGATTTCTCCGGTTCGGCCCGGTCCGCGGAGCGTACCCCGGCTAGCCTCTCGCTCTAGGCCTGCCGCTGGGCCAGGGCCTCCTGGTTGGCCCGGAGGTCCTCGGCCATGACCTCGGCGTCGGCGTCGCGGGAGGCCTCGGCGGCCAGCCTGACGTTGTCGGCCCTGAGTGACCTGACGTACAGGAGACCGGCCAGGGCCAGGACGGCGGCCAGACCGATCAGGGCCGGCTTCCAGTATTTCTTCAGTGCGGTCAGCCACATGGCCGGTTCCCCCCTTCGCCGCCGGCGTCGCCGGCGGGCCCCACGTGGGCCCGCCTGACCGGGTTCTCCAACGCCGAGCGCGGCCTGATCGGCCCCTGGGCGGGGGCCGCCAGGACATCCGGGCCAGGGGCGTGCCCAGGCCAGGCCTCCTGTGACGCGCGATGTTGAGAGTTGCATCCATTATCACGTGAATTTTACATTTTTTACTACTAAAAATACAGCTCAAAAATTATCGTCCAATAAATATTGCGATGTTTCAATTTTTTTTACTTGCATTTTCCTCTTTTTAAGATTAGAATTCTAATATTAAAAAGGGGGTGCCTAC
>JAISEK010000120.1 GCA_031264145.1 Deltaproteobacteria bacterium
ATCTGCTGTGCCCATGTCAACGGTGAAATCCACGAATGGGCCCAGAATAAGGTCATTCCATTTAAGCCGGTTCCTGTTCTGGCCAAAGCCGCCTGATGGTCTTAAGGGCAACCACTTGCGCAGGTCGAAAAATATCCGCCCGCCGCGGCCCCATTTCATGGGCAAACGGCGGCCAGGTCGGGATAGCCAGAGGCATCCTCGCCAGTCGGGTCAGGAAAGACCGGGCCCTAGAGCCAGGGCAGGACCTCTGGGGCCAGGTAGGTGAGGATGAGATCGGCCCCGGCCCGCTTGATGCCGACAAGGCTCTCCCAGGCGGCCCTCCTGAAGTCCAGGGCCCCGGCGGCGGCGGCATGCTTGAGCATGGCGAACTCCCCGCTGACCTGGTAGGCGGCCAGTGGCCGGCCGGTGTGGAGGCGGACCTCCCTGATGACGTCCAGGTATGGCCCGGCTGGCTTGACCATGACCACGTCGGCCCCCTCGGCCAGGTCCAGATCGACCTCCAGGAGGGCCTCCCGGCGGTTGGCCGGGTCCATCTGGTAGCCCCGCCGGTCCCCGAAGGCCGGGGTGGAGTCGGCCGCCTGCCTGAAGGGGCCGTAGAAGGCGCTGGCGTACTTGGCGCTGTAGGCCATGACGGGCACGCTGGCCAGCCCCTCGTCGTCCAGGAGCCGCCGGATGGCCTGGACCCGGCCGTCCATCATGTCCGAGGGGGCCACCATGTCGGCCCCGGCCCTGGCGTGGCACAGGGCCTGGGCCGCCAGATGGGGCAGGGAGGCGTCGTTCAGGACCCTCTGGCCATCGACCAGGCCGCAGTGGCCGTGGCTGGTGTACTCGCAGAGGCAGACGTCGGTTATCACGGCCAGATCCGGCACCAGGTCCTTGATGGCCCTGACGGCCGTCGGGACCGGGCCCTTGGGGTCGGCCCCGGGGCTCCCGGTCTCGTCCTTGGAGTCGGGCAGCCCGAAGAGCATCAGCGCCCGGCCACCGGCGCGGCTGAACTCCAGGGCCAGGACGCCCGCCTCGTCGGGCGACAGGTGGAACTGGCCCGGCAGGGCCGGGATGGGCCGTCTCACGCGGTGGCCTGGAACGACGAAGATGGGGTAGATCAGATCTGAGGCCCCCAGGGATGTCTCCCTGACCAGCTCCCTGAGGACCGGGTTGTCGCGGAGACGTCTGGGGCGGTCGACGGGAAAGGGCATGATCCCTCCTCGGAAAGGGGCCCCGCCGGGGGCCCCTCGGCCTATGGCCGGCCAGTCCCCGGCCCTCGGCGGTCAATTCTGCAGGGCCTTCTTCACCTTGTCGGTCAACTTCCTGGTCCAGCCCTTCAGGGTGCCCTCGTGGCTCTTCTCCTCCTCTATCAGGGCGAACTCCTCCAGCAGCTCGCGCTGGCGGTCGGTCAGATTCTTGGGCGTGACGACGCTCAGCGAGACTATCTGGTCACCCCTGGAGCCGCTGGAGGAGCTGGGGCTGGGGAAGCCCAGCCCGGGTATGCGGATGAGCTTCCCGTTCTGGGCGCCCTCGGGCACCTTGACTACCCTGGTCTCCCCGGTGACCGTGGGGACCTCCAGGTCGCCGCCCAGGGCGGCCAGGACCATGTCTATCTTGGTCTCGTAGAGGACGTGGTTGCGCTCCCGCCCGAACCGCTCATGGTGCCTGACGGCGATCTCCACGTACAGGTCGCCGGACTCGCCGCCCGATTCGCCCAGGCCGCCCTCGCCGCGGATCCTGAGGCGGGCGCCCGTGCCCACCCCCGCCGGGACGTGGACCGTGAGCTCCCTCTGCCTGTTTATCCGGCCCTGGCCGTTGCACTCCGGGCAGGGATCCGAGGGAAACTCGCCCGTTCCCCTGCACTTTGGGCAGGTGACGGCCATGCGGATGAAGCCCATGCCCTGGACGACCTGGCCCTGGCCGTTGCAGTTGGGGCATTGTTGGATGATCCTGGACCTGGAGCCCGTGCCGGCGCAGGCGTCGCACTTCTCCACCCTGGGGAGCTTGACCTTGGTCTCGCAGCCGGTGTAGGCGTCCACGTAGTCGATGACCACCTCGACGCCCAGGTCGCGGCCCCTCTTGGACCCGGACCGGCCGACGCCGAAAAGGTCGCCGAAGATGTCCCCGAAGGCTGAGAAGATGTCGCCGAAGCCCTTGAAGCCCTCGAAGCCGGCGTGGTGGAGGCCCTCATGCCCGTACTGGTCGTAGAGCTGCCTCTTCTCGGGGTCGCTCAGGACCTCGTAGGCCTCGGCCGCCTCCTTGAAGCGCTCCTCGGCCTCGGCGTCGCCCGGGTTGCGGTCCGGATGGTATTTCAGGGCCAGGTTGCGGTAGGCCTTCTTTATTGAGGCCGAGTCGGAATTCCGGCTAACGCCGAGGACGTCGTAGTAGTCAGCTTTGTTGCTCATCTTCCAGCCAGGAAAACCCGGGCCCCGGCCCGGGGAGGAATGGCCCCTTCCCTTCGGCGGGAAGCGGGCCTGATGGGATGCTCGTCACCAATTTGCGGCCGACATGGCCGATGACGGTTCTCGCCCAAGGTCCAGGGCGAATCTTGAAAGGCCACTTCGCCGAGGGACCGTGGGCCCTGATGGCCCCCGGCCGGCGCGCGCCGTGGGGTTGCCCGAAAGGCCGGGGCGGCCAGTCGCCCGGCGGGCGGCCTTGGCCCAGGGTCGCAGGGAATCCCCGGCCAGGCGACGCGAGCCCAGCCCACCGGGCAGCCCGCCATGGGCTGTGCGGCCCAGGCCAAAAAAGGACGAAAGACGCCGGGGGGCCTCTTTCGGTTGGAGAACGGCTTTCAGCGGTGCCGGATAAGGGCGTCGGCAGGCGGGCGAAAGCTGGCCTGGCGATTCCCAGGTTCCCCAGCGAGGCCGCAATAGTGAGCCGGGCCATCCCGCACCCCACTGCCGCCTGCCACGGGCTCCAGGAGGGCCTGGTCGGGGAGGCGTCCGGCCGTTGGCAAAAAACAAATGGCCCCGCGCCTTATCCTTGGCCCGGCAAGTGGCCCTCGACGGCCCCTCACCTTGGGCGGGGGAGGTCGGTTAGGGGCGGAGCGGAACGCTGTATTAAAAAACCCTGGCCATGGCCAGGGAAGACTAGGGGTACGGCTTAGGGAGTATCGAGGCCACGGGCCAGCAGTTCCCTGGCTGAGCTCTCGTAGGCCAAAAGGCCCAGCGAGGCGGCCCGGTCGGCCAGGGACTGGAGCTCGCCCTCGCTGGGGGCGGTTTTCTGGAGCTGACAGATCCTGGAGTAAAGAAAAAAATCGCCCTCCTCCACCGCCTGGGCCCTAAGGAGGGCCAGGCCCTCCGAGTCTGAGCCCTTTGCCAGGAAATCGGCCGCCTCGACCGGCCGGCCATGCCCCATGAGCTCGCGTCCGGCGGCCGCCAGAGCCGCCGTGGTGGCCTTGGGGCTTTCTGACAGGGACCGCCGAGCCTTCCAGTTCAATACCGAGAGGGACATAACCGGTAACTCCAACAGTAGAATGGCTGACGACGAGGGAAAGGCCCCGATGAGGCGGGGCCAGGGCGAGGCCCGGCCAGTGGTAGCGAATTCTACCCAAGAGCCCGCGATAAATCAACCTCTGGCCAGACAAAGCCCCCTGGTCGCGGACCAAGGCGCGGCGGCCTCGCCGTTCTAAATCTAATCACCCGATCAGATTTGTCAAGGTAATTTCCCAGACCACCGCCAAACTTCCTCTGGCCCCTCCGGGCCTCCGGGCCTTCGGGCAGGCCGAATAAAACGTCAAGAAACAGCAAAATACGCCGGTTTGCTTCCAGTAGCGTCCAAAGCCTAAAATCACGCAGTTTTTCCCTAAATTCCCCCTATTTTTTGAACATACACAGTTGATTGTTTTGTTGGCAAAATTCATTTGAAGATATTAGGATTATCTTGATCTAACTTTAAGTAAAGTTGTCAGGATATTTTTTTA
>JAISEK010000152.1 GCA_031264145.1 Deltaproteobacteria bacterium
GATCTGTAAAAAAATAAAATGTTATTTTTTCTTTGGAGCGATTGCATAATTCCAATCGCCATGAAAAGAATCTTTAGTCATATTTATCTCGGCCAATTCTCTGTCAGTGACTTTTGTTCCTAATTCATAATGGTTTTTATCTTCAACGCAAATAATTTTCAGACCTTTCTCTGTGCTTGTATTTGATATCAGTTGTATAACAGTTTCAACTGATATAAGTGGTCTACCTCTCCAATTCTTGCTAATAAAGCAAAACATTCTATGTTCAATTTTATTCCATTTTGAAGTGCCAGAAGGAAAATGGGAGACATGTACCTCTAAACCTGAAATATTAGCAAATTCTTGCAGTTGTTTCTTCCATAACTTGACCCGCGATCCATTACTGCCACCATTATCGCTGGTTATATATAGCTTCTGGGCATAGGGATACGTGTTATTTCCGAGGGTTTGCCACCACCGCATAATACTCTCAACGGCAAACTCTGCCGTATCGTGGGAAATTCCTAGATTTACAAAACCTTCGTTTCGACTAATATCAAATATACCATATGGAACAACCTTGCCAAGTTCTTTAATCGGGAAATCATGATCTAACACCTTTGTCGGATTTTTTTTCTTGCAGTATTCAGAGCCATGATTCTTAAAATTACCAATCAATTCCTTCTTTTTGGTATCGACAGATATTACTGGCTGCATAGTCTTAATAAACTCACTGCATTTTTTATTTATAAATTCAAATTAACCATTTTGATCTGGATGAGCCTCGCCATTCTGTAACATCTTTTGGTTTAGTTGAAGACTATATTCCATATCTTTTAATAAATTACCAAGCGTGGCATGGCTGATGTCAAAACCATTTTGGGTCAACGTTTTATTGATATTTCTTAAGCTTTTTGTTGTCCACAAAATATATCTTTCTGGGTCACCTAATGTATCATTACCAATTATTTTTTCAATTGCTTCATAAATATTTGGATATTTTTGAGTAATTTGTTTTCTGCCAGCACCTGTTTTACGGATCCGATTATGATCATAGGTACCTTCTGTTAACTCTTTTTTGGCTTTGATTATGGTCGTCTTAGATACACCTGTTAATTCATGTATCGCCTTTAATCCCCCGTATCCTAAGCCTTCAGACTCTTTTGCAAGGTAAATTCTTTTTTGTTTTTCATTTAAAAGAGGAAGTATGATTCTTATTCGATCTTCTGTGATGCAGTCCATAGCTTTTCTCCTTATTTCTTGAACTATGGACTAGCATAACATATCATAAAATCTATTACAACTAATTTTTTTACAGATCCCAGGTATACCTGTGGCCGTAAAGCCGGCCGCATTTCCTTGGAGCCTGCGGCGGCCTGGCTTGTCCGGGCTGTCCGCTCCCGCCAAATCAAGAAAGGCAAGGCCCCGTGTCGTGTCGAGCGGTTAAAGACGCGCGATGCGCCGGCGCATCTGGAATCGCAGGCGCAGAAGCCAGGGTGGGCCCCTTGCAAGACACGATTGGCCACTTGGCTGGCCACCGGCGCCGCGGCTGGCTTGACATGGCGGGCGAATATGCCCCGACCCATGCCGGGCGTCGGCCGCGGCTGGAACGGAGGAAATTGGGCCGCGTTCGCCCGCCGCCTTTATCGGAGCGGGGCCCTAGGCCAGAATCTTGGCCACCCGGTCCGCGCATTCCTGGGCCAGGGCCGTTATCAGGGACTCGTCCTGGCCCTCGACCATGACCCTGACCACGGGCTCCGTCCCCGATGGCCGGAGCAGGATGCGGCCCAGGGGGCCCAGGCTTTCCCTGGCCCCGTCGACCGCGGCCCTGACCCCTGGGTCGGAGGCGGCCAGGGCCGGCCGGGCCACGGGCACGTTTATCAGGACCTGGGGGAAGAGGGTCATCAGGGAGGCCAGCTCCCTGAGCGATCTCCCGGTCGTCTTCATGACCGCCAGGGTCTGCAGGGCGGCCAGGGTGCCGTCGCCGGTCGTGGCGTGGTCCAGGAATATCAGGTGCCCCGACTTCTCCCCCCCGAAGTTCAGCCCCTCGCCTCTCAGGCACTCGGCCACGTAGCGGTCGCCCACGCTGGTGCGGAGGAGCCTGATGCCTTCCCCGCCCAGGGCGACCTCCAGGCCCATGTTGCTCATGACCGTCGCGGCGATGGCGTTCCTGGCCAGGGAGCCGGCCCTCTTGAGGTGGGCGGCGCACAGGAACATGATCTGGTCGCCGTCGACCACCTGGCCCAGGTGGTCGATGAAGATGGCCCTGTCGGCGTCGCCGTCGAGGGCCACGCCCAGGTCGGCCCCGAGCTCGACCACCCTCCGGGCGCAGACCTCCGGGAACAGGGAGCCACAGGCCTGGTTGATGTTGAAGCCGTCCGGGCTGTTGCCCAGGACGTGGACCTGGGCCCCCAGCTCCTCGAAGACGGCCGGGGCCGACCTGAAGGCCGCCCCGTTGGCGCAGTCCAGGACCAGGGTCAGGCCATCGAGGTCCATGGCCTTGGGGAAGGTGGCCTTGAGGGCCACCACGTAGCGGCCCACGGCGTCGTGGATCCTGTAGGTCCGCCCGACCACCCCTGGCTGGGCCAGGTCCCGGTCAAGGCGGCCGGGGTCCCCCATCAGGGCCTCAAGGCGCTGCTCGGTGCCGTCGGGCAGCTTGTAGCCCTGGCCGTCGAAAATCTTCAGCCCGTTGTCCTGGAAGGGGTTGTGGGAGGCGGAGATGACCACCCCGGCGTCGGCCCTGGTGCTGGCCGTCAGGTTGGCCAGCCCGGGGGTGGGCAAGGTCTCGGCCATGAAGACGTGCCCCCCCTGGCCCATGACCCCGGCGGCCACGGCGCTGGAGAGCATGTCGCCAGAAAGGCGCGTGTCCTGGCCGACCACGACCTTTGGGTGGCGCCGGAGCCCCCTGTCGTCCCGGATCAGGCAGGTCAGGGCCCGGCCCAGGCTCATGGCCACCTCGGCCGTCATGGGCGGCCGGTTGACGACCCCCCGTATCCCGTCCGTCCCGAACAGGACCCTGCCATTGTCGCCCATCAGTGCCCTCCCCCGGCCGCCGGCCCCTGGCCCCCGGGATCGGCCTGGGGGGACGGGACGGCGGCCGGGGCCGGCGTCTCCGGGGCGGCGTCCCCGGCCTGGGCGGAAGGGCCGGGGTCAGGCGGGGGCGAATGCCTGAGGGTCACGCAGACGCTTGGCTGGCGCCGGCCGGGCTCCCTGAGGTCGATGTCATCGGAGGGGAACATGAACTGGACCTGCAGACACTTACGGCGATCCCGCTCGAGTTCCCTGAAATCGACCTGGACCGTGGCGCTCAGGCCGCCATCGGACCTGGGCCCAGGCAGGGGGAGGTTGGCCGGCCAGGAGACTGGCACGGTCACCTTTTCCCTGTCGAGCTCCATGGTGTAGCTCCCGTCAGGGAGGGGCGGGTCGGACACGGCGAGCACTGGCACTTCCAGCGTCACGTCGCTGCGCTTCCATCTCGCGTTGTTCACGGCCATGATGGCCACGCCGTTGACGAGCTCGACCCTGGCCGGCAGGATGGGCTTGACCTCCATCTTGACCCCCGGGGTGACGCTGGCCAGCCTGACCGCCACGGGGACATTTTCCAGCGTCTCCATCACGTTTGACGGTCCCCTGACGGCGACCTCGGTCGGCTCGGTGGCGATGTCGCGCCTTCCCTCCTCCAGGTTCTCGTCGTACTCGCCGAGCTCATCGATCCTTACCGGCAGGCTCTTGGTCACGTAGCCGTAGATCTGGAAGCGGATCTCGGTGGGCTGGATCCGGATGATGGTGGCCCCCCTCGGGAGCGACAGGTCGGTCTGGAGCCCCTCCCTGTCGAACTCCATGGCCTGCGGGCCTGGCTCCAGGTCCGAGATGTCCCTCTTGAGGGTGAGGCTCCTGTTCTCGATGAGCTTGTACTGGGCAGTGTTGACCTCCACCCGGATGCTGATCTTGTCTGGCAGGGGTGGATCCAGGATGGCCGAGTCCTCGGCCGGCTGATCCACGACCAGGTTAACCTCCAGGTCCACGCTTCTGGTGCCAGAGGCCGAGACCATCAGCCACAATATGAATGAGAGGAAGATTGACAGGGCAAAAAGAGGAAATTTATTTTTAAGTAAATTTATGAACACGGGTCAGCAGCCTCGGCCACTCTTTGGGGCAGTGGCGGTAAGTTTCCAGCGCGCTAGGCCTTGTGGGCCTTGGCCGTCTTTTCCTTGCGGGGCTTAAGGCCCATTTGGGACAGAAGGCGGTCCCTGAGGCTGGCCGCCCCCATCATGACCTCGACCTCCCCGTCCCTGACCAGCGAGACCAGGCCCCTTTCCTCGCTGACGACCACGACCAGGGCGTCAGACTCCCTGGACAGGCCGATGGCGGCCCGGTGGCGGGTCCCGAAGAAGCGGCTGACGTTATCCTCGAAGGGCAGGAGGGGGAGAAAGCAGCCGGCCGCGGCCAGACGGCCGTCATGGATGATGACCGCCCCGTCGTGGAGCGGGGCGTGGGTGTTGAAGACGGCCAGAAGAAGCCGGTCGGAGACCGCCGCCCCCATCTTGGCCCCGGCCTCGATGTACTCGCCCAGGCTCACCCGGCGCTCGAAGGCGATCAAGGCCCCCACCCTCTTCTCGGCCATGAAGAAGCAGGCCCTGACGACCTCGTTTATGGCCTCGGCCAGCGCGGGATTGGCCTTGACCAGGGAAAAGCGCCCGGCCCTGGCCAGACCCCTCCTGATGTCAGGGGTGAACAGCAGGACCAGGATCAGGACGATGTTGGAGAGAAGGTACGACATTATGAAGCTAAGGGTCAGGAGCTCGAACTTGTTCGACATGGCGTAGGTGAAGCCCAAAACCCCGCCCAGGCCCAGGAGGACCTGCCCGCTCCTGGTGCCCCTGACCAGGGAGATGACCTGGTAGATGATCAGGCCCACCAGAAAAATATCGAGGTAGTCCTCAAGCCGCATCAGGGACGTCGAATTGCGGACGGAATTTATTATGGATGATATTGAGTCCATCGTCTTCTAGCCAGCGAGCCCGGGGCTTTGGCCCGGGGGGGAATGGCCCTTCTTCCTTGGTGTTTGGTTGAAAAACCCCTAAATATGACCGAGACCGGAGGGCCGCCGAGGCAGGGCGGCCCTGATGGCGCCGGGCGGCAATCAAGCCATCCCCGGCCCGACGAGGAAGCGGCCGCCAGATCTAGCGGCCACCCCGCCGGTATGCGCCCCCTCAAGTCTGGTGGCGCCGGGGGACGCCCCGCCGGACCCCCAAATGGCCGGGCGCGATCCGCTGCCGTCAAGGCACCAGCCCAGCGGAGCCAAAGAAGCAGGGCCTCCGCAGGGCCGTCAAATTCACCTCTCGCTGCCGCGGCCTTGGCGACATCGCCAGTCCGGCGGCAGGAAGCCATTTTCCGCCATGCCCCTGGCTCCCCCGTGTCTGTCAGGGGTTGCCCGTCTTTTTTGGAAGAACAAGGCCCTAGAGGCTCTCCCGCCTGGTGGCCCAGGCAACCTTGGAGGCCAAAAGGCTCTGGGCCACGTCGTGGACCCTAAGTATCTCGGCCCCCTTGAGGACGGCTATGGCCGAGGCCGCGGCCGTGGCCGGATCCCTCCTCAGCGGGTCTGGGTCTTCGATGATCCGGCCCAGGAAAGCCTTCCTGGAGAGGGCCATGACCGAGTGGAAGCCAGGGGGGATGACCTCCTCAAAACGGTTCAGGAGGGTGAGGTTGTGGCCGGCGTTCTTGCCGAAGCCCAGGCCAGGATCCAGGATTATCCTCTCCCTGGGGATGCCGGCCTCCATGGCCGCCCGGGCCCTCTCCACGAGGAACTCCCTGACCTCCCTGACCACGTCGTCGTAACGTGGCTCGACCTGCATGGTCCTGGGTTCACCCAGCATATGCATGAGGATGATGGGCGCCCCCCGGTCGCTGGCCACGTCGAGGATCCCGGGCTCCTTGCGGCCGGCGTAGATGTCGTTGAGCATGGCCGCCCCGGCCAAAAGGGCCTTCTCGGCTATGGCCGCCTTGTAGGTGTCCACCGAGACGACGGGCCTGGCCGGCATCGCCGCCAGGGCGGCCAGGACCGGCTCCAGGCGCCGCCACTCCTCCTCCTGGCTGGTCGGGAGGCTCCCGGGCCTGGTCGTCTCACCGCCCAGGTCGATTATCTGGGCCCCATCCCGCAGGTGCCTCTCGGCCAAGGCGATGGCCGACTCCGGGGAAAGGAACAGGCCCCCGTCGGAGAACGAATCAGGGGTCACGTTGACGATGCCCATCAGTATGGGCCTGGAGAAGTCGAGCCTATGCCCCCGGCCGCCGATCCTCCACTCCAGGGTCAGGCCCTTGCCGGCCGACCCGCCTTTGTCATGATTTTCCATGTCGATTTCTTTGCCCAGGAGTAAATGGGTTCCAGAAGAAGCAGCAAGGCTGGCCGGGGATTGACGGCAAAAGGCGGCGATGGGCCAAGGCTACGGGGAACGCCCCGGCCAAAAGGGGCCACGAGAGCGGCCGACGCCGGTAACCTGGTTACAGGCCAGGCCTGGAAATGGCCAAATCCAGACTGGTCTGGGAAAACCTGGCGTCCCCCCGGTTTTCCAGAAAGGCCTGGCCGTGGTTCCCCTTGGCCGGCCCCTAGGCCTGGGGAGGGCCCTGGGGTGAGCCGGGGGCTTCCGGTGGGGCCTGGATGGGGGCGAACTTGAATTCCGTCTCCGGCGTCGGCACCGCCAGGCCCTCGGCCAGGATGGCCTCGCGGCAGGCGTCTATGACCTCCGAGGCGTCCAGGGTCTCCTTTTCCAGAAGCTTGCCGCTAAGGGACTTGAGAGTGTCCATGTGGGCCCTCAGGAGGCGGGTGGAGGTCTCGTGGGCCGCCGACACCAGACTGGTCACCTCGGCGTCGATTCTCTGGGCCGTGTTCTCGGAGTAGTCCCGGTGGCGGGCGATTTCCCGGCCCAGGAAGATCTGCTCGTCCTCATTGCCGAAGGACAGGGGGCCCAGGGCCTCGCTCATGCCGTAGCGGCAGACCATTTTCCTGGCGATGGCGGTGGCCCTCTCGATGTCGTTTGAAGCCCCGGTGGTCATCTGGTTGAGGGCCAGCTCCTCGGCCACCCGCCCGGCCATGAGGGTTGCCAGCCTGACCTTGAAATACTCGCTGGAATGGGTGTAGCGGTCCTCCAGCGGCAGGTATTGGGTCACCCCGAGGGCCTCGCCCCTGGGGATGATCGAGACCTTGTGGATCGGGTCGGAGCCTGGCAGGAGCATGGCGACGAGGGCATGGCCGGCCTCGTGCCAGGCTATGGTCACCTTCTCCTCGTCGCTCATGATCATGCTCTTGCGCTCGACGCCCATCAGGATCTTGTCCCGGGCGGCGTCGAGGTCCTCCCCCCCGACCTGCTCCTTGTCATGCCGGGCGGCCATGAGGGCGGCCTCGTTTATGAGGTTCTCCAGATCGGCGCCGGAGAAGCCGGATGTCCCCCTGGCCACCACGGCCAGGCTCACCTCGGGGGCCAGCGGCACCTTCTTGCTGTGGACCTTCAGGATCTGCTCGCGGCCACGGACGTCTGGGACGGGCACGACCACCTGGCGGTCGAAGCGCCCTGGCCTCAGGAGGGCCGGGTCCAGCACGTCCGGCCTGTTGGTGGCGGCTATGACTATCAGGGCCTCGTTGGGCTCAAAGCCGTCCATCTCCACCAGCAGCTGGTTCAGGGTCTGCTCCCGCTCGTCGTGTCCGCCGCCAAGGCCGGCCCCGCGGTGGCGGCCCACGGCGTCGATCTCGTCTATGAAGAGGATGCAGGGCGAGTTCTTCTTGGCCTGGACGAACATGTCCCTGACCCTGGAGGCGCCCACGCCGACGAACATCTCCACGAAATCGGAGCCGCTGATGGAAAAGAAGGGCACCCCGGCCTCGCCGGCGATGGCCCGGGCCAGGAGGGTCTTGCCGGTGCCCGGGGCCCCCATGAGCAGGACGCCCTTGGGGATGCGTCCGCCCAGCTTGACGAACTTGTTGGGCTCCCGCAGGAAGTCGATGATCTCCTCCAGCTCGCCCTTGGCCTCCTCGATGCCGGCCACGTCCTCAAAGGTCACCTTCTTCTGGTCCTCGGAGAGCATCTTGGCCCGGCTCTTGGCGAAGGTCATGGCCTTGCCGCCGCCCTGCATCTGGCGCATGAAGAATATCCAGATGGCCACCAGGATGACGATCTGGATCAGGCCCCCCAGGAAGGTATACCAGTAGGTCGAGGGCGGGGGGGCGATGGAGGTGGCCACGTTGGCCGCCCGCAGGGCCGGCAGCAGATCCTGGTCATAGTTGGGCATGTAGGCGACCCACTTGACCGAGGAGCTTTGGGTGGTCACGACTATCTCGTGGTTGCCCAGGACGGCTTCCCTGACCTCGCCGTTCTTGATGGCCTGGAAGATCTCCGAGTAGTTCTTGTGGGTCTGGTTGTCGGATGGCTTGAAGTAGTTGAACAAGCCAAGCATGATTATGAGGCCCATGGCCCAAAGCAGAAGGTTGCGGGAAAAATTGTTCAAATTTGGTCTCCCAAGTGGGTAGGACAAGCCCCCCTCATCGCTGGCGGGGCCAATGGTCTGGCGGCTGGTCCAAAAGGGACGCGCGGACGAGGCAGAAAAACTGAGAGGCCCCCCACAGGCCCCCGATACTCGCCCTTCCAGGCGGTTGAAACACTTGTATTCTAAACGTTGGGAAAGCGCTTTTTCAACCTATTTTTCGACCTGCCCAGGTGACCGGGCCGGCCGGGACCAGGCCCGTCCCCCGGGGCAATCCCCTGGCCGCAAGGCCAAACCAGCGTTAGTCAGGGCACGAGGCGGAACGCCGCCACAGCCCAGGGACACCTCCCCGGCACAAGGGGCCGGGGAAACCGGCCCCAGAAGGACGGCCGACGGCAAGGGAAAGGCCCTGGCTACTTTAGGCGGTAGGTGATGAGACCATGGGTCGGATCGTAGGGGGAAACGGCAACCTCGACGCGATCTCCCATCAGGACGCGAATCTTGAATCTCTTGAGACGCCCAGAGAGCATGGCCCTGATCTTCACCCCCTCTGACGTTTCAACCTCCATGTGCCCGTCACCAAGCGTCTTGGTAACCCGGCCCTCCAGTTTGATGAGATCGTCGCGGGTCAATTTGCCTCCTTAAAACTGGCCCTTGGGCAGGCCAGCCTCCCGGTGGGGGAGCATTTTTTCCACTGTAATTGTCCCTGCCTGGGACTTTGGCAACCTTTTCCATTATAACGCACCGTATCTTTTATGTCAAGCCTATTTGCAGATTTAACTATTTTAAAACTTACAATGCCATTAACACAAAAAGACAGGCCTAAAACAAGCCAATAGATCTAAAAAAAGTCCCTTTGTCCTCTCCTTGACCCAACGGCGACGAGCGCCCCAGACAGAAACCGGGACCACGCCGACTGGGGCCGCCCCGGCAAGGGGAGGGCCGGCCGAGGGCCTGTCAGCGACCGGAAGGCCAGGGCTTCTCTATTCCTTATGGATTCTTGTCGGGTCTGTCAAGGCCGGGTGGGGACCGAACTTTGGCCGGGCCAAGGAAGGAAGCGCACCATGATGCGTAAATACTGCAAAAGCAAAATTTCAAGTATTATAAATACCACCAATGGGAATATGGCTTCGCAATCTCAAAAATAACTCGCCAATGGATATTATCTCAAACGATACCTGAAATAAAATGGGCACACTAGGATGCCTGCCCATAGTCCTTGGAGTAACCGACGGAAAAATGGACATAATAGTCAGGATAGCCATCGACGGGCAGCCAAAAAATGATCCCGGCCCGGCCCTCCTGGCCGGCCTTGCGCCCCTGGGTCCAGGTGGCCTCGTTCCGGGCCAGGGCCTTGTTCGCCAGGCATCCCCGGTGGGCGGCCGGATCCCCGGCGCTGGAGCAGATCATGCCCACATGGCGGCCGGAATCCACCAAGGCCTTGTTCAAGGCCACAATCCTCCTGGACTTGTGGGTCAGCTGAACGCCTTCAGGAAAATTGTCGTACATGAGATGGAAAGCTTGGGACAATTTCTCCTCAACCTCGACATCGATGTCCATTTTATGACCTATCCCTAAAATCAACGTGTCAAAACAAATCAATAGGGGTAGGGAAGAGTTTCCCCTCCCCTCCCTCCGAACCGTACGGGCGGTTTTCCCGCATACGGCTCTCCAGTCGGCAGTTTCTACATCGAGATTGGAACGCTCCCCTGAGACAC
>JAISEK010000157.1 GCA_031264145.1 Deltaproteobacteria bacterium
AAAGCACGGGAGCGGCAGCCGAGGCCGCCAACTCCCGTGTATCGGCACAGGTAAAAGTTCAAGTCTAGAACCTGCCCGAAATACTTGCCGAGCCCGGTCCCTTCCAGCGTCGTCCGCTAGCTGGCCCGTCCGGCGGCGGAGATTTGCGGGTTGGCCGCGTTCTCGGGCACGACGGCCGCCAACGGGGCGGTTTTGGCCAGGATGCCGGGGGCAAGGTTATCGTCGTCGGTGACGTCCTCCCGGAAAAGGGGTGGCGAGCCGGGCTCGAAGATGAGGGCCTTCTCCAGGACCTCGTCGACCATCTTGACGGTCGTGATGGTGAAGGCCTTCAGGATCCTCTCGGGGATGTCCTTGAGGTCCTTCTCGTTCTCGTAGGGTATGATCAGGTGCTTGATCTCGCCCCTGTGGGCGGCCATGATCTTCTCCTTCAGGCCCCCGATGGGGAGGACCCGGCCCCTCAGGGTGACCTCGCCGGTCATGGCCACGTCCTTGCGGACCTTGCGCCTGGTCAGGGCCGAGACCATGGCCGTGACCAGGGTTATGCCGGCCGACGGGCCGTCCTTGGGGGTGGCCCCCTCCGGAAGGTGGACGTGGACGTCGATGCGCCGGTAGAAATTGGTGTCCAGGCCAAGCCTGTGCGAGATGGAGCGGACGTAGCTGAAGGCGGCCCTGGCCGACTCCTGCATGACGTCCCCGAGCTTGCCGGTCAGGGTCAGGTTGCCCCGGCCGGGCATGATCAGGACCTCGGTGGTCAGAATCTCGCCGCCGACCTCGGTCCAGGCCAGGCCGGTGACCAGGCCCACCTCGTCGTTCTCCTCGGCCACCCCGTAGCGGTATTTGGGGACCCCGAGGTACTGGGAGATGTTCTTGGCCGAGACCTTGAGCTTGTAGTCCTCCTGGTCGTTGTTCTTTATGATGTCCCGGGCCAGCTTGCGGCAGATGGTGGCGATCTCCCGCTCGAGGTTCCTGACCCCGGCCTCCCTGGTGAAGCGGCGGATGGTGGAGAGGATGGCGTTCTCGGTGATGTCCACCCGGTCAGGGGTCAGGCCGTTGGCCTCGATCTGCTTCTTGATCAGAAAGTTGCGGGCGATGTTCAGCTTCTCGTCCTCGGTGTACCCAGCCAGGCGGATGATCTCCATCCTGTCCTGCAGGGGGGCCGGAATCGAGTAGAGGTTGTTGGCCGTGGTGATGAACATGACCTCCGAGAGGTCATAGTCCATGTCCATGTAATGGTCGGCGAATTTGCAGTTTTGCTCGGGATCCAGGACCTCGAGGAGGGCGGCCGACGGGTCGCCCCGGAAGTCGTTGCTGAGCTTGTCGATCTCGTCGAGGCAGAAAACCGGGTTGGAGGTCTTGGCCTTCTTCAGGCTCTGGATGATTTTTCCGGGCATGGCCCCGATGTAGGTGCGCCGGTGGCCCCGGATCTCGGCCTCGTCCCTGACCCCGCCGAGGGAAAGCCTGACGAAGTTGCGGCCGAGGGCCCTGGCCACGGAGCGGGCCAGGGAGGTCTTGCCCACGCCCGGGGGGCCCACCAGGCAGAGGATGGGGCCCTTGTTCTTCTTGACCAGGCTCTGGACGGCCAGGTACTCCAGGATGCGCTCCTTGGGCTTCTCCAGGCCGTAGTGGTCCGCGTCCATGATGGCCTCGGCCTTGTCGATCTGGAGGGTGTCGCGGGAGCGCTCGTACCAGGGCAGGGCCAGAATCCAGTCGATGTAGTTTCTGACGACCGTGGCCTCGGCGCTCATGGGGGACATCATCTTGAGCTTCTTGAGCTCGTGGCGGACCTTCTGGCCGGCCTCCTTCGGGAGGCGACGGTTCTTTATCTTGTCCTCGAGGTCGCTTATCTCGTTCTTGATGTCGTCGGTGTCGCCCATCTCCTTCTGGATGGCCCGCATCTGCTCGTTTAGGTAGTACTCCTTCTGGGTCTTCTCCATCTGCTTCTTGACCCGGTTCTTGATGCGCTGCTCGATCTGGAGGACCTCGATCTCGCCCCTCATCAGCTCGTAGAGCGAGCTCATCCTGGACTGGGGGCTGACCATGGCCAGGAGGGTCTGCTTGTCCTCAAGCTTCAGGGTCAGATGGTTGACCATGGCGTCGCAGAGCTGCGAGGGGTCGGTGACGGTGGCGATGTTGGCGATGACCTCGGGGGGGATCTTCTTGTTTATCTTGGCGTAGGCCTCGAACGTGGAGTTGAGCGACCGGACCAGGGCCTCGAGCTCCAGGGGGGACTCGGAGGGCTCGACCATGGTCTCCACCTCCACGTAGAAGAAGTCGTGGTTGTGGAGGAAAGACTCTATCCGGCCGCGGTTCCTGCCCTCGACCAGGGCCTTGACGGTCCCGTCCGGCAGCCTGAGGAGCTGGAGGACGGTCCCGATGGTGCCCATGCTGTGGATGTCGGTCTCCTGCGGCTCGTCCACCCTGGCCTCCCTCTGGGTGCACAGGAAGATGTTTTTGTCCTGGGTCATGGCGTACTCGAGGGCCTTGATAGACTTCTCCCTGCCCACGAACAAAGGCACGACCATATGCGGGAACACGACCACGTCCCTCAGGGGCAGAAGCGGCAACTGCAGTCTTGCCCCTTGACCTGGCTGGGAAACTGGGGGCCGGAATTTGTTTGCTCCGAACACCTTGCTTTACTCCTTGGCGGCTTCGCCGCCTAATTGAAAATCCTGCCTCAGGCTGTCCCCGCCGGGACGGAGGGCCGCCGATGGAGGGGCGCCTGTCAGCCGGTCTTGGCCACGTCGCCGTCAAAGATGATGATCGGCTCTTCCTGCTTCAGGATGACCTCGGCCGAGATCAGGCATTCCCTGACGTTTTCCATGGTCGGCAGATCGTACATGATGTCGAGCATGGCGTTCTCCAGGATGGAGCGGAGGCCCCTGGCGCCCGTCTTGCGCTTCAGGGCCTGCTGGGCCACGGCCACCAGGGCCTCCTCGGTGAACTTGAGGTTGACGCCCTCCAGCTTGAAGAGCTTCTGGTATTGCCGCATCAGGGCGTTCTTGGGCTCCTTCAGGATGCGGACCATGGCCGTCTCGTCGAGCTCGGTCAGGGAGGCCAGGACTGGAAGGCGGCCGACGAACTCGGGGATCAGGCCGAATTTCAGGAGGTCCTCCGGCTGGCAGTCTGCCAGGAGCTCGCTCTCGGAGCGCTGGTCCTTCAGCGACCCCAGGGAGGCGGAGAAGCCCATGGACTTGACCCCGACCCGGTTCTTGATGATCTTGTCCAGGCCCACGAAGGCCCCGCCGCAGATGAACAGGATGTTGGTGGTGTCGACCTTGGTCAGCTCCTGCTGCGGGTGCTTGCGGCCGCCCTTCGGGGGGACCGAGGCCACCGTCCCCTCTATTATCTTCAGGAGGGCCTGCTGCACGCCCTCGCCCGAGACGTCGCGGGTGATGGAGGCGTTGTCGCTCTTCCTGGCCACCTTGTCGACCTCGTCGAGGTAGACTATGCCCTTGGAGGCCATCTCGATGTCGTAGTTGGCGGCCTGCAGGAGGCTGACGATGATGTTCTCGACGTCCTCCCCCACGTAGCCGGCCTCGGTCAGGGCCGTGGCGTCGGCGATGGTGAAGGGCACGTTCAGGATCCTGGCCAGGGTCTGGGCCAGGAGGGTCTTGCCGCTGCCGGTGGGGCCCAGCAGGAGGATGTTGCTTTTGGAAAGCTCCACGCCGTCGGCGTCGGGCTTGGACTCGATCCTCTTGTAGTGGTTGTAGACGGAGACGGAGAGTATCTTCTTGGCCTGGTCCTGGCCGATGACGTAGTCGTCCAGGATGGCCTTGATCTCATGTGGCTTGGGGATGCTCCCCTTGGGACGCAGGGTCGGGTCGGCGTGATCCCGGGAAATTATGTCCCGGCACTGCTCCAGGCAAAACTCGCAGATGTGGATGCGTTCCGGGTCAGGCCCGGCTATCATGCGGACCCCTTCCCGCTGGGGTTGCCGGCAGAAGGCGCAGACCGGGGTGTTCTTGTTTTTGTCGTCAAATTTCATGAGAGTCTCACGCGTCCGCCCGCCTTGGCGGGCAGCGCAGTATGTTTGGCCTATTCAGGCTGGTCGGGCTTTTCCTCGCTCGCGGACGGGCGCTGGTCGATGACCAGGTCTATCAGGCCATAGTCTTTCGCCTCCACTGGATCCATGAAGTTGTCGCGCTCGGTGTCGGCCGAGATCTTCTCGATCGGGTGCCCGGTAATGTCGCTCAGGATGGTGTCCAGGGCCAGGCGGGTGCGGCGAATCTCCCTGGACTGGATCTCGATGTCGGTGGCCTGGCCCTGGAAGCCGCCCGAGGGCTGGTGGATCATGATCTTGGAGTGGGGCAGGGCCCAGCGTTTGCCCTTGGCCCCGGCGGCCAGGAGGAAGGCCCCCATGCTGGCGGCCTGGCCCAGGCACAGGGTGCTCACGTCGGGCCTGATGAAGCGCATGGTGTCGTAGATGGCCAGGCCCGAGGAAACGACGCCCCCGGGGGAATTTATGTACAGGTGGATGTCCTTCTCCGGATCCTCGGCCTCCAGGAAGATGAGCTGGGCGCAGATGAGGTTGGCCACCTGGTCGTCAATGGGCGTCCCCAGAAGGATGATGCGGTCCTTCAGGAGCCTGGAGAATATGTCGAAGGCCCGCTCGCCACGGTTGGATTGCTCAATGACTATCGGAACAAACATCAGTGGTCATCCTCTAGTAAAATAGGCCATTTGCGGCCGGCAAATATATAATAGTACTCTTCCGCCAAAAAACAAGGGGGGACTGGTCAAAAAAAATTGATTTGGGACGTTTTTTTGAGGCTTGCCCAGGCCATTGAAAAGAATCGGTGGCTTAAATCCGGGTTTGTCCAAGTCTCGGGCCAATTATGCGGTGGATTGCCGGTGGTTCCCCCGATCCCTCCTGGGTCCTCCCTGGGTCTTCCCTGGCCTCAAGGCCGATCGGTCCCCTGTCTGGGCAAGCCCCCTGACGCTGATCCTGGTCATTGCCGGAGGTCCGCCGGTCACGGCCGGTCCCTCCCATGTGGACATCGCTTCCTGGCCTCCCGCTGGCCCAACATGTGCGCATCGGCCCTTACGGGCAGGCAGGGAAGGGGTTCCCGGATTCCCAGGCCCATGGCCCCCAATCGTCTCCGTGGGCCGGACTCTGGCAATCGGGGGACTTGTCAGGCTTGCGGTCTGGACCGGTATCTTGGATTCGGCCTCCGCCACTGGGCGTCTGGAGGCCTGCTGGGCCAGGGCTCCACAGGGCCCAGATTGGGGCGGTCCTTGTCCAGGCCGTCAGCGGGCCTCCGGGGGAATTTGGCGAATCGGGGGAATTTTTTGCCCGCGGCCCTGCGAGGCTCTGGGAAATATGGCCCTCTGGCCTCCCTTGGCCGCCAGCCGGCCAGGGCCCCTTAGGCCAAAAACGAGGCGATCCTTTCCAGGCCCCGCCTGAGGTCGTTCTCGGAGACGGCGTAGCTGAGGCGGATGGCCCGGTCCTCCTTGAAGCCGGATCCGGGCACGGTGGCGACCAGGCATTCCTTAAGCAAGACCGAGGCCAAATCGTCCGAACCCTGGATTTTCTGCCCCCCCAAGCTCCTGCCGTAATGCCCGGAGACGTCGGGAAACACGTAGAAGGCCCCTTTGGGCTCGGGGCACTGGACGCCGGGGATGGCCGCCAAAAGCTCCAGGACCAG
>JAISEK010000001.1 GCA_031264145.1 Deltaproteobacteria bacterium
AGCAGACCGGCGGGCCTGGCGCCTTTGCCCAGCCCGCCCCGAGGGAGGATACGATGGCCGACAAGATAGGGAACATCATCATGGGCCAGGCGGAGCTGCTGCCCGAGCGCGAGCAGGGGGCCGATGGCCTGCCGGGCGCCCCTGGGGGGCCATCCCCCTGGACGGTGCCCGGCTTCGACCCCGAGGGGCCGAGAAAGGTCCTCCGGGACGACCTCCTGGAGGTCCAGGCCAGGATCCAGGCCCTGCCGGCGGAGGCCTGCCCCGGCGGCCTGGCCATGGTCGAGATTGTCCTGTGCCCCTCCTGCCTGAGGCAGGGCTCCTTTCCCGACGGCCTCTTCGGGGAGCTGGGCCTGACCCAGCTGGGCAGCCGTCTCCTGAAAAAGGTGCCCCGGTCGGCCGGCGGCCAGGGCGGGCCCCGGGACTTCCTGTCGGTCTACGGGGCCATCGGGAAGGCCAGCCTCGGGGACGTGGGCGCCCTGGTCGGCGGCCTGGGCGATCGGGCCCTGGGGCAGGCCCTCGCCCTGGAGACCATCAGGATCGAGGACCCCGCGGACAAGTTCATGCCCGACGTGGACCTGGACCTCAGGCACTACGAGGTGGTCCTCGAGCTGGTGCCGGGCCGGGGCGACCTGTTTCCCCTCGCCCAGTTCAGGTCCTTCGCCGCCGACCGGTGCTTCCGGGTCGTCGAGGAGTACCGGGTCGAGAGCTGCGGGCTCTCCTTCCTGCCCGTCAAGGGGCCGGGGCCTTGTCTGGCCAGGCTGGCCGAGTTCACCTTCGTGCGCCAGGTCGGGGAGATTCCCCGGATGCGGTCCTTCAAGCCCCTGCGGCCCCGGACGGCCCAGGGTCCCGGGGCCGCCGCGTCCCAGCCTGCCCCGGCCCCCGGCCCCGGCGGCGAGGGCCGGGCCGGGACCACGGGGACGGCCAAGGAGGATGCCGGTGACGGCCGGCCCGCGGCAACGGGACCGCCGGGGGGCGGACCAGGGGCCGCGGGCCCCCAGGCCCCCGGGGAAGGCCAGGCCCCCCCGCCGGGGCCGCCGGAAGCCGCCCCGGCGTCCGGCGGGGGCCCGGGCGGGGCCGCCCTGGCCGGCGGGCCGCCGCCGACGCCGGGGGAGGACACCGGGGACGGCCAGGCGCCCCTGCGCCTGCCCCAGGCCGCGCCGGACCTGCCGGATCTCGGGGTGCTCATAATGGACGCCGGCCTCCCGGACAGCCACCCCATCGGCCCCTGGCTCAAGGGGTACTCCCTGGCCGACCCGGAGGCCGGCGACGTCCGGGGGGGCCCGGAGCACGGCCTGGCCGTGGCCTCGGCCTTTCTCTTCGGGCCCTTGCCCGAGGGCCAGGGGGACGTCCCGCAGCCCCCCTCCCGGATCACGGCGGTCAGGCTCCTCGACTCCTCCTCCAACTCCCCCGCCGAGGGCGACGACGAGCTGACCATGCTGCGCGTCCTGGGCCGGATGAGGGAGGTGCTCAGGGCCCACAAGCCCCGGTACGCCAACCTGAGCTTCGGGCCGAACCTGTCCATGTCGGACGGGCGGATCCACGCCTGGACGGCCACCCTGGACGAGCTGGCCTTCGAGCACGGCCTGTTCCTGACGGTGGCGGCCGGCAACAACGGCGACGGGAAGAAGCCCAGGCTCCAGATCCCGGCCGACGCCATAAACTGCCTGGGCGTGGGGGCGACCGACTCCCTGGGGCCGGGCTGGCGGAGGGCCGGCTACAGCGCCCTGGGGCCCGGCCGCAGCCCCAACGTGGTCAAGCCCGACCTCGTGGCCTTCGGGGGCGGCGACGCCCACCCGTTCATGGTCCTGGACGCCGACAACCGCGGGCAGGAGATCCAGGACGAGGGCACCAGCTTCGCCGCCCCCTTCCTCCTGCGGCAGGCGGTCGGGCTCGGGGCCCTGGCCGGCCCCGGGCTGTCCCGCCTGTCGGCCAAGGCCCTCCTGGTCCACACGGCCGACCGCGGGGGGCACGGCCCCGAGGAGGTCGGCTGGGGGCTCGCCCTCCCGGCCGGGGAGATCCTGTCGCCGCCGGCCGGCGTCCGCCGCCTCCTGTTCCAGGGGCACCTGCCCCCGGGGCGGGCCGTCCTGCTCCGTCTGCCGGCCCCGGAGGGTCCGGCCGGGGGCCGGGCCAGGCTCAAGGCCACGCTCTGCTACCGCTCCCGGATCTCCGTCCATGACCCGGCCAGCTACTCCCAGACCCCGGTCAGGGCCGATTTCCTGCCCGACCTGGGGAAGGCGGCCGCCGGGGCCTGGCCAGGGGGCAGGCCGGCGCCCTTCTTCGACCTTGACGGCGGGGAGGCCGACCCGAGGGCCGATCCCCGCCAGGTCATGATGGCCAACGTCAGGAGCAACGAGCGGACCTTCGTCCTTGCCGACCTGCCGGCCCCCGGCTTCGTCGTCCGCCAGGTGGTCCTGCCGGCCCGGCCGCCGGTCCCGGTGGAGTACAGCCTGGTGGCCAGCCTGATCCCCGTCGGGGCCTGACGGCCGGGAACTGAGGGCCGGAGGCCGGACGAAAGGCGCAGACGGGACGGGGCACCTATCCTGGAGCCGACGACCGGAACAGGCGTGGGGGCGGGATCCACCGCTGCCTGGGACGCCGCTGCCCCATGGCCGACTGGAGGGGCAGGGCGGCGGGCCCAGGGCGGAGCCCCGAGGCCCCTGGTCCTGGGAGGTCCTGTGGGCAAACCCGCCCGGCGATGGCCGGGCAACCATGCGGGGCCCAGGGCGGTTCGCCAGCAGGCCAGGGCAATGCCGCCTGGCGCCAATGGAGCCAATGGCCGGTGCGGGCGACCCAGGCGGGCCCGGCCGATCCGGGCCAGAACGGCGGGCCATGACGATGGGCCAAGCCGGCCAGGCCCTGGTTACGGGCCGGCCCTGTCATGCCGGGCCCAAAATCTGAGGGCGGCAGACTGGGGGAGGGGAGGCAATCCCAGGAAGTGCTGGAGCCCGGAGCCGTGGGGCGATGAAGCCCTGCGGCGTGGCGTCGCCTCAGGTTGCCGACGTCCGGGCATGGCTGGAAGACGGATGCCTGGTGATTGGCCTGCGAGGGGAGGGATACTTCGGTGGGTGGGGAGGCCCGTTTTTTGTCCCCAAGGGCCCGTCGGCCTTGGCGGGGCCTCCAGGCCGCTGTCCCGTGTCCGCCCAGGCGTCCTTTTTCCCAGGCCCTGCCGGCAGGCCGGCCCAAATCAAGCCCGTCCGCGCGTCCGGGGCCGCTGGCCGCAGGATCCTCTGGCGCGGCCCTCTGGTGCGGCCCCCTTGTGCGACCATGGATGGCCGCCCGGGGGCCGCACCCGCCTCTCGCCAGTCTCGCCAAAGACGATGTCCGGCGAGCTGGAAGCCCTGGCTGGCTTGGTTTTCACCGGCCTCGGCTCGAGGCAATGGGGGCTGGGCTAAAGCCTTGACGGCCACGCCAGATGTCCCTCCTTGGCCGGTTGTCGGCAGAGAACGCCTGGCTTCCCCGTGGCCTGATTCTCGCGACAGGACGGAAAAATCCGGAGGTAATATGCGGAGCTTATGGTGGCCAAAATATATAATGACAGGATATGCGATGCTAAAATAAAAATTTGATTTTTAATTTTAAATATATATCTATCATGGCAAGATCAATATTTTTATCATGGCAGTTAAAATATATTTTTATGATATAATTTTTTTATTATAGCTACATAAATTATTAAAAAATATCAATATATGATTTGTAGACCGAAAAAGTTGCCGTAATGACAAAGGAAAAAATTGAGACTACCAGTTTTTTTAATACTGGTTCGTTAAAAATTATATGATAATATGCATAGATAAAATATTGAGTTAAAATGTTGTCTCGATAAAACCAAGCTTGTGTCATATAAAAATGACGGAATAATTTAGAGCAAAATATTTTCTGTTTTTCGATTTTTCTTCTTGACTCGCCGAGAAATCGATGGTAGACTCTAATCCAAGCTCGGGAGACAGTCCAAGACCCAATTTCGGGAAAAGGACAGAAAGACAATGGATGAAAAGAAATCCCGGATTTTGATTCATCGTTTTGCGGGTGGGTTTCCCCGGCAGTAAAGGAGAACACCCGTTAGTCCAGGGAGATCATGAGACGGCCCATGAAGAGCGTGCGCCAGCTTATCTCTGACCATCGGTCGATTTCGTGGTCATAACTCCATCCCTGGGCTAACGGGTGCTCACCGAAAAACCGTGACTGTTTGGCCAAAGGCCGGGACACGGTCATATTTGACATCAAGCTTTTCCCAGGCCATGCGGCCTGGGTGAGGAGAGCGACTAAAAGACAAGCCAGGTATTGGGAAATACCAAAAGACGTGGTGACTCCCGCATGATGTGGAGTCAGGGAATCCCGTGAAATCCGGGAGCAGGCCCACTGCTGTAATCCCCGCTGGGAAGAAATTCCCAAAACGCTTCAGCCAATATTGCCACTGGGGAAACCTGGGAAGGCGGCGGAAGCGGAGGGGCGAGCCAGAAGACCGACCACGAATATTGTCCTGTGGATCTAGCCAAGGACAGACATGACTTCAGGGAAATTGGGCACCTGGATCATTGCAAGATGATTCAGGTGCCCAATTTGTATTTTGGCTTGTGTTCACTAAAGAAGGGATAGGTTTCGGTCCTGCTTTTTGAGTAAATTTATAGAATGCTGACCTAATGACTAGGAAGAAGAAAAGCTCTTTAGGAGGATTTAGAAAAATGTCTCTCTCTCTCTCTCTCTCTCTCTCTCTGGGTAGCTTATGTAGCTTTGAGACATATTTTTCTCGTGTTCGACGCGGACCACGGGAAAGCCATGAGGCTTAACACCAGGCAATACACGCTCTGGTGTTAGGCCTTTTTGTGTTGTTCCTGGCCCTTGTAACGGGCATAAAGCCAGAAGCCGAAAGGAAACTCAATCCGTCAGGCGGTGAGTGATATAGGTTCTGTCATGGCCGGAAAAGACGGACCAAAGTGCGCCTAATATGCTTTGACCCAAAATGAATCCGATTGGCCCGTAAACCAGAACATTTTTCGAATGATGGTTGTTTTTCAACGGAAAGGAATAGCCAAGACTATTAGGTCCCGACACCACGCATTGTCTAAGGACCTCTCTGATATAGTCCTTCAGCCATGTGAAACTATACGGTCTTTGCGGCAGATAAGCTTTTGGATGCCGATAGTCACTCGGTTTCACTGTTTCAATTCCACAATCCTTTATCAGCCAGTGGTAGGGCTGGCGCAGAAATTAAAGGAGGAAAGTAGCCGAAAAGATTTTCTATTATTTTTTGGTAGCGTACTTCTAAAACTACTGGTTTGAAAGAAATATACTACTTTGCCTTATAAAAATTAATAATTATAGAAGTGCGTTTGATGTATTGCCTCTAGATGCTTATGTTGGTTATGGTGTGCTTTGATCTTCTGGTTTATCCATGATCATTCTGGTTTTAAGCCAAGGCCATCCTTAAACCAGCATGTTTGTTTGCCTTGGGAATTATTAGCCTCTAGTCTGAATCGTGGGAGGCATGTCTGGGATCTCCTAATTGCATATCGAGAGTTAGCCAGAAACCAGACGACTTAAGTTTTCTTATTGCGTTTTTCTTGTCCTTTTGAGAGATTTTTTTTTTATTTAACTTGATTGCCCGTGGAATTCGTGGTCTTAAAAAAAAAAAGTTGCTTCACGGCTATTGTCGCCTCGCTTGCCTGGTCGGGCTGGCATTAGCCCTTGTCTTTAGCGGGGAAGAGGCATATGGGCAGGACACCCAACCCGAATCGTCCACGACCTTGGAACCGCTGACCGTGGAAGCCGAACGACCGCAGTGGGAAAGGATCTTGTCGCCAGGATCGATGTCCATAGTCATCCCCGAAAAGTTCAAGGGAGAACAGAAAGATTTAGCCACTCTTTTAGAGCATGTGCCGGGGCTATTCATCCAGCGTGTCACTGGAAACGGGCAATACACCACCGTTCGCATAAGGGGCAGCTCTGCCGCCCAGGTCAACGTCTACGTCGATGGCGTCCTGCAGAATCTTGGAAATGACATCGCCGTGGACATCTCGTTGATTCCTGTGTCCCAGGTGGACAGGATAGAGGTCTATCGGGGCTATGTCCCTGCTCGTTTCTCTGGCTCACCAATTGGCGGGGTTATTAACGTGGTGACAAAAAAACCTGAAAGCCTGGGGGTTGATTTAAGCGTTGGAGCCGCAAGCTTCAATACTCAGAATTATACCTTTACCGCCACCGCCCCGACATTTTGGGATGGTGCCCTTCTTTTGGGGGCTCATTATGATGCCAGTGACAATGACTTTAAATTCAACTTGGGGTCTATATCCACTAATGAGGAAATGCCGGAAGAATATCGTGGCGATCAATTCAGGCGTTTTAACTCATATAGCAACCAAGATTTTTTGTTTAAATGGCAGAATGAACATTTCAGCTTGAAGGGGGCTTACAAAAAGACCGAAAGGGAGTTACCATATTCAGCTCGTTTGGGGAGTGCAATATTTCGTGACATTTATCGCAGTCAAACAGTTGAGCATCAGGATGTAGTCCTTGGTTACAGAAATACCTTGGGAGACCTGGATTTCGGGGTGCAATTGAACTATCTGAATCAGGACAAAAGAGTCAAGAGACATAATTGGATTCCATATAATGGTGCTACCGATTATCCGGGCAACGACTATGATTACCGTGAGACCGAACGCCTAGGCGGTCAGGCTGATTTGAGCTATAAGTTGGGCGAACGCCATCTGCTGGAATTTCATGCGGACTATAGCGATGAAACTTTGGATATCGACGCTAACGGCTGGGCCACTTGGTCATTCGATTCGGGTGCTTTTCTGCCCAGCCCAAACTATAAGCTGTTTCCACGATATACGGAAAGGCGCTGGCATCTACAGCTTCAGGACACCATCACCATGGGGTCGAATGACGATATGAAGCTCACGTTGATTTTGCGCCGTGATGGTATCGACACGGAAGGCAACGCCAGGGAAGACAACAAGTCCCTGGACGCTTGGGGGGTGGCTTTTCAAAAAGAAATAAACCAAAACGTGACTTTCCGCACTTCAGCGGGAACCTTCAATAGATATCCTAATTTTGCTGAGCGTTTTGGCGATGGCTATTTCATTATCCCAACCTATTTGAATATAAATTCCAGATTCTTCCCCAATCCTACCTGGGAACGCGGGGAGCAGTGGGATGTCGGTCTTGAACTGCGGGGGAGTCTTCTTGGGGTGGCGGCTTATTCGTCCATAGGCTATTTTGATCGTTTCACGCTCGATATGCTATCGATGTATACCAACGCCGAGTTCGCCTTTTACCGCAATGCCGGCGAGGCCAAGGTGCATGGCATGGAGTTTGAGGGCGGATTATACGGGGATTCGTTTGACCTTGATGCCTCCTTTACCTGGCAACGGGGCTCAACCAACAGAAACATGTACTCAAACCAATATACCACCTTCGGTGAAATTGACCCTTTAACCAACGTGCCCAAAATCCAATACCTAGTCCGCGGAACCTACCGTCTACCCGGTGATTGGCTGTCATTGTTCGTTGAATATCAATATACCGACTCACTCTATAAGCAAAATTGGACTGACCAAGTAGGCGACGATATCTGGCTCATGGATAGTCCACTTCGCAAAACCAATGCTGGTCTTCGTTTGGCTATCGATGGCAGCTTGACCTTGACCGCCGGGGTCGATGATATTTTTAATAAGACGGTCAAGCAATACCAATATATCGATAAAACAGGAAAAATTTATAATTCTTTCGTTCCCTATCCACAAAATGGGCGCACCTATTATGCCACGCTGGAATACAGGTTTGACGGTGGCGGCGTTTCGGAGAAAAGCGAGGCCAAAAATGCCGCCTTGGCGGCCGGAGAAGGTGATGGAAGAGGCGGTCCTTTCTATTTTGCGTCCAAGGTGATTTACTCAAAGGTCAAGACCAATCTTTCCGGCGAAAACTGGAATTATGGGGCCGGTGATACGAACGGCACTTATGACGGTTCCGAGGGGACGGATATTTGTTATGGTTATGAAGAAATACAAAATTCGTCTCCGTGCTATATCTTTCCGCGAGGTTTTAACTATAGCCGCCCTGTGCCTGGTGGTGAAACAGACATCTCAAGCACCAGCGCCGGCTTTGCCTTCGGAGTAGATTTCTACAAATTACATAAAGTGCCCATACGTCTTGAAGTGGAAGCCTCTTTGCATAGCCGGCAGAATATAGATTACCAGAAATTTTCTGGAAGTTACGGTATCGAGATGGATCCCTATAACACTTTAGATGGTCCTGCATTAATTGACAATTTTACTGGTGTCCAGAATCTATCAACCAGGCTTTACAATGTCTTCCTGAACGGCTACCTGGACTGGCACAATGCTACCCGCTTTACACCTTACATTGGCGGTGGCGTGGGGTTGACCCATTTTCATGCGGAGTCAAGACAGGAAATTGGCATGCGGTATAGCCACACTGGTTGGATGTATGATTCTGTAGATTATAGTGTTACTGACAAATTTATAGTCAAAGAGCGGAAATGGGATTTCGCCTGGAATTTCGCTATAGGCTGTTCCTATCAGTTGACGGACAATACAGCTATCGACATTTCTTATCGCTATGTTGATTTCGGCAGCATCGACCTTAAGCCCTCTCTGTCCGGGCCATATATGCGTGGGCTGTATAATACAAACGTTCCTTTTCCAAATTTTTACGGCAACAACTCAGGTCAAAACCTGGCCATGGAAGGACATCAGGCTGTTTTAGCTTTTAGATTCGATTTGTGATCCGTGTCGGCTCATAAAAACTAGCGTTGGTTCTGACCGTAGAACAATGGTTGTTCTCTTAGGTCACGCCACAAAAAACCAATTTTTAAACTATTTCTAATTTTAGGAGGATAAAATGTCAAGAATGGCATTTTACACGGCGGTCAACGCCTCATATGGCACACCGCAAATGGGTATCATTGAGGCCACAACACCGGCGACGCTCAACACGTTTGCCGTTGAAAAGGACAGTAGCGGCAACCCCAACCGAATCATCATTTCCGCTCACTCATCAGGGGCTTTCACTCCCAATCCCAAGGTTTTTTCTTATCCCACGGCTGTGAACGCCTATAACAAGCCCACCGGGGCCACGGCGACGGTGGTGGTGGAAAAATACTACTACAGCCTGCCCAACGTCACTTCTGAATCAGATTTCTTCAGATTCGACTCCGGGATTTCCAATCCCAGTGCCTCCAACACCAATAGCTCCAATCAAACGGTCCCTTGGGGTACCACTGTTCCGAATACTTCCACTGACGGGGCTGTCAATTGCTATGGCTGCGTTCGCAAAGGCAATTTTCTTTACGTTGTCAGCTACGACATTGCGAGAGTCACCAGAATTGATCTGAACACTGCCACTACTACTACCGCCGGCTTTGCCGGTTCCGCTACTCACGGGCTCATCGCCGGTCTGACCGCTCGCGGCCAGGGAATTGCTTTGTGGAACGGCGAAGTCTACGTCTTATTGAACGCCACTACAGATTCCACCACCTATGCTGACAGCATAGTCGTCAAAATCAACGACACTTCACCGACGACCATAGCCTTTGACAGCCATGAGGTTTCCGTGGGCAAAAATGCCGTAGGTCTGGTGATCGGCGGTGATTACATGTATGTGCCCTGCATCGGTGGACGGCAGCAAGCAGGCATTACCAATGGCACGGAATCCAAGATATGTCGCATCAAAGACCTCAATGGAACTGTGGTGTCCGAAGTGGTCTATTCCGGTGCCGCCGGTGCTTACGATTTCCACGGCGTGGCCGTCGGTGTAACATATACCTTAATTCTCCACTATCTTTATGACGCCAACTACCTAACCGACTGGAAGTTGTCCAAAGTGTTGACCTCGGATTTCCACGATACGGTCAATGAGTCCATCACCTCTCTCACCGCACCCTATCTTCGCAGTGGCACTGGTGCTTCCGGGTACTTCTGGGGCATCACTTATGAGGCCGCCTATCAACAGTTCTGGTTTGCGCAGGGTAATCCTCTGTATATTTATCCTTATAACCCTGGCGACAGAACTGCTCAACAGCCGGCCTTTTTCGATATGACCGCCCTCTACGGCAATGCCGGTGCGAACATGACAGCGGTTGATTTGACGGTTGACAAGACCTCCGCCAATGCTAGCGGCCAGGCAATTTTGCGGTCCGCCGTGGCGCATGAGGTGGCTATGGGCCAGTTTGCCAACCAGGCAGCCTACATTGAGCATCTTCGCAAGCAAGAAGAGGCTAAGTAAATTGCCTATTTTAGGCCATTAAAACTTCGAGGGGCCTCACGCCCCTCGGAGTTTTTAACTTTGCCAGCGATTATATTTGTGATTATTTAATATAATTAATTCAATAATATTTTATATCTAAGAAATTTATAGCAACATAGTATCTTTAAATTTAATAATTATATGCAATAATGCCACCGACAACGTGACCGCTATTGCCTTGATTCCACCCAACACCAACACCTCGGCCAATCGGCCAACTCCAGTGGAGACTCAGCCTGTTACGTTCAGCCGTTCATCACGATGTGGCCATGGGTCAGTTCCCTGTCCAGGCCGCTTACATTGAGCATCTTCGCAAGAAGATCGGAAAATAGCCGCCTAATTTGTTTGTTTTTTTGGGGGCGGCAACGCCCCCCAATCTTTTACTTTGGCCTGCTAGACTAACAAAACAAAGTCAAGTCATGAAAAATATAGATACTTATGCAGAAATTCAATCTTTAGTGAAAAAGATAAATTCATTATCGTCAGATAAAATTGATTTATTGGCACAAGCTAAGTATGAATTATTTAAAAAAATATTGAATTCCACTGTTTACGTTTTCCGTACCCCAATAAGGTCAAAAGCTGTCACCTTAAAGCATAGCTCTGATGGCACATTGGAAAAAGGCGAGGAAGAGACCAGGCCGGCCTGGGGATTCCTCACCATTCGAGACCACGGTAAAAAGATCAAAGCCCAAAATCTCAAGCTTGCGGAGGAGGCCATGGCCAGTTCCTCCAGTGATTGCCCTGACAAAGAAATCGATCCCAAGTCCATAAGAAACTATCGGGATTTCATCCCATTCTGTACCGATTCCTCACGTGCCTGGAAATTCTGCCGGAACCTGGCCGTTGGCAAACAACCTGTCCGTCCCGCTGCGATGCCGGCAAAAGACTTCATCGAGGCCAACATCCCCAGCGGTATCCCGCTTTGCCTTAACCCTGGCACAGATGCTTCTCTGCTTATTGGTCCGAGGGATCTGTTTGAAATCATGAGGATGATTAACCAGGAAACCCCAGAAACCTGGGGATTGGAGCAGTCGGATCTAGAAACTTTGAGCAATCTTGGGGCTGAGGATGCCCAGAGGTTCGGGCCGGTGCTGGCCGCCTACCAGGAGACCAATCCCAGCCCCCGGACAGTCTCGGGGGTCGCGGAGATGGCCTCGCGGTGCCTGGACCCCCACCTGGTCTTTCACCCAGACGTGTGGACAACGATCGAGGCCCATCCCCAAAACCAGGACGAGACGGTCGCCCGCAGGGTCTGGGAGATGCTGCTGGCGGCCAGCAACACCCTGTACCACATGGTGTTCAGCCTCCACAACCCATCAGAGGAGTCGTTCCAAAAGATAACCGGGCAGATCTTGTCCATGGTGGAGGGAAACGCTGGCCCCTCTGGCTTCCTGAAAAGCCGGACCTGCCAGTATTTGGGGCAGGACGCCACGTTCTTCTCATTTATCATTCATCCGGCAATCGACTTCAGGATCCATTTCCATGTCCTTGAGAAAGAGCGGAAAATCTTGATCTGCCACATGGGGCTCTCGATTCCCGTCGAGGACGAGTCCAGTCTTTAGCCTTCAGCCCGTCCCCTTGATCTCGGGGCCGGAAGGATTCGGGATCGTGGCCATGGTCCTCGCCGGACAGTGCGCGTGGTCTCCGGTAGGCCTGGGGCGGCCGTCCAGACCATGACGCCAGGATGAAGGACCAGAATGGTGTCCCGTGCCCCGCTGTCCAATTCCCGCCAGAGTCCCGACACCGCCCACGGCAGGCACGAGGGCAAGGATTGCCGGCTCCAGATGGCCGAGACAGCGATGGCCCCGGGTGGGCCAGGGGCAAGGGTCGTCACGGTCGTCATTATGGAGGAGACGGCCATCGGGCAGCCTGGCAGGAAACCAAGGCCGTGATCCTGGCAAGCTGGGAATTGACAGGACAGGGCCCCAAAGAGAAGGGACTGGTGTCCGACGCCGCATACGGCGGTGACGCCAACTGGCCCTATGCCGCCCGGAAGGCCATCGGGCCGGCGGCATCGGACGGCGGAAGCGCCCTGGGGATAATAGACGCGGCCGACAGCGCCACGGCCGTCGTCCCGCGCCTCTGGTTTTCCGGTCTGGCCCGGCAAGAGCCAATGGACAATAAGCGCAGCCTTAAGTCGAGGCATTGCCCATTTTTATCTTCCTTCTGTCAGGTTTTACAGAGAGGTTTCACATGTCCACCAAGGTTATCCCTTGTCCCCAGACCGTGAATGGAAATGACGATCCCGCTGCTGGGGACTTTTTCCGTTTTGGCCCGGGCATCTCCAATCCCGACAAAACCAACGGCCCCGGCGAGGCGGTCCCGAGCGGTCCCGCCGATTCCGCCAACCCCGCCGCTGGCCCGGCTGTCGGCGGCCTTTGCGTGGTTCGCGTGAATGGAGTTCCCTATGCCATTTCCTATGATACTGGCATTGTCAACAGAATCGACCTGACTGCTGATGCGACAGTGTCGCAAGGTACCGCAAAATAATTAATTGTGACAAAATTAGTCCTGTATAATTTATTAAATATAGTGTTTCATGTATAGTGGTTAATTTTTAGCGATTTATTGTTTATATTGGCTGAATCACCATATTCGACAAATCTTTATCCCAAGACTTCGCGCGGCCAGGCCGGGAGGCTCTTCCCGGCCTGGTTTTTTCTTGCCCTCACGGTGCCACCGGAAAGGGCCGGCACATTACCGGGCCCCCCTGGCCCATGGGCACCGGAAAGGCCAGGCCCTTGGCGGAATCCTGGCGGAAGACCCGGTGCCCCATGGCCACGGCCAGGCATCCCGGGTGCTTGGTGGACCGGGCCGGCGTGGGGAAAAGGAGCCCCGGCAAATGGGGCAGGCCCCGGCGCCCCATTTGCCGGTGGCGGCCCTGGCCAGGGCCTGCCCGTCCATGCTGCCATCGCGGGAGCCGGAAGGCGGCCACGCCAGGCCTTGGCCGAGGCCTGGCGACCGAGCCTCCGCCCGAGGCCACGGAAAAAGGCCTCTGGCCTGGAGATGAGGGAAGAGAGCCTGGCCAGCCCCCCAAAGGCCAGGACCATGGGGTCCAGGACCATTAGGGCCAGCTGCCAGACGGCGTCCAGGGAGAAGGCGGCGATGCCGGCCTGGCCAGGGGGGACGCCAAGCCAGTGTCCCAGGAAAAGGAGCCGCCTTTTGCCGAGAAAGGCCGGCCACGAAAAGGCCGGCGGCGTCCAGGGCGAAGGTGGCGAGCCACCTGGGAGGTTTCCGGCGGCCAGCGGCCAAGGCCTCGGATGACCGGGGCCACGGCCAGGCCCAGGAAGGCTATGGAGGCCAGGGAGGCGAGGAGGTTGGCCCTGGAATCCAGGGCAGGGCCAGGAAGATTCCGTGAGGAGGATGGACATGACCTGCGGGCCGGCTTCTGGCTGGTCATCTTGCGAGGCCTTTGGCCCCTCCGCATCCCATATTGCCGGGATCCGGCGCATCAGGCCACTCCGCGTCGCCCTCCGGCTGCGACGGCCAACCGTTGGCCTGCCAGGGGCCAGCCTTCCCCCTGGCCAGGATCTCGTCGGCGTGGGTCCTGGCCATGGCCTGGGAGTGGGTCACGGGGGCGGCCCCGAGGCCTGTCCTGGCCCTGGAGGCCAGATGGGCCATGATCTGACACCCATGAACCAGCACCCATGATCCGTCACCGTAATGATCCGGACTGTGGCCTCCCGGCCCCTGGCGGGGTAGGCTCGCCCTGATGGGGCCCATTTCCGGGCCGCCCGCCTGGCCTGGCCGGGACGACACGAGGCTGCGCCTCTGGGCCTGGCCTGCCGCCAGGGCGTCCAGGCACCGGCTTTGGTTGGCCAGCCGGCCAGGCGAGTCTGGTCTGGCCTTGTCTTCATCCGCGCTGGCGGCGTTTTTGGGGGCCAGGCCCCCCATGTGTCCGAACCAGGCCGTCCGATGAGATGCCCTTTCCGCCGGTCACGGCCATTTTTCGGCCCGTCCGCCCGGGGCCAGGGACAGGGCCGTCCCGTCAGGGACGTCTTGGCCAGGAACTGGAGGCCGGGGTTTTTGGGGACGGGGCCCGGGCGTCCCTTGGCCCCAAG
>JAISEK010000103.1 GCA_031264145.1 Deltaproteobacteria bacterium
TCGCTCCACCTGTCCTCCACGGCCGGGGCCAGGACCCCCGGTACCGTGAGCGTCTGGAACGGCCTGGCCGGATCGTCCGAGCCGTGATAGGCGATCACCCCGACGCAGGCCGCGCAGTCCTTCCAGGGCAACGTGGGCGAGCCCTCGGAGGGGATGACCGTCAGATGCCTGTCGTTCCTGGCATGGGCGAACGTGCAGACCTCGGCGAAGGTGCCGGTCTTGACCAGGACGGCCTGCCCGTCTATCTGTCTGAGCGGACCCCAGCGGCTGTCCAGCTCGTCCCTGAAGGCGTCCAGGCTGGCCGTGTCGTGCCAGGGCAGGGCGATCACGTGGTAACGCTCGCCGCCCATGGAGGCGACCACCTCGGCCGCGTCCGGGTTGCCCGCCCCCCCGGACATGGGCACGATCTCGGCCTGGAGCCCGTCCGGGAAATCCTCGTCCCCGTACCCGAGCCTTAGATCTATATCGTTCCCCAGTTCGCCCTTGTGCCTGGCCGTCAATATGACCTTGCCGGCGGCCTCGGGATCCACGGCGGCCGACACGGCCAGCCCCGGATTGGCGTTCACCGCCTGGATCAGGCCGGCGGCCACGGCGGCCGCCGTCTGTCCGAGGGATGTCCCGGCCCGTACCCGTTCCCCGCCTATGTAGAGGCATACCGGCGTCGCCACCGTCACGGCCCCGGAGAACTCCACGGAGCCAATGGCCGCCGTCCCCTGGGCGTAGTCGTGGATCCCTATGGCCGTCAGCCTGGTCATGTTGTTGGCCTTGAGGAAGGCCGCCACCATCTGGGCCAGCTGGCTGCCCTCCCCGAAGAACCTGATCGCCTGGGCCTCGGTCGTGATCCGCTTGGGGACCAGCGGGGCCGCCTCGCCGGCCGGGAGCATCTGGCCGGCCAGAAGGACGTTGAAGGCCATGGACGACGCCCCGCGGTCGGCCTGGCTCGGATCGAACGCGGTCCAGGTGAAAGGAAGCCTTATATCGGATGGAATGCCGTCAATTCCCGATGCCATGTCGCCCCTCCATTAGTCCTGCTGGTTTTTCTTCCTTGCCGGCCGGCCTTTCTTGGCCGACGGCAAAGATTCGTCCTGGCCACCGCCTGCCGACGGTAAAGATTCGTCCTGGTCCTTGGCCGACGGTAAAGACACGTCCTGGCCGCTGGCCGACCCTAAAGACGCGTCCGTAGCCTCTTCCTCAGCCGGAAGTACCGGGCCATCGCCCGCCTCAGCCGCCGGTAGCCCTTCGGATCCAGGCATTTCAGCCGACGGTAGAAGCTCGGCCTGGTCCTGGCCATCCTGGCCAGAAGGAAGGTCCATCCTTTTTTCCGGCGGGCCCATGACGATGACATTTTTGTTTCTCAACAGACGCCTCCAGTAAGGCGAGTCATTGACTTCCCGCCCCTCGGGCGGCAAATGGTCCCCATGCGCCGGATCCTTGATCCTTAGACCGCCGGCCGGCCTCAGCCTGAACATGCCCATCATTCCACCTCCGCGATGTTTTCGGCGTCCACCATGACGCCATCCGGGCCCTTGGCCCGCCAGGCGGTCCCTGCTTCCCTGAAATCCTCAAGGACCGCTTCTTGCCAGGGCTGGGTATAGTCGATCTCGAACGTGGTCGCCAGGGCCCCTATCATGTCGGAGGCCTCCGGAAGGTAATCGATCGCGCTCTCGATCCAACGGATGTCGATAATCAGCCCCGCCGGGCCGCCGGCCTTGACGATTTGGGCGTCAAGGCCTTCAATGGACTCATAGCGGCCAAAGACCAGGCGGTTTTTGGCCTGTTCGTCGGCCAGGTCCATCTTTTCCTCAAGATCCGTGTCCTTCCTTCCAAGGAAAACGGCCTCGAACGTGAAGGTCGCCCGCCGCTCGTCCCTGGGCGGGCTATAGTCGCCCTCTATGGGCACCACCTTTTCAAGGTAGACCCCGGCGACGGGAAGCTCGACCTCGCCCCACGACTCCGAACGGTTGACCTGTATACGCCCGTCAAACATTTTACTCAGACAATCATCACCGAGCAGCATGTCCCGGATGGCCAGGCGGATCGTGGTGATATAAGGCCTCATGTCCGCACCTCAAAAAGCATGACCGTAACCATTCCCTGCCCGTCCGGGAAAATCCTGGACGCCCTCCACGCCTTGGACCTCACCTGGAACAGGTCCTCCTTGAGCGGCCGTCTCGGGAGGACGCTCTCGGCCACCATGAGCGAGCATTCCACCGTCACGCCCTGGGCCTTGAGCGGGCCGGCGGGGCGTTCCCCGACCGCCGCGCCGAAAATCCCGCGCCCATGGGTCTCGGCCGGCCCCCCCGGATCGAACGTGAAGGCCTCGCCGAAAACCTGGTCGCCGAGAATCGACCTCAGATCCTCATCAAGAAACCCGTTCGCCATCAGATCGCCAGCCCAAGCTTCCTGAGCCGCCGCATGGCCACGGCCCGGACGACCGGCCCCAGCTGCTCGCCGGCGAAATCGGAAAGTTCCTTCAGATTTTCGGGATCCTTGAACCAACCGACTATGGAGGGCCCGTAAAGGGCCTCCACCGGGAGCCGCGGGCCGCCCTTGCGCCGGTAGATGAGGGAGCCGCCGTTGCGCCCCCTGGCGAGGAAGCCGCCTTTCACCGTCTTGTGGCCGCCGGCCCTGAGCACCTGGACGGCCACGCCCATGTAGACCCGCCCGGAGTCCTTGACCACCGGCACCGGCCTGTTTGGCCACTTGGAAAGCGATATGCCCCGGCCATGGCCATAGACCGTGGCCGCCCCGCCGTCGCCCCTGGCCCTGGCCACGCCGATCTTGTCCCGGAAGCTGCCAGGCTCGGCCGCGTAGCGGGCCGCCAGGATCTTTATGGCCCTGTTCCTGGTCCGGCCGGCGACGGCGTTGATCGAGGCCGTGACCGCCTTTGCCAGCTCGCCGGGGAAGGCGTCCAGGAGATGGGCGAGGCGGCCCAGCAGCAGGGCCGCCCGCGGCTCGTCCAGCCTTAC
>JAISEK010000123.1 GCA_031264145.1 Deltaproteobacteria bacterium
CGTGTTGACCCCGATCTCCTTCAACTCCAAAATCGTGCGGATGAGCGTCGACACGTCGATGACATTGCCGGGGCAGTACCGGAAATAAATCGGCAGCCCCGTCTCTTGCTGGATGACATGGATTAGACGTACTTCATTGCTTATTTCCCCGTTATGGTTGCTGACGGCGGTCAGGGGAAAACGGATACAGTTCGGCAACCCGGTGCTGTCTATGAGGATGTTCGTGCCTTTCGAGACTTGCTTGCCCAGATAGGGTATGTATTCCGAGAAGAAGCGGCGCAAGCTTCTTTCTTCCCCTATATCCGCCAGGAAATCGCTGATCCTCTGGCTGGCCAGGTTTGCCTTGGGATACATGATCCTGGCGTAGCTGCCCTCCCACCAACCTCCCGCATGGCACATCGCCGTGGTGCACAGTATGTAATACCCCAACATGGCGTACAGCGTGTCAGGGTCACGGTAGCCAATCGCGTCAAGCGCGGCGGTGAGGCCTTCTTGCCGCAAATAGTTGTCGAGGAGATATATGTCGCCGAAATCAAGGATCAGTTTTTCCCGCGTCGGCGCAGTTGGCAATTGGAACTCGGTTTCAGGTTTCCCGTAGACGTCATTCTCCAAGTCGTATGTAAAGACGCCTCGTTCCTTATTTTGGTAGATGCCCTTTTCCTTGTCGATTACTTTGCCAAGGTTTTCATAAGTCTTCAGTATCTTGTTTCCCTGGCGTTTGGCGTGGCGGCAAAGCTTCGCATAAAGTCCGCTGCTCTTCTTGTCGTAGGTGATATTCATGGCGGCCCCCTGTTGTTGGTAGATTAATCTATCAACAATTATAGAATGGTAGGGGGGAAAAAGCAAGAGATTTTTCAAAAATATCACAGTTGTTTAAGCTTTAATGAGATTATTATGAACGTCACAAGGTTAAGTTGGTAGAAAATTTTCCGGGAACTACAGGTAATTGCCGGGGTCCGACCTCTCCCTGGGCTGGGGGGATCGCGGAGTCGAGGTCGAGGCCCACGTTGGCCGGGCAGACCTAGGCGGGAGTCGTCCGGAAGAATGGCGCCTCGCCCATCCCAAGGCGGCATGCCACTGGCCGGTAACCGAGTGGTTCAGGGTCAGGCCCCTGCGGCCGACGATGAGTTTATGGCCAACTCCCTCAGGCCTGGCTCCCTGGCCCGATTTGGTCGAGGGTCCTCTGATCGAAGCCCAGGTCGAGCATGAAGCGGTCAAGGCCACTCTTGGCGTCCCGGTCGAGGGCGGGAATTACATAGTCCGCCAGGATGGCCTCCTTGGCCCGGCCAATATTACCCAGGAGCTGCTCGCTGAGCCTGCGGCCCTTCGGCAAAGGCCCACGGTGGCTGACCATCGGCTTCCAGGGCACCGAGCGGCACTTCCTGAGCGTGTCGGAGGAGTTGAGGAAGAGACCGCCTGGGCCTATCCTCCCGAGAAGATCCAGGTCGACCGTCTGGTCGTTGAAGTCCAGGTCCCGCAGGAAATAGGAGACCATGGAGATGATCTCGAGATCGACGATGAACTTCTCGAAGCTCATGGAGCCGAAGGAGTTTAGGATGCCGTTGGAATGGACGATCAGATCGACCTTGCTCTGGCTGGCGGTGAGGATTGGCAGAAAGCTCTCGTAGCTGCTTTGGAGGCTCAGTTCCTTCGCGTCGTTGACCGATCCCCCGCAGCGGCAGGGGAGGCCGTAGTGGTCGGCCATCTCCTTGCAGTATTTGGCCTGCAGGGCATAGCCGGGGCTGCCGATGGAAATGCCGCCCGTCATCATGTCGGCCGTGGTGGCCATGAGGCCGTACATGACCGGGGTGCCGGGCTTGATGAGCTGGCAGATGGCTATGGTGGCCAGGATCTCGGCGTTCCCCATGACTATGTTGGCCTCGAGGTTTATGGGGCCCGTGGCCCCGGCCATCGGCCCTGGCGAGACCATCAGGGGCTGGTTGAGCGAGGCGGCCACCAGGCAGGAGTCGATGTTGGGCTTATCTATTTGTAGCGGGGACAGCGTGCTGATCAGGGTCATGACCCTGGGGGCCTTCCTGAATTCCTCGTCGCCGCCGTTGGCCATGGCCGACATCCTCATGGTCTCCTCGATCAGCCTCCTCTCGCCCGGCATGCCGAAAATGACCTTCTCCGAGTGGGTGAGCGTCATGTAGGTCATGGAGGCCCAGATGCTCCGAGGCGGCAGATCCTGGGGCTGGCAGACGATTCCGCCGTTGATCTTGAACAGCGGCGAGGCCTCTATGAGCCTCAGGAAGGTCTTGTAGTCCTCGGCGGTGGCGTCCCTCTGCTCCCCGTTCATGTCGGTGATCGACGAGCAGCCGTAGCCTGGGAAGTAGTTGACCTCGGTCCCGTTCAGGGGTAGATCGTGCTTGCCGTTCCTGGCCCTCATGACGAAGCCGCCCGGGGCCAGGCCTACCAGCTCCATCAAGGGTCCGGGCTGGAAGCGCACCAGATCCCCGTCGACGGAGAAACCCTTCCGTTTCAGCGTCCCCAGCATCTCAGGGTGCATGACCCTCATGCCGACCTTGGCCAGGAGATCGAGACTTTTCCCATGGATGAAATCGGCGTTGGACATTCTATGACCTCCAAACTGGCATGTGGGCCCGGACTGATCTTCGCGGACCTCAGGGCCGTGCCCCCCGTGAGTTTACTATCTTGCCGGGCCCATCCTGTATCCGGTCCCGCGGAGCCGGGGACATGGTTTCCGCGGACATTCCTGGCACCCGCCCGCCGGGGCGATTTGCTCTGGAGCGGCCGGCCATCCCGAAGACGGGCGGCCGTGGGGGACGTGCATCCCCGGGGGTTCCGCGCCATCACGCCCAAGGCGCGTGGACGGACGGGATCCCGTCGCTGGCCGAGGCAAGGTGCCTCCATTGCTTTCCGGGGGATGGGCCAGCGGTAGCCGAAGAAGGAAGGTTTCCCCAGGCCCTGAGGCCGCCCCCGGCGAAGGCCGATGCCATATTGGCGCGGCGCCGCTGGCTCCAGGCGCCATTGGCGCAAAATAGGGCGATCTTTCCGCAATTGAGCGTCGTATGGCAGAAGGGGACGATGCTCAGGGCCTTGGGATCGTTGTCGCGGCGGGGGGCGTCAACGCTCTGAAGAAATCCCATGCTGCCGGGCGAGTTGACAATATCGCGCCTGGACTGGATGTCGTCAACGGAAAAATCCCTGAAGCGGCCGGTCCCGCTGCCAAGGCTGGTCGACGCTGGGCCCAAGGTGGCACGCGTCCGCCTATGGCCGGCGGCCCGCGCCGTCCCGGTCTTGGGGGGCCAGTGCCTTTCCGCGGCCTGGCTGGGGATGGCCCTATCGTCGCCCCTGCCCCGGCAGCCGGGCCCCCAGGGCCCTGGGGCCCCGGTCGCCAGAAAGCCTCATCCGCTGCCCGCCCTGGGGGCCAGGCTGTGGCCTTGCGTCGTCACGGTGCCGTCTCGCCCCGGACGGACATGGCCACGTTGAGTCCATTTTGTCGTGCCCCGGGGCGCCATGTCCTGAAACATGGGCGTCCAGTGGCCGCCTGGGCAACAGGACGTGTCGGGCGCGGCGTTCCCCGGTCGCGCCCTGTCCCGCCTTCCCGCCCGGCGGCGTCTTGGCAGGCCTCCAGGTGCCTGCCGCTGGTGAACAGCCTCATGGAGCCGTGCATGGGCCAGCAGCTCGGGGATGGCGGGCTGGGAAGCCCATCAGGGGCTTCGTGCCCCTGGCCCAGCCGAGGCCTGGGTTTAGGATGGACCACAGGGCGATGGCCCCACCAGGACGACCCGTGGGATCCTCGTCCCGGTAGGCCGGGCGGGGATGTGGGGCATCTTGGAGACTGCCGGGGTCACGGCGTTGGCCGTGTTGGCGCGGGGTAAATCATGAGGGCCAGGATCATCGCCGCCTTCATCAGGGCGGGCCGGGGCAGGGTTTCAAAGAGGCTCGGCACTGACGTCCCGAACCATGCAGAACCAGGCGGGACCGGAGACGGCCCCGGAGGCGAGCATGGCCATGAGGATCTTGGCGCCGTTGTCGGCCAGGAGATGATTGACGAAAGAGGTTTATCAAATGAATCTGTTTATAGGTGGATATTTTAGAGTTTGATATAGCATAATTCTTTTAAATATTATATAAAAATATATTTTACTTATATTTATATATAAAATCAACGTTCTTTTTGCGCCCCCCTGTCCATTTGACGTAGTTTTCCTGGGACCTGGCGATGACGTCACCGTCAAGCCTTGCCCCGATGCCGGCCCCCCCGGGAAGGCCCAACCGGCCCTCGGACAGTTCCAGGCCAGGCACCTCCAGCAGGTCCTCGGCGTAGAGCTGGTTCATGATCTGGTTGCCGTCCGTCAGGTTTGGCAGCGTCAGCCCCAGGTGGTGGTGGAAGAGATCGGTCAGGCCGGTGGTGAACTGCCCATGGAGACAGACCGGTATCTTGGCCGCCTCGCCTATGGCGGCGGCCTTCTTGAAATTCAGGGCCCCGCCGGTCTCGTGGGGCGAGAGGACCAGGACGTCGGCCGCCTTCTGGGCGCAGATCTCGAAGATCTCCTCCAGGCTGTAGCCCCCTTGGTCCACGGCGATGGGGATGGGGCTGGACTCCTTGACCTCCCTGAGGGCCGAGAGCGACCGGCAGCTGACGGGCTGCTCGACGAACTCGATGTCGTGCTCGGCGAGCCGTTTGATCATGTTTTTGGCCGTGAAGACGTCCCAGCTCTCGTTGGCGTCCAGCCGGAGCTTGAGGTCGGGGCCGATGGCCTCCCGCACTGCGCGGACGTTCAGGGGATCGCTTTTCTCCCCCCGGCCGACCTTAAAGTAAATGACCCTGAAGCCACCCTCGGCGAGTTTTTTGGCCGAGTCCGAGAGTTCCTCGGCCGTGTCGCCCTGGACGAAGCCAAAGTAATCGACGAAATCCCTGGCCGCCCCTCCCCACAGCCGGTAAAGGGGCTGCCCGGCGGCCTGGCCGACGATGTCCCACAGGGCCATCTCGAGCCCGGTCAGGAGGAGGTTGGGCATCCTGATGGTGTCGTTGATGAGACCCAGGTGGCGGGAACGGAAGACGTGCCGGTCGATGTCGAAGACGGACTGGCCGATTAGAGGCTGGACGACATTGCCCAGCAGACCCAGGCTCCCCTCCGCCGGAAAGGAGGAGGTCGACTCGCCGTGGCCGACCAGGCCCTGGTCGGTCACCACCGTGATCAGGATCACCGTGGCCCCGTAGTCGATCCGGCCGTACCAGTGATATGGTTCCTTAAAGGTCATGAACAAAGGAGAAAAAATGATCTCTTTGATCTTCATTTTCTGACTCCAGATTCTTTTAATTATGAATAAGCCGCCAAAATAGAAAATTGCAACCTATTTATGTGGCAAATAAGGCGGCAATTTTGGGGCCAAGACCAGGTGCCTGGTTCTGGCCGGCCAGCGGGCCTGGACCAACGCTGGACCCTGGCGAGGCGGTTCCATGGACAATAGCCGGGAAGGCGATCCGAGAAGCTTGATGGGCTAGTGTAGAAAAAAAATTATTTTTTGTCAAGTGAAGTATGTTTTTCATAATTGTAAAATCGAACGGTTATACGTGTCTCTCGGCGAATTTTCACACTATAGATATACAACTCCAGGAACATCAAGTTCAGTTCTTTGACGACCAGATTTGCGAATGTGCCAGGCGCACTAGTGACCAGGGCAGGAGAAAACACATCACCCTTTATGTAGCGCATGGATCTAAGAGCCTGAACGGCTGACACCATGGCCAGCTTTTTTCGGGGGTTCTACGGCGCTATCATTTTTAGTTGGTCGACTTGTATTGTCTTTTTTTTGGTGGATTAAAGCCACCAGCTTTAGCTGGTAGCGTGCGCCTGTGAGGGTGCGCCATTAGTAAAGTCCTTGCCAGGGGGAATCGCAACCCCTGTAGCCAACAGTGGTAACCGCGTCACAGCAATGTGGGACGGGGAGCAACCTGAGGCGAAAGAGCAGGCTGTAGGATGACGGGACTCGATTCGGCAGGGTGTTCTCGGCGAGTCCGCACCACTATGACGAAGCCTGGCCGTATGACGGCTGCTCGCGATTGTCCCCGAAAGGGGCACGCATTCCGCGTCGTACGGCTGACGGGGCGATGGGATGCGATTGACAAGTCGGCCTTCGGGGACGTCAAGTGATTGGAGACCGCATGCCCGGAAATTGATGCGAGATAAGCAGGGATAGCCCAACGAGGTGAAAGAGGTGTCGTTGGTCGACAGAGCCCCCATAGTACCGCGAACCGCGAGGCCTACGGACGGACAGCATAAACCGTCCCAGGGAAGGGGGGTAGGAAGGCAGAGATTAAGAGTGTTCAAGGAGCAAACCAGACCCTTGGTGTCGGAAAAGACTAATCGGGGGCCAGAGGAGCAAATCCGAAGCGAAAAGAACATGCCGAATC
>JAISEK010000059.1 GCA_031264145.1 Deltaproteobacteria bacterium
CGTCATGATTTTTAAGTATAAGACACGAGAGAAAAACAGTCAAGCATATTAATCTAAAAAAATAGTTAGAAATAGTATTAATCATAAATTCTAGATATTATTTTTTTGAGTTTCAAAAAGATTAAATCAAGATTAGCTGGCTTTTTGTTATTTTAAGAAAAAAAGTACTTTATTAATTATTTTTATAAGTATTAAAAAATATTATCATATTTTATTAAGTAAAGTAACCGCATTTGTAGCGATGCTATAAATTGTACCGTAATCATATTTTTTGACCAGATTTAAGTACCCAATAGCGGCTATGTGCAAGCCAATTACGATATTAAAATGATCGAATATTTTGTACACGAACTCACCTCGTTGCTGTTTTTGAGACGCCAGATGAGCAGCAACAGTTGGGTAAAACTATGGTCTAACTAGCAAAAAAAAAATCAAGCGTTATCCAAAAACAACTACTCTGCTCATGATGCCAGTGGCTGGCATAACCCTGAAGCCGTGAAATACGCTCCAAAAACGTCCCGCTCTTAGTTTGACTGCGACAGCCGCATGGCTCTGTGTTTTTCTTTATTTATCTGGTGAAGTTAGATAAGGCTGACCTGATCGAGGCACGGCAGACTAAAGAAAAATTGGGACAACTTGAGCAGACATTTCAAGAAAAGCAAGGTACTAGCCCTTCCAGAGCGAGGCCAGGTCCTCCCCGAAGGAGGGGTAGGAGACGCTTATGGACCCCTGGCCGCTGATGGGCACCGAGGCCCCGGCGGCCCGGAGGGCGATGGCCAGGGTCATGGCCAGCCTGTGGTCGGAGCCGGAGTCGAGGCTCTCGGGGATGATGAAGGAGGTCGGGCCCTCGATGACCAGATCGTCGCCCTCGGCGTTGACCCTGGCCCCCAGGGCCCCGAGCTGGTGGCGGATGGCCATCAGGCGATCGGTCTCCTTGACCTTAAGCTCGTCGACCTTGTGGAAGACCGTCCGCCCCCTGGCCTGGGTGGCGGCCAGGGCCAGGATGGGAATCTCGTCGATGAGGCTGGGGACCTCCTCGGCCGCGATCTCGGTGGCCGAGAGCGGGCCGTCGTGCTGGACGGTCACGTCCCCGGTCGGCTCGGGGGTGTCGCCCAGCATGGTGAGGCTCACCTTGGCCCCCATGCGGTCCAGGACCCGGAGGAAGCCAGAGCGGCCCTTGGACAGGAGAAGGTTCTGGGCCGTGACCCGGCTCTTGGGGATGATGGAGGCCGCGACCAGGAAGAAGGCGGCCGAGGAGGGGTCGGCCGGGACGGCGAACCGTCTGGGGAGGGAAAGCTCCGAGCGGCTGACGCTGATGGTCAGGCTGTCGATCTCGATGTGGCCGCCGAAATAGTCTATCAGGCGCTCGGTGTGGTCCCTGGAGTGGGCCGGCTCGATGACCGTCGTGGTTCCCTCGGCCTGGAGGCCGGCAAGGAGGATGGCGCTCTTCAGCTGGGCGCTGGCCTCGGAGAGCCTGTGCTCGATGCCCCGGAGCGGCTGCCCCTCGATGGAGACCGGGGGCTTGCCGCCGGCGGTCCCGATTTTGGCTCCCATCAGCCTCAGGGGCTCCGCCACCCGCTCCATGGGCCGGCGGCGCAGCTGGAGGTCGCCGTCCAGAAGGTAGCTGCCGGGGCGGCCGGCCAAAAGGCCCATCAGGAGGCGGATGGACGTGCCGCTGTTGTTGCACTGGAGCTCCAGGCCCTCCGGCGGCTCCCACCGGCCGCCCAGGCCGGTCAGCCTCAGGCCCCCGGCCTCGGGCTCGGCCCGGCCGCCCAGGGCCCGGAAGATGGCCAGGCTGGATCTGACGTCATCGCAGTCGGAGAGGCCTGAGGCCAGCATCTCCTCCCCGGCCAACAAGGACATGAGGATCAGGCGGTGGCTGATTGATTTGTCGCCGGGGGGGGTGAATCGTCCTTCCAGAGGCATGGGAACTCCAGGCTGGGCCGGGCCGGCGGGCCAGGGATAGGCCCGCGGCCAGGCCTGTGGTCCAGGGGCCGACCGGGCTGGCGGCCAGGTGTTTGGAAACTTCACCGGGTATTATCCCCCAAACCGGGCCCTGTTTCAAGTGAGGATCCCGATGGTGGCGGCAACTATTGTCCAATAAGACTTGATATATAGGTTGTTAATATAAAGTATAAAGATAATATTGATAAATAAAGAATATTTTTATTGGCCCTTTAAATGCCGGGACCGCGGGGCGAGGTGCGCCCCGGCCTGCGCTCCTGGACTAATAGGGGCTCCAGTGCTATACTTTTCCTTAGATATTCCGGGTTATGCGGATCCGGGACGACGCGCGGGGGCCGGGCGCCCCTACGTTCATTCCGGCCCCCGGGCGGGGGTCGGCCTTGGGCTGTCTCCTATGGGCGGGCCTTGCGGCGGGAAGGGCCGGGACCTCGGAGGTCCAGGCCGCGGGCATATTTTTTTGCCTGGCTCCCAGTGCTAACGGGGGGTCGCGCGCCCCCGGCTGGGCGGCGACGGCCCCCGAGGGCGAAAAACCGGCGACCTGGGCCCTGCCCGCGGCCGGTCCTCCTGGGCGGCCAGAAAGGGCCCCCAGGGGCGGGGAGCCGGATTGCCCTACCCGTGGGCCTTGGACGGCTCCATATCGGCCCCGCTGGCCCAGGCCGCGGGCGGGCCATTTTGCGAGGTGGCATCATGCCTCTGGGTTCCGGTCAAACCGTGCTGATCGTCGATGACTCCCCGGTCATGCGGCAGATGTTGTTCAAGATGTTCGAGAGCGAGGGCTTTCGCGTGGTGGGCCAGGCCTGCGATGGCGAGGAGGCCCTGTCGCTTTTCGAGCTCCACAAGCCGGATCTGACCACCCTGGACATAGTCATGCCCAAGATCAGGGGGACCGAGGTTCTCGAGACCCTGATGGGCAAGTATCCCGAGAGCTGCGTCATAATGGCCTCATCGGTCTCAGACGCCAGGACCGTCATGCATTGTTTGAAGATGGGAGCCAGGCAGTACATCATCAAGCCCTACGACGAGGAGAAGGTCATGGCCGCGGTCAGGAAGGCCCTGTCCCTTGGCTAGAGCCGCCAATTCCCAAGGGCCCTTTCCGGCTGGTCTTCCGCCGGAGGGCACCCAATCGGCGAGGCGGCCAGGCCCATGGCCGCGGAGGGATTAAATGAGCGTAAGTGACGAAAACCTGGCCGAACTTTTCGAGCAGTACAAGGATGAGGTCCGGGAGACCATAGGCACCCTCGACAACGAGCTGGTGGCCATCGAGCAGGACCCCGCCTCCAGCGAGACGATCTTCTCCCTGTTCAGGCACATGCACTCGCTGAAGGGCTCCTCCAAGATGTTCAACGTCGACAACATCGCCAACATCGCCCACCGCCTTGAGGACCTGATGTCGATGATCGACAAGAACAACTCCATCCTCACCAAGCATCCCAAGATCATCGATCTCCTCTTCAAGGGCAACGACATTTTCAGGGACATCATCGCCAAGCTCGAGGACGACATCACCTACACGACCATGACCGCGGACCACGTGGCCTTCGTGGGCGAGATCCAGAACCAGATCGACAAGATCAACCGCCGCGACAGCCAGCTGGTCGACTCGGCACGCAAGCTGGTGGAGGATCTGGAGGCCATGCTGCCGGCCATGGAGGAGATGGAGATCGAGCACCTCAAGAAGGACATCCAGGAGCTGAACAACGGCCTGGCCCTGGTGACCCTGGAGGAGGAGGGCTCCAACCAGATCCGCTTCAACTACAACGGGGCCGACCTGACCGACGACGTGAGGGCCATGGAGGAGCTCTTGGCCAGGTTCAAGGACGGCAAGGCCTCCCCGGAGGACGGCCAGGCCTTCCTGGATGCGGCCAACCGGCTCTACAACAGCCTGGCCGAGGTGGCCACCGAGGACGCCATGGGCCTCATCGCCGAGCTGGGGGACGGTCTGTCCCTCTTCTCCGAGCGCCACCTGGACATGGACCAGATGATCGTCGAGTTCTTCTCGGCCATGCTCGGGGAGCTCAAGGAAAAGTTCCACGTCGAGGTGGAGGGCCCGGCGGTCAAGGCCTCGGGGCCGGCCAAGAGCCAGGCCGCCTCCAAGGAGCCCCAGGTCAAGACCATAAGGGTGGACGAGGCCAAGATCGACCTGTTCCTGGAATCGGTCGGCAAGCTCCTCACCAAGAGCGAGATCCTCAACCACCTCCAGTTCTCCTTCCGGCAGGCCGGCATCGACACCGGCCTCCTGAGGGACTTCTCCACCGTCTCCAGGACCATATCCACTGACATCGTGAACCTCCAGCGCTCGATCATGGAAGTCCGCCAGGTCGAGATGAACAACATCCTCAAAAAGTTCCCCCGCCTGGTCCGGGACATCTCCCATAAGATCGGCAAGGAGGCCGAGATGGTCATCACCGGCGAGAGGGTGCCCATCGACAAGAGCCTCCTGGACGATGTGGAGCAGGCCATGGTCCACATCGTCCGGAACGCTGTCGACCACGGGCTGGAGGGCCCCGACGACCGCCTGGCCGCCGGCAAGCCCCGCCGCGGGACGGTCAACATCTCCGTCACCCCGGAGGAGGCCTCCATCTTCATCGAGGTGGCCGACGACGGCCGGGGGCTGGACCTGGACAGGATCAGGGCCAAGGCCGTCGAGAGGGGCATCCTGTCCGAGGACCAGGCCCCGGCCACTCCCGACAAGGACGTGGCCATGCTCATCTTCAACTCGGGCCTCTCGACCAAGGACCAGGCCACCGACCTCTCCGGCCGCGGGGTGGGCATGGACGTGGTCATGACCAACCTCAAGAAGTGGAATGGCGAGGTCATCATCGACAACCGGCCCGGCCATGGCCTGTCGGTCGGCCTGAGGCTCCCCATCACCAACACCCTCCTGACCAAGGAGGCCATCATGCTGAGGGTGGGGGGCTCGACCTTCTGCCTGCCCCTGGAGTTCGTAAACGAGATCGTGACCGTCCCCAGCGACTCGGTCCACCACCACAAGGAGGGGGCCGTGTTCCGGCACCGGGACATGGTCATCTCGGTCATCGACCTGAAGGGCCTCCTGGGGCTGGGCGACGCCGAGTATCCCGACCATGGGCCCTTCGAGGACGAAACCGGGGCCGTGTCACAGGGCGGCATAAAGGACAACTGCATCTTCATCATCCTCAGGGGCAAGATCGATTCCCGCCAGTCCATCAAGGCCGACGAGATCCTGGGCCAGCAGAAGATAGTGATCAAGGAGTTCGAGCTGGAGACCTTCCGGCGCCTCCCGTACTTCAACGGCCTGACCCTCCTGGGCGACGGGCGGGTTGTCCTTAT
>JAISEK010000064.1 GCA_031264145.1 Deltaproteobacteria bacterium
CGGGGGGCCGGGACGATCCCCTCAGGTCATCCTGGAAAACTGCTCGATGGCCTTGGCCAGCTTCTTGATGGTCTCCTGGGAGTCGCCGTTGGCTATCCCGGTCAACACGCAGTGGCTCAGGTGGCCCTCCAGGATGACCTGGCCGGTCTTGTGCAGGGCCGACTTGGCCGCGCTGATCTGGACCAGGATGTCCTCGCAGGGGATGTCCTTCTCGACCATGCCCATGAGGCCGCGGATCTGGCCCTCTATCCGCTTGAGCCTGGCAACCACCTTGTCCACGTCCATGCATTCCCGCATCGTCTGTCGCCCTCCAGTCGGGACCATGTGTCCACGCGTCTGTCGCCCGGGCCAGGGGGGAGCCCCCGGCCCGGGAGCGGGCCCGGCGGCCCTTAGAGGAAGGCGGCCAGGCTGGGATACTTCTTGAGCTTGTAGGGCATGACGTTGCGCTTGAGGCCCAGGAGGTCGGCCGCCCGGTTCTGGGCCCCCTTGGCCTGGACCAGGGCCCTCCGGAGAAGCTCCTCCTCGAAGGCGGCCAGGATGGAGACCAGATCGCCCCCGGCCGGGGCCACGGCCGACAGGGCCTCCGAGAGGGCCGTGGGCGGGAGCTCGGCGTACTTGTCCCACTTGTACTTGAACACGTTGCGCCTCAGGCCCAGGAGGTCGGCCGCCCGGCTCTGCACCCCGTCCCCCAGGCCCAGGGCCTTGCGGATCATGGCCTCCTCCATGGCCGAGACGGCCTCGGCCAGGCCGGTCCCGCCCGGGAGGAGGTCAAGGGCACGGGGGATGAAGCCCAGGCCAGGACCGTCCCCGGCCGGGGCGGGCGGGGCCTGGGTGGCGGGCGGCTGGGGTCCTGGCCCCGGCGGGCCAGGCCAGGGGTGGGCGGACGACGGGGGGCCGGCCGGGGCCCTGGCCGGCCGCTGGAGCTCCTCGGGCAGATCCGAGGGCAGGATCTCGTCGCCCGAGGCCAGGACCAGGCCCCGCTCGATGACGTTCTCCAGCTCCCGGACGTTCCCGGGCCAGGCGTAGGAGTAGAGGAGCCTCATGGCCTCCGGGTGGAGGCTGGGCCGGGAGGCCCTCTCCCGGCCAAACTTCTCCAGGAAGTGCTCGGCCAGGAGGGGCAGATCGTCAAGCCTCTCCCTGAGGGGCGGGAGCTTGACGTGGACCACGTTCAGGCGGAAGAAGAGGTCCTCCCGGAAGCGCCTGGCCTCCACCTCGGCCTTGAGGTCACGGTTGGTGGCCGTCACGAGCCTCACGTCGAGCTCGATGAGCTTGCCGCCCCCGCCGACCCTCTCCAGGGTCCTCTCCTGGAGGACCCTCAGGAGGGTCACCTGGGTCGAGGGGCCCATCTCACCGATCTCGTCCAGGAAGAGCGTCCCGAGGTTGGCCAGCTCGAAGCGGCCGGCCCGGCCGGCCCCGGCCCCGGTGTAGGCCCCCTTCTCGTAGCCGAAGAGCTCGCTGACCAGGAGGGACTCCGAGAGGGCCGAGCAGTTGACGGCCACGAAGGGCTTCCCGGCGCGGGGGCTGTTGTGGTGGATGGCCCTGGCCACCACCTCCTTGCCGGTGCCGCTCTCCCCGGTGATGAGGACGTTGGCCTTGGTCGGGGCCACCTTCTCCAGGAGCTGGTAGAGCTCGGCCATGGGCTTGGACTTGCCCACCAGGCTGCTGAAGCTGTGGCGGCGGCTGAGCTCGGCCCTGAGCTCCTTGTTCGCCCTGGACAGGCGCGACAACTCCAGGGCCTTGGCGGCGCACCTCAGCAGATCGTCGTTCTCGAAGGGCTTGGCCAGGTAGTCGAAGGCCCCCATCCTCATGGCCTCGACCGCCACCTTGACCTCGTTGCGGGCCGTCAGCATGACCACCGGCACCTCGGCCCTCTCCTCCTTTATCCTGGCCAGGAGCTCCAGGCCGTCGCCGTCGGGCATGGTGATGTCGGTCATGACCAGGTCCATCCCGGGGCCCTCCAGGAAGATCTCCAGGGCCTCCCGGCCGCTCCCGGCCTCGACCACGTGGTAGCCCTGGGCCTCCAGGAGCTGCCCCATGACCAGCCGGTAGTTGTCCTCGTCGTCGACCAGCAGGATTGTCTCGCTCATAGGCCCTCCCAGCCATCAGGCCCGGGTGGGTCCCCGGGGCCCCCGCCCGGGCTCCCCGCCGCGAAGCCGCCGTCACCGGCCGGGGGCCCGTCCAGGCCGGCCTCGGCCCCCTCGGGGCCGGCCGGCCGCAGGGGGAGGCTGATGGACACCAGCAGGCCGTGCTCGTCGGGCCCGCCGCTGACGTTCTCCAGGTCCAGGCGGCCCAGGTGGCTCTCCACCACGTTCCTCACCAGGACCAGGCCCAGGCCCGTGCCCTTGGTCTTGGTGGTGCGGAAGGGCTTGAAGAGCTGGCTGGAGGCCTCGGCCGACAGCCCCGGGCCGGTGTCCCGGATGGTGACGATCAGCCGGCCCTGGGGCTCGCCGGCCATCAGCACGCCGGTCCCGACGGTCAGGAGGCCGCCCTCGGGCATGGCCTGGATGGCGTTGACCAGAAGGTTCATGAAGGCCCGGTGGAGCTGGTCCCGGTCGGCCAGGATGGGCCCCGGGTCCGGCTGCATCCTGGACAGCAGCTCCACCCCGGCCCGGGACATGTCGGCCTCGAGGAGGACCAGGATCTCCTCGAGGATGTCCTCGACCACCACGGGCGACAGGACCGGCCGCATGGGCCGGGCGAAGTCCAGGAAGTCGGTGAGGATGCGCCACAGCCGCCCGGACTCGTCGACGATGGCCGCGGCCAGGCGCGCCTGGCCGGGGCTGTCCTTGAGCCGGGAGGCCAGGAAGTCGGCCGAGGACCTGATGATGCCCAGGGGGTTGCGGATCTCGTGGCTGACCGTCCCGACCATCCGGCCCAGGTTGGCCAGCCTCTCGGCCTGGTGCAGGCGCTCGTCCAGGGCCGCCTTCTCGGCGCTCTTCTGGTTGATTATCGATTCGCCCCGGGCCACGACCATCCAGAGGATGACGCTCAGGAAAAGGCTCGAGGCCACCGCCACTACCACGGCCGTGAAGTGCATGGAGGCGATCTGCCGGTACTCGGCCGTGAGATCCCTGTTGAGCTCCAGGACCCCGGAGATGTTGTGCGTGTAGTAGTCCTCCATGGCCTTCAGGCACCTGATGGTGAACTGGCCCCGGGGGAAGAACTTGCCGAACAGGTAGCCCCCCTCCTGCCTGACTATGACCGTGCGCTCCTTGAGGTAGTCGATGTAGGCCGCCCGGCCGGGCGATCCCGGGGGCTGCTGGAAGCTCGGGGCCTGGCCCCCGGCGCCGCCGGTCCCCTTGGCCATGAAGATCCTGATGGCCTCGCTGTAGAGGCCCATGGGCTCGGCCAGCCGCCCGACGGCCTCCGGCTGCCCTGTGCCGGCGACCCGGTAGGTCACCACCGGGACGGTGGACTCTGAGGAGTAGACCATCATGCCGACCTTGGCGTCGTAGAGGGCCACCTTGCTGATGTCGAAGCCGTGGATGGCGTTCTGGATGACCGAGTGGAGGTACCGGTAGGGCTCGGGCTGGCTCAGCTTGGCCTCGCCCCGCTCCTTGTAGATGGGGAGCAGGAAGTTGGTGAACATCTGGAAGTTCACGTTGTCCATGATCATCACCGTGTCCTCGACCACCCGATCGTAGATGATCCTCTCGGCCCTGTCGCTCATCATGGCCGCCAGGACCAGGCAGGTGAAGAAGATGACGATGACCCCTATGGAGGAGAAGTACTTGGCCAGCTGGAAGGGCTTGGCGCCCATCTTTTCCCGCCCGGGGGAGCCCTGTCCCGGGCCGTCGGCGAAATCCTCGTCGGGGTCGGGGTCGGGGTCGGCCGGGCCCGGCCCTTTCCCGGTGTCCCCGGGGGCGGCCCCCCCCTGGCCGTCCCCCCCCGTCCCCCCGATTCGGCAGGACCCCTCGCCCTCCCCGCCCGGCGGCCACGGGGCCATGGGGTCCCGGAAATGGTCCCGGAAGCGGCCGTCCCCCGCCTGGACAGGGGCGGGGGCGGCCGAGGCCGGGTCGTCTCCGCCGATGGCGTCCCTGGGGGGACCCGGCGCTGGTCCGGCCGGGCAGGTCACCGGACGATGTACCTCCCGTCGGCCCTGAGGCCGCCACGGTAGCGCTCGGCCATGTCCCCGAAGCCCTGGCGGCCCATGAGGCCATAGGTGAACCTCTTGCCCAGCTCCACCCCCGGCTGGTCCAGGGGATCGACCTGGTAGAGGGTCCCCGAGACCACGGTGGCCACCATCAGGGTCTGCATGAGGTAGCCCAGGCCGGCCGAGGAGATCCTGGGGCACAGGAGGGACAGGTTGGGCCGCCCGCTCTCGGCCAGGGCCATGGCCGTGCCCAGGCGCTCGAAGTTCAGGAGCCCCCCCAGCTCCCCGCCGCCCAGGTAGGCCAGCTCGGCCTGGTCCCCGAAGGCCCTGGGGATGGGGACCCGCTTCCTGAACCCCTCGACCCCCAGGAAGCAGACCGTCTTGTCCTGGGGGCCCTCCATGTAGAGCTGCAGCTGGGAGTGCTGGTCGGTGACCCCCACGGCCTTTATGGCCGTCTGGCCGGTCCCGGCGGGGCTGCCGTCGAGATGGAGGGCCTTCCCCAGGGACTCGTTCCAGAGCTGGCCGAACCAGTCGGCCACCCGGGCCAGGCCGTCGGCGTAGGGCATCATGACCAGGCCGGGGCGGTTCCTCCTCGTGGCCATGTGGAAGTTGAGGCCGGCGAACAGGAGGGCCTTGTTGGACAGCGGGGCGGCCGCGAAGTCGTCCTGGGCCAGGCGGGCCCCGGCCAGGAGCTCCTCGATGTTGACCCCGGCCAGGGCCAGGGGGGCCAGGCCCACGGCCGTGAGGACGGAGAAGCGCCCGCCCACCCCGGGGGGGATCGGGAGGGACTGGAAGCCCCGTTCCCGGACCAGGCGCCTCAGGACGCCCTTCTCGGGATCGGTGGTGATGAGGATATGGTCCCCGGCGGCCTTGGGGCCCAGGGCCTTCCCCAGGAGCTCGTGGACGATCATGAACTGGGACATGGTCTCGGCCGTGGTCCCGCTCTTGGAGATGACGTTGAAGAGGGTCCTGGACAGGTCCAGCCCGTCCATGATGGCCGCGAAGCCCTCGGGGTCGATGTTGTCGGCGACGAAGAGCCTGGGCCAGCCCCTCCTGGCCGCGGGGAGGGTGTTGTGGTTCAGGGGCCGCAGGGCCGCGAGGACGGCGTTGGCCCCCAGGGCGCTCCCCCCGATGCCCAGGACGACCACGTCGTCGTACTTCCTCCTGGCCGAGCTGGCCAGCCGGCGGCAGGCCTTGGGCAGGTCAGGGTCGTAGGGGAGGTCGGCGAAGGGCAGCAGGCCCTTTTTCCTCCTGGCGTTGAAGTCCCTGGCCGCCGAGGCCAGGGCCCCCTCCAGCGACGAGAGCTCCCCGGCGCCTATCCCCCGGCCCTCGCCCAGGGCGTCGTCGGTCAGATTGTTGAAGTCCAGGGTCAGCAAGGCCTCCGTCCCCCGGGCCTTTTCCTTTGGCGCCATGTCGTCCTCCTAGATGAGTCGGTTTGGGTCTTCCCCCCTGGCCAGGCTGGCGGGGAAAGGGGCCGCCCCGGCCTCCCCCGGCCGGTCGCCCGGGAGGGCCGGATATCCCCGCCAGGCCAAGCTTACCACAAGGGCGGCGGGAAAATCACCGCCTATTTGTCGGCCCCCCGGGGCTCCCGGGCCCCCGCAAGGGCCGGGAGGCCGGCGGGCCAGGGCGCCCTGGAGCCCCCGGCCGTCCTTTCCGCGGTTTCCCAATGCCCCCGCAGTCCTCAACATGGCGGGCAATGCCCCCTCTGGCCCCGTTCTGCTGCGACAGGGCGCCGACGTCGCTTTCCGCCGGGCAGGGTCCATGTCGTGGGCCACACGACTCTCGATGCTGTTAAAGACAAATAATGCAATACATAATGACTGTTTTTAAAATTTATTTTTATTAAAATATATATATTTTAAAAAATAGTTATATTTAACGTAGCCATTCATCAATTTGGCGGCGAGGTGGCCGCCTTGCCGAAGCGACCCCGGTGCCCTGTTCTTTCCCCCGGGCGGAAGACCGACGCCCCGGGAGCCACCGCCGATCCCCAGCCCGTGCCGCCCCGGCGATTCCCGTCCCCCGGCCGACGGGGGCCATGGCCGGCCGCCCGGACGGCCGCCCCCATCGACCCTGGCCGACCCGGCTCGGCCCCGGGAAGGGGGGAACCGCCGGGGGAGGCTGCCAGCTCCGGCCGCCGGGATGTCCATGGGGGGATGTCCCCCGGATGGGGACCGTGGGCACCTGGCCGGCGGGAGGGCCCCCAGTGGGCCAGGGGGGCCGCCGGCCACATGGCACCAGCGGGGACAGAAATTCTAAGGGAATAAGGCGTTTGATTTTTTTGTGATGTATCGTTAATCTATTATATTTACATATTATTTAATAAGAAATAATAACGAAATTTAATTATTAGAGTTTATTATATATTATAATTTCTTTGTTTTATAGTCTCTAATATTTCTATCATCGTTATATTTGTTTTTATTGTCTCTTTTTTGGTGGATTAAAACCACCAGCTTTAGATGGTAGCTTTAGCGTTTCTTCTTGACTATGTTGGCAAATATCCATAGACTCATTGAGGAACAATTTAGCTTGGTTACACATATTTGTATTGTAGATTGATATAATATAAATTAAATGATATTGTTTCTTACTATGATATAGTAAATATGTCAAATAGTTTTAAATATTTCTTGTAGATGCTGTTACGGTAAAATTATAATTTGATTATCACTGAGATATCGTTTTCAAAATATGTAACATGACTTTGAAGATTCAAAAAGAGATAAAGATTGTGCGGCTTAAGCCGCCGACATATGCTGCAAGACATCTTGTCTTTCAGACCACCGGCTTTAGCCGGTGGTAGTTGATGTCGTTCTTCGGAGCGGCTTTAGCCGCTCAAAGGCGACTTTAGTCGCCATCGTTGAAGCCACCAGCTTTAGCTGGTGGTTATTCACTCCTTCAATATCTTCTAGCGGTGATTTCTGTCCTTCTTTTGCTGAGTCAATCGAAATTAATTTGAATTTACTTCCATCATTTCCTATATTTATTACTTCATCACTTAACGCTGTATTTAAAACCGTAGAAAAATTTTGTTTGGCCTCAGAAAAATTATAAAATTTCATTTTAATCCTCCGACAAAACTTTGATGTTCATATCCAATGCGACTTTTTTATTAGGACGTTAAATATAAATAATCATAGACTGAATCTTTTGACGTTACTGTGTAAGAGTGAAATCACAAAAGAATCTTAAAATTAGTTGTGTTTCTGGTCCTGTCAATTCTGCTATCGTTGACTCCAGAGCAAAGACAGGCCCTGGCGGTAATCTTTTATCTGGGCTTGAGGCTTGGTGCTGTTTGGCGAATTATAGATTGTTCATCGTTATCATACATTTCGATTGTTTTTTTACAAAAATTATGCAAATTAGGTACATCATTTTTTATTGTAGACCATAAATATTTAAGATCTAATTTAGCATAGTTATGGGCAGCGAAATTTCTCATGGCTTTAATTTGTTTCCAGGGGATTTCTGAAAAATTTAATTTGAATTCATCAGTAAGATGAGCTGATAGTTCCCCAATTTGTACTATATGCATGGATACAGCAGGTTTATATAAGCGATCTGATTGTAGAACTTCGATGGAATCTCCTAAACGATTAACAATATAGTAAATTTCTTCGCAATGGAACATTATACGAGCTAAAATATTAATATCTCTATTATCTCTCATATATTATCACCTCATCTTTAGCTATATACTCTAGAAAATCATCTTCCAGAGAGCCAGTAGTCAATAAATCTATTTTTTTTCCAAAAGCTTCTTCAAGATCGCAATAAAGTCCCCCTAATGTGAAATAGCCTTTAATGTCACCTCCGTCTACTCTAAAGTCAATATCACTTTCAGAGGTAGCTTCCCCACGAGCATATGAACCGAAGACCCACATTTTTTCAACACCATAATTTTTGGCAACTGGGTTGACAATTTTTTTGATATCAGATATAGAATATATCATTCGTAATTTCTCCATCATTCTTAACAAAATAGTTCAGTCGTACATTATGCAGCGCAATGGCAAAAAACGAGTCATAAAATTCTACAACTCAAATTGAAATTTTAGAGAAGTATGATGAAAAAAAGCCATCACCTTATACTATTTAGAATTATAAGCTAAAAGAATCTTATTAACAAGGCCTAGTACTTGAATCAAATCAGGTTTGAGCTTTTCCATATCGGAGACCTCCAGTCTGTTTTTCTCAAGTTTCTCAAGTTTTTTGCTAAAAGTATCTGCGTGAGTTTTAAAATGCTTGATTCTTCGCAGATGGAATTCTTCATTGGTAATAATTTGCTTTTTGTCTGGGATAGTGGCTTCAGAGTCAGCTTCCTTGGATTTCATTACCAACTCACTAAGCTTTTCATTTCTCCTGCCAAGCAATGACGTGAATTCCTCAAATTTACTTATCCTCACGTCTGGTTTTACAATGCCAGCCAGTTGCAGCAGCTTTGATCGAGTCCATGAGCTTGACAGCAGGGCCTCGTTTTTGATGTCGTTATCAAGCTTGATGATTTTGATCAACTCCGAAATGTAACCCTTGGACAAACCGACTTTAGGCACCAGCTCATTTTGCTGGGCATCTGGATTTTCAGACTTGATCTTAGTCAGGAGTTTATCCAGATGCACGGCCTTTTCCATGATCGTCAAATCGGACCGATGGACGTTCTGGGAAAATGCCACTATCTCATGGTCCAAAGAACCCGATGGATTGGATCTGGTCCATTCCCGACGCAAGCTGGTTGGAGTCAGCGTCTACCACCACCTGTTCTTGCTCTGACTCAGCGGCCAATTCAGTTTCCTGTTCCTGTGATTCAGGCATCACTTCAGCATTGACTTTGTCTGATTGGGATTGCCTTGTGGCTTTCTTTGAGCCAGTTGTAGGCGTATCGGTGGAAAAGGTCTGTTTTGGTTTGGTAGTCATTTTTTGAGTTACTTGTATATAATATTTTTGTAATTTATCTTTTGTTTAGTTATTTTTTTAGAAGTTTTATATCTAAATTTACTTCTACGGATGAGGCACTTATTGAATTATTGCACATTATATCTAATTTTGTAATAGACGATTATAAACAATTTGAACTATTTTTAGATAATTTTGATAAACTTTTTTCTTATATAATCACTATACGTGGGCCTCCAAACGATCAAACCGATCAAACCGATCAAAATGACGATAGAGATGGAAAACGAGAAGAATTAATCGCAGAGCTTGAAAGAATATATAGGTTACTTTTTCCTCAAGATGATGAGAAAAAATTTTTCTTCATGATTATAGGCCATACAGAGGAAAATTCTGATTCATAAAATTTTATTCATTTACATTTATCCCTACAGTCAACGCATTCCATCAGAGGCAACAACTCTTATTAAAGTCATAGTTAGCCACTAAAAAACCACTTTTTATGGAAAGGCTTTTTCATTCCTAAAATATCGACCATTTTAGCATAAATAAGCTATATTTATACTTAAGGTTTTTTACGCCCAAATTTCACCCCTTTCTCGTGAAGACATCGGAATCCACATCGTCCATCTTGTATCACACCAACCTTCCTGGGTTCAAACATAACAATTTTCCTCTCGAAGTCGGGCTTGGGCATACTCTTTTTGCTGCTTCTTACATTTAGAATTTCTGGTAAAAAGCCTGCTTTGTTGAGATCTGCCAAAATAAAGCCTTGATAATAAATCTTAAACCAGGTCGTTTTCAGGCTCTCCAGGGGTTTTTACATGGGCATCAAGGATAAATAGGTCATATTTATGCTTGATGACGCCTAAATTTCACCCCTTTTTTGTGAAGACATCGGAATCCACATCGTCCATCCTGTATCACGCCAACCTTCCTGGGTTCAAACATAACAATTTCATCTCGAAGTCGGGCTTGGACGCAGGTTTTTCTCGGGCTTGGCCATACTTTGTTTGCTGCCGCTAACATTTAGAATTTCTGCGGCGGGGACGGGGCTGTTGACAGGCACCGGGCAAAGGGGATAGAATCAGGCCCAAGATCGGAAACGGCAGAAGCGGCCCAGGCTGCCCCTCCCCCGGGACAGCCGTCGCCGGCCCTTTCCCGCCGCCCCGGCCGGGGCCGGCAACCCCGAAAGCACCCTCCCGGCCTGGGGGACGCCCGCCTGGGCGGCAAAGCCTGCCTCGCCGGCCGGCACTGGACGGTAGCCATGGTCGAAGAAACCCTGCGCAAGATGGCCAGGCGCCTGCTGGCCTTGGACGAGGACACCCTCATCTCCCTCATCCCCAAGTACCGCAAGCGCATGGATCGCTTCGATCCCAGCCCCGAGTGGGAGGAGGCGGTCATCATCTACTTCATAATCAACGGCTGCCGCATAAAGAACGCCCAGTTCAACAGCAAGATCAAGGACTACATGGAGGACCTCGCCAGCAAGGGCCCCGCCGGCGGCTTCGCCGTGAGCCGGCCTGACCTGAGGCTGGTCAAGTAGGGGACCACGCCGCCGCCCGCCCCGCCATCTGCCCCCGCCATGGCCCGACGGAGGCCCACAAGGAAAAGCCCTTCCCGCCAGGGAGGGGCTTTTCGCGTCCCGGCGGACGGGGACCGGACTGGCCCCTGGCCGCCCCGGAAGCCGGGCCCGCCCCTGGGGGCGACAGGCCGGCCGCGGACTGGCCCCCGCGGCGGCCAGTCACCGGGCCGCCGGCACCACGGGGAGCGGGTCCTCCATGATGGTCCCCCCGTCCAGGCCCAGGACCCTGAAGAGGCCGTCCCCAATCCAGCCGTAGCTGGCCGGGAAGCCGCCCTTGGGGATGCCCAGGCTGCCGGGGTTCCAGACCCGGGTCCCGTCGTCCCTGGTCCCGGCCAGGGGCACGTGGGTGTGGCCGTGTATGACCCCCAGGCCGGGGGGGAGCCTGAGCTGGCCGCCCAGCCAGGGCAGCTGGTGCCCGTGGAGGGCCATGAAGGGGACGCCGCCCAGGTCCAGGTAGCTGTTCTCGGCGAAGGTCCAGTGCAGGAGCAGCTGGTCGACCTCGGCGTCGCAGTTGCCCCTGACCGAGGCGACCGGGACGGCGATGGAGGAGAGGATCCTGGCCGCCTCCGGGGCGTCGTAGGTCCCGGGGAGCGCATTCCTGGGGCCATGGTAGAGGAGATCGCCCAGGAGGAGCACCAGGGAGGGCCTTCTCTCGGCCGCCAGGCCGGCCAGGGCCTCGGCCGCGGCCACCGCCCCGTGTATGTCAGAGGCCACCAGAATGCCCATCTCCGAGCCTCCCCCCGGGCCGGGCGCCCGCCGCTAGGGCAGGGGCTCCCCGTCATGGTCCGGGCCCTGGCCGGCGGGGGCCAGGCAGAGGCGGAAAAAGCCGGCCAGGGCCACGATGAACCAGGAGATCACTATGAAGGACATGAACTGGACCACCAGGCCGCTGGCGACGTCCGGCATCCGGGCCAAGGAGAGGACCACCTGGACTATGGACAGGGCCAGGGTGAAGACGAGGAACTGGGCCAGCATGATGAAGACGGCCTGGTTGAGGTGCCTGGGGAAGGCCTTGAGGCCGGAGAACGCGAGGGCCATCCTCCCGAGCAGGGGGCCCTCCTGGCCCTCGACCATACCGAAGAAGGTCAGGAACTGGAGGAAGACGTACCTTCTCAGGAACGGCCAGACGACCCTCACGAAGAGCAGCAGCCCCACCAGCAGGCCGGCCGAGGACAGGGCCAGGTAGACGGGCAGCGAGTGGCCCTGGCCGCGGCCCATGGAGTGGAGGAGGGCCATGGGGGAACAGGCCAGGGCCACCATGGCCGCCACGGCCAAGCCCATCAGGGAGGTGACGACCGTGACGAGGAGGGCGGCCGGGTATCTCCTGGCCGCGAAGCCCAGGTCCCTGGTCCCCGCCTGGTAGCCGTCCCAGAGGTTCAGGGCCAGGCTGGCCAGGGCCAGGTTGGTGAAGGGCCCCAGGAGCCAGGGGACGGCCAGGCCGGCCACCAGGGGCCGGTAGCCGTGGATCTCGGCCAGCCTCCCGACCTCGGCGCCCAGGGCCTCCAGGTCGAACCGGCCCGCCATGGACAGGCCCACGACCTCGGAGAAGGGGCCCATGAGGCCGTTGCCGGCCAGGGCGAACGTCTTGGAGATCAGGCTCAGGGCGAGAAGGGCGGTCAGGAAGGGCCCGGGCCTCTCCCAGAGGACCCGCCAGGAGTGCCAGAAGATCTCCCAGAAGCTGGCCGGGCCGCCATGGGCCTGTCCGCGGTACGTCATGTCGGCATCCTCCCCCGCCCAAAACCGAGTGAATCCCAGGGGCCGGGGACGCCGCCGCCCAGGTCCCCCCGTCCTGCCCCCCGCCCAGCCGGCACGCCGGCGTCCCGCCGGGGCGTCAGCCCTCCCCGGCGGCCGCCAGGGCCAGGTACTCGTCCACCTCCCTGAGGGTCTGGCGGTAGCCGTTGTAGACGTCTATGAGGTTCGCGTTCCCGAGGTAGTCGGGGTGGGAAAGGATCAGGACCGGCAGGCGGGCCGAGAAGTTCAATAGGCCCCTTATGGAGCCGAGGGCGGCCAGGTCCTCGCCCGAGAGCCCCTTGGCCGGGGTCCGGCGCATGATGGCCCTCAGATCCGGGACGTAGCCGGCCAGGGCCTTGGCGTCCCTGAAGCACAGATCGTGGACCGCCTCCGATCTCGGGTAGCTCCTGGGCGGGTCCAGCTCCTCCAGGAGGGCGGGCCAGAAATCCCCGTCCAGATCCTCCAGGAGGACCCGCAGGCGTTTGTCGAGTTGCGCGAAGGTCATCATCTGTCGTTTCCCCTTGGGCCCGGCTGGAGGGCGCCTCGCTGTCTTTCTGGGTGGCCGAGCCTGGCCCGCGGCGGGCCTAGACGCTCAGGACGTTGGGATGGCTCAGGTTGTCCCGGCCGGCCAGGGCCCCCAGCTCGGCCAGGCGGCCGGCCAGGCCCGGGGACAGGGGGTCCATCGAGTCTAGACGCCAGCCCCAGTTGCCGCTGGCCGTCCCCGGGGTGTTCAGGCGGGCCTCCTGCCCCAGGTCCAGGAGATCGGGCACCGTGGCCACGCATATGGCCCCGGGCGAGAGGAAGGCCAGCCGCACCAGGGTCCAGGCCGCGTTCCGGGCGGTCACCTCGTGGCCGGCCAGATCGGAGAGCCTCTGGCGGCCGGCGTAGTCCAGGTCGTGCTCGTACCAGCCCCTCGTGGTGTTGTTGTCGTGCGTGGCCGTGTAGACCAGGTTGTCGGGCTCGATCCGGAAGGGGCAGTGGGTCGAGAGGGGCTGGTCGGGGCCAAAGCCGAAATGGAGGACCCGCATGCCGGGCAGGTCGAACCCCCGGCGGAGCTCGGTCACGTCGGGGGTGATGACGCCCAGGTCCTCGGCCACCAGGTTCAGGGCCCCCCCGGCCGACTCGAAGAGCGATTCCCCCGGCCCGGCCTCCCAGGCCCCGGAGGCGGCCGTCGCGGCCCCGGCGTCGACCGACCAGTAGGCCCTGAAGGCCCGGAAGTGGTCCAGCCTGACCCAGTCGAACATGGCCAGGTTGTGGCGGAGGCGGCTCAGCCACCAGCCGTAGCCGTTGGCCCTGTTGTCCGCCCAGTTGAAGACCGGGTTGCCCCAGAGCTGCCCGGTCTCGGAGAAGTAGTCGGGCGGGACCCCGGCCACCTTGTCCGGCAGGCCGTCCGGCCTGAGCCTGAAGAGGTGGCGGTTGGCCCAGACGTCGCTGGAGTCGTGGTTGACGTAGAAGGCGGTGTCGCCCATGAGCATGACGCCCCGGCGGGCGGCCCCCTCCCTGAGGCGCCTGAGCTGGGAGAAGAACAGGAACTGCCCGAACTTGACCCTCAGGATGGCCTCCGAGAGCCTCCGGCCGTGGACGCCCAGCTGGTGGTCGTCCCGATACTTGAGGCCATCGGGCCAGCCGGTCCAGGGCCCCCCGCCCAGGTCGGCCTTGGCCGTCATGAAGAAGGCGTAGTCGTTGAGCCACATGGCGTTGTCCCAGGAGAACCTGGAGAAGTCCTCCCGGTCCAGAAGGCCGAAGCCGACCCGGGCGAAGGCCCGGTCCAGGAGGTCGGACTTGAGCCTGATGGTCCTGGGGAAGTCGATCTGGGCGGCCGGCGGCTGGCGGGCGAGGTCGGCCTCGGCCTTGGAGATCCAGCCCTCCTCGACCATGAGCGCGGGGCTGACCAGAAGCTCGTTCCCGGCGAAGGCCGAGAAGGCCGAGTAGGGGGAATTGCCCAGGGCCGGGGCGGTCGGGTTGACCGGCAGGACCTGCCAGAAGTGGACGCCGGCCCTCTTGAGGAAGTCAAGGAAGGAATGGGCCGCGGGGCCCAGGTCGCCTATCCCGTAGGGCCCGGGCAGCGAGGAGAAGTGCAGCATCAGGCCGGCCGCCCTCCAGCCGTCTTTGAAGCGCGACATGGGTCCCTCCCCCTGGGAATCGGTCCCGCCCAGATGGCGGGCCGGGACCGCCGAGACGGGGCGTCCTCCCCGGCCCCGTGAGGGATCGGGCGATCCCCGGGGCCCGGTCCCCATGCCCTGGCGAGCCCAGGTCCAGGCGGGCGGTCACGGCCACCATGATACCAAACGGCCCGGCGTTTGGCAATTTCCGGGCGGCCGCGGGTCCAGGGCCCCCGGGGGCGGCGCGCCGGGTCAGCCTGACCCGGCCAGGACGGCCCGGGCCTCGTCCGACAGGCCCTCCAGGACGCCCGGCGCCAGGGCGGCCCCGTCCAGGGCCCGGCGCAGGACGTCCAGCTGCTCCTCGAAGGGCTGCAGGCGGTCAAGCACCAGCCAGGGTTCCCGCCTCAGGAGGCAGCCCCCCTGCTTGAGCCTGAGGCCGGCGAAGACGAGCTTGCCGGCCGAGACCCTGAGGCCGGCCCTGCGGGCCAGCTTTTCCAGCTCCGAGATGACCTGGGCCTGCTTCCTCGTGAGGCCGTTCTGGGTCCTCATCTCCCCTCCGCCTCCCCCGCGCGGGGATCCGCCCCCCCGGACCCGCCCGGGGCCCAGGGCTCGGCCCAGGCCAGGGGCCCGCTCAGGTATTGGTCGCGCCCCTCCAGGTCGAAGACCACGGTGGCCGGGAAGTCCCTCACCTCAAGGAGCATCAGCGCCTCCGGGCCGAGCTCCGGCCAGGCCAGCACCTCGGCCCTCGCGACCAGGCTCCCGTAAAAGGCCCCGGCCCCGCCGACGGCGGCCAGGTACACGGCCCCGCTGGCCAGGAGGGCCGCGAGGACCTCCGGCGAGCGGCGGCCCTTCCCCAGGAAGGCCTTCACGCCCCTCTCCAGGAGGGGGAGGGTCAGGGCGTCCATGCGGCCGGACGTGGTCGGCCCGGCCGCCCCGATCACCTGGCCCGGCGGGGCCGGCGAGGGCCCGACGTAGAAGACGATCTGGCCCAGGGGGTCGAAGGGCCAGGGGGCCCCCCGGGCGGCCAGATCCGCGAGCCTCTTGTGGGCCTGGTCCCTGGCGGCCACCAGCCGCCCGGAGACAAGAACCTCCTGGCCGGACGAGAGCCCCCTGAGGACCGTCCCGTCAAGCGGGGCCGAGACCCGGGCCGGACCTGGCCCCGGTGGGCGTCCCTCCGGCTCCATGCCTTCCCCGGCCCGCCTACTTCTTGACGCCGGCCTGCTTGGCCAGGTAATAGGCGGCGAACTCCTTGTCGTGCTTCATGATGTGCTCCCTGAGCCAGGCCACCACGGCCGTGTTGATCGAGAGGACCACCGGCTGCTTGTTGGCGGCCGCCTGGTACTGGCCGTAGAGCTCCCTGAAGGTCTTGCTGAAATCGTCGTGGAGCTTCCTGTGGCCATCGGCCTTGGGATAGGCACTGACCCGCTGGAGAATCTCCTCGTCGGAGAAGTGCTTGGCCACGTAGCCCTTGAGGAAGTTGAGGGTGTTCTCCACCCTGCCGGTCTGGGTCTTGTCCACAAGGTTGTCGACCTGCTTGAAGAGCTCCTTGTGCTGCTCGTCTATCTTCGGCACGCCCGTCTCCAGGCTCTTGGTCCAGATCATGTAAAACCCCTCCGGGTCCTGCCCGGGCAGGCGGCCGCTCCCGTCCCGGGGCGCCCAGCGGGGCCCCTGGGCGCGCTCCCGCCCGGGCCTATGGGATTAGGCCTATAAAACGGGTCCCGGGCCCAGTCCGGGCCATGGACCCACCCGCATGCCTCTTTGGCCCCGCCCTCGCGCCGGGCCGGCCATGGGTGGCCCCCCGCGGGGGCCTCAAGTGCGAAATCCACGTCATTATAGCCTACAAGCCATGAATTATCCAATGTCGCGCGTCTCGGGGCCATCTGCCCATCTCGCCGATGACATCGCCCTGCCTCGCGGCCATTCCTCAGGGCCTCCCGCCGGCATGGCCTGGCGCCCATCGGCGGATCCCCGCGCCCGCGGCCGTCGGGCCGGCCAGGCCCGGGGGCGCCTCGTGGGACGGCGCCGGGCCTGGCCCCGCATTTGCCCGCATGGCCCCCGTCCCCCGTCCGGGCCCTGGTCTCCCGGCCCGGAACCCGTCCATGGCCGTCTGGCCGGCAGGATCGCCGGGGAAGGCCGGCTTCCCGGGAGTGGGCCCGGACGGGAAGACGCGACTGCCTGAGGGATCAGGGGCCAGGCCGGCCGCTATCTTTCCCCCTGATTCCCGTCTCGCCCTCGCCCGTGATGGTCAACGCTTTAAGGTTATGATGATGTGGCCGCCCAGGGCCTGGGGCCTCGCGGCCTGGCCCACCGCCGACATGTCCGCCGGCCTCGGCTGCCCAGGCGACCGCCGGATGGCCGGCCCGCGGCTGGCCGGGCCGTCGCGGCCAGGGCCTGCCGGATCGTCGCCCGGCCCGGGCAACATGTCGGCTGGCCGGGAGCAGGCCCGGCGTCCCAGCCCGCTGGGGCAAGGCCCTTCCCGCCAGCCAAGTGATATGCCCCGGGCGACGGTGACGCACCAGGCCCGCCCGCAGGCCATTATTCTGGCGCATGGCCGGCATTCCTGAGCTTATATTCATAGCCGTTACGAATTTTTGCCACAGCGGTTCCGGGACGAAAGCCCAAATACGGCGGCTTGTCATCTTAGGACGGATCCATTATAATTGCCCCATGTAAGGTGTCAGGGAAATCGGGACAGGAGGGCACCGCGTTTCCGGGCAGCGCGCCCAACCGGCCTGGGCCGCGATAGGGCGCCGCGACGTCTTCCCAAAAACCGGTTTGGGGCGGCGGGCGGCCGGCCCTCGCCCGCGCCTGGGCCGTCCAACGCCGGGATGGCGGCTTTGGGGAAGGCCGGGGCGCCCTCGGCGAAGAAATCGCCCTCTGGCGGGGGCGGGGATGGATTTGCCCGGCCTGGCCGAGCCCGGCGGCCAGGGCGCGAAGGAGGGGCTTTGTGGTCGGGACGCTCTGGGCGCCTTGGCGCATGGACTATATCCTCGGTAACGACCCCCGGCCCGGCGGCTGCGTCTTCTGCCTGCCGGAAGGGCACAGGGGCCCGCTGCCCGGGAGGCTGGTGCTGTTCTCCGACGAGGAGGTGCTCCTCATCATGAACCGCTACCCGTACAACAACGGCCACCTCATGGTCGCCCCCAGGAGGCACGTGGCCACCCTGGCCCAGGCCAGCGGGGCCGAGCGCCTGGCCATGGCCAACCTGGCGGCCAGGGCGACCGAGGTCCTGGACCGGGCCCAGGGGCCCGACGGCTACAACATGGGCATCAACCAGGGCCGGGTGGCCGGGGCCGGCATCGCCGACCACCTGCACCTGCACGTGACCCCCCGCTACGCCGGCGACACCAACTACATGACCGTCCTGGCCGAGACCAGGGTCGTCCCCGAGCACCTCCAGGCCACCTTCCGTAAGCTTCTGGGGTATTTCAGTTGAGCGGCGGGGACGGCCAGGCCCCCTCCTTCAGGCTCGGGGCCGACGGGGCCCAGAGGGCCGGCCTGACCCCGGCCCTGCGGCAGTATTTCGAGGCCAAGGAGGCCTCCCCGGACTCCATCCTCTTCTTCCAGATGGGCGACTTCTACGAGCTCTTCTTCGACGACGCGGAACTGGTGGCCCCCCTCCTGGATCTGGCCCTCACCAGCCGCCAGAAGCTGGGCGGCCGGCCCGTGCCGCTCTGCGGGGTGCCCCTCTCGGCGGGCGAGGGCTACATAAACCGCCTGGTCGCCATGGGCCACAAGGTGGCCGTCTGCGACCAGGTCGGCCGGACCGGGCCAGGCGGCGGCCTGGCCCAGCGCCGGCTCTCCCGGGTGGTCACCCCGGCCACGGTCCTCTCGGCCGAGGCCCAGAGCCCGGCCCTGGCCCGCTTCCTGGCCGCCCTTGGCGGCGGGGACGGCGGGTACGCCCTGGCGGCCGTCGACCTCTCGACCGGGGACTTCGTCTGCGGCCGCTTCGGGGACCTGCCGTCCCTGGGGGCCGCAGTCGCGAGCCTCGGGCCGGCCGAGGTGGTCGTCGGGGAGGAGGCCCCCCCCGGGCTGGCCTCGCTGGCCGACTCCCTGGACGTGCTGGTCTCCAGGCTGCCCATGGGCGATTTCGACCCCGCCGCCGGCCAGAGGGAACTCCTGGCCGCCCTTGGCCCCGGGGACGCCGCCGGGGCCCTCGACGGCTGGCCGGCCATGCTGGCGGCGGCGGGGGCGGCCCTCTCCTACCTGAGGAGGCTCTCGGGGGGGGCCGGGCTGGCCCACCTGGCCGCGCCCAGGCTCCCCTGGGAGATCGGCTTCATGGTCCTAGACGAGACGGCCACCCGCAACCTCGAGCTCTTCAGGCCCGCCCGCGACGGCAACGCCAAGGCCACCCTCATAGCCCAGATCGACCTGACCAGGACGCCCATGGGGGCCAGGCTCATCAGGGACTGGCTGGCCCGGCCCCTGGTCGACCGGGCGGCCATAGAGGCCCGCCACGAGGCCGTGGCCGCCCTGGCCGGCGACCTCATGTCCCGCCGGGACCTCGAGGAGGCCCTGGCCGGCGGGGGCGACCTGGAGCGGGCCCTGGGCCGGCTGGCCCTGGGCCGGGGCACGGTCAGGGATCTGGGCACCATCAGGGCCACGCTGGAGCTGGCCCCGGGGATAAGGGGGCTCCTCCTCGCCAGCCCCTCGGGGCTTCTCTCGGGCCTGGGCGGGAGAATCGATCCCCTGGGCCGCCTCCGGGACAGGATAGCCGGGACCCTGGCCGACGACATCCCGCCCGGGGCCTCCTCGGGCCTGGTCCGGGAAGGCGTGAGCCCCAGGCTGGACGCCCTCCGCGACCTGGAGACCGGCGGCCGCCGGGAGATAGCCGCCCTCGAGGCCTCCGAGAGGCGCCGCACGGGCATAGGGAACCTCAAGATCGGCTTCAACAAGGTCTTCGGCTACTACCTGGAGGTGACCAGGTCCAACCTGGCCAACGTGCCCGGCGACTGGACGAGAAGGCAGACCATCGCCGGGGGCGAGCGCTTCGTGACCGCGGAGCTCAAGGACTGGGAGGAGAGGATTCTCTCCGCCGGCGAGAGGAGATCCGAGCTGGAGGCCCGGATCGTCGAGAACCTCAAGGCGGCCGTCGCCGCCGAGGCCCCCGGCCTCAAGGCCCTGGCCGCCATCCTGGCCGAGGCCGACGCCATCTGCTCGCTGGCCGCCTGCGCCGAGAAATGGGGCTGGGTCCGGCCCTCCTACACGGGCGACGACCTCCTGGACATAAGGGGCGGCCGCCACCCGGTGGTGGAGCGCTTCCTCCCCGCCGGGGAGGCCTTCGTGGCCAACGACGTCCTCATCTCCCACAAGGAGAGGCTGCTCATCATCACCGGGCCCAACATGGCCGGCAAGTCGACCATCCTAAGGCAGACGGCCCTCATCGCCATCCTGGGCCAGATGGGCTCCTTCGTGCCCGCCGAGAGGGCCGTCCTCTCCGTGAGGGACCAGGTCTTCACCCGGGTCGGGGCCTCCGACGACCTGGCCAGGGGCCAGTCGACCTTCATGGTCGAGATGAGCGAGACGGCCGACATCCTCAGGAGGGCCACCAACCGGAGCCTGGTCATCCTCGACGAGGTGGGCCGGGGCACCTCGACCTACGACGGCCTGGCCATAGCCTGGGCCGTGGCCGAGCACCTGCACGACCTGGGGGGCCGCGGGGTGCCCACGCTCTTCGCCACCCACTACCACGAGCTGACCGAGCTCCCCCGCCACAAGCATCTGGCCCGCAACTACAACGTCTCGGCCAAGAGGTGGGGCCAGACGGTGGTCTTCCTCCGCAAGCTCGTCCCCGGCGGGGTCAACCGCAGCTACGGCCTGGACGTGGCCGCCCTGGCCGGCCTGCCCCAGGAGGTGGTCAGGAGGGCCCGGGAGGTCCTCTCGGACCTTGGCCGCCAGTCGCCCAACCTCATCAAGGCCAGGGGCCAGAGGGAAAGCCTCTTCTCGGCCTCCGGCCTGGACCAGGACGGGCCGTCCTCCCTGGCCCGGGAGATAAGCCAGATAAGGACCGAGGAGCTCTCCCCCATCGCCGCCCTGAACCTCCTGGTGGACCTCAAGAGCCGGGCCAGGGAGGTCCTTTCTTGATCGCCCGGCGGACAGCCCCCGGCCCGGCCGCCACGGCGGCCCTCCTCCTGGCGGCCCTCCTCTCCCTCCTGGCCCTGCGGCCGCCCGGCCTCATGGCCGACGGCGAGCTGGCCAGGGCCCTCTCGGCCAAGGAGAGGTTCCTCAGGGACGGCCCCAGCTCCCGGCGGTCCGAGTGGCTTTCCCTGATCAGGCAGTTCGAGGAGGCGGCCGAGGCCCAGCCCCGGATCGGCCCGGCCTCGAGGGCCCGCTTCCTGGCCGCCGACCTGGCCCTCAGATCCTTCCGCAAGTTCGGCCAGGCCCCGGACGCCCAGCGGGCCGGCCGGCTGGCCCGCCGCTCGGTCAAGGACTGCCCCGGCTGCGGCGACGCCCCGGGGGCCCTCCTGGTCCTGGGCCAGGCCCTGATGGCCCAGGACCAGCCGGAGGAGGCCTACCGCGAGCTGATGAAGGTCGAGCTCAACTACCGGGACGCCTCCGGGGCCGTCCAGGAGGCCAGGGAGCTCATGGCCAGGCTCTCGGGTAGGCCGGCCCCCCCGAAGCCACCCCCGAAGGCCCCGCCCCCCGCCAGCCAGCCCCGGGCCGGCCCGGCCCCCTCGCCCCCTGGCGGGGCCAAGCCCATGCCCGTCCCCCCGCGGCCGGCCGCCCCCAGCGAGCCCGCCCCGCCCAAGCAGAGGCCCGCCCCCCAGCCGCCGCCCCCCAGGGCCGACGGCCGGGCCCAGGTCCACGCCCTCTTCCTGGACGATCTGGGCGACTACTCCGAGATCACCGCCTACCTGGACCGGGTCACCCCCTACCTCTACAACCTCCTGCCGCCCAGCCGGGAGGGCGGCCTCTTCCGGGTCTACGTCGACTTCAAGGAGTCCAGGCTGGCCCAGAGGGGCGTCAGGGCCCCCTCGGCCCGGACCGGCCTGGTCAGGGCCCTCAAGGTCAACCAGCTGACCGACGACACGGTGAGGCTGGTGGCCGATCTGCCGGCCGCCTACCCCTACACCCCGGTCTTCCTGGACAACCCGCCCAGGATGGTCATCCGGGTGGCCGCCCAGGCCGGCCTCCTCCCGCCCATGGAGGCCGAGGAGCCCCCCGCGCCGCCGAGCCCGCCCAGGCCCAGCCCGGCCAAGGGGCCGGCCGACTCCATGGCCCGGCAGCTGGGGCTGGGCATCAGGACGGTGGCCATCGACGCCGGCCACGGCGGCAAGGACGGCGGGGCGGCCGGCAACGGCCTCAAGGAAAAGGACATCGTCCTGAGGGCCTCGGGCATGCTGGCCCGGAAAATCAAGGCCCGCCTGGGCCTGGACGTGGTCATGACCAGGGACAGGGACATCTTCGTGACCCTCGACAGGCGCACCAGGACGGCCAGGGAGAAGAAGGCCGACCTCTTCATCTCCGTCCACGTCAACGCCAACGACCTGGACAAGGTCGAGGGCCTCGAGAGCTACATCCTGAACTTCGCCAGCGACCCCACGGCCATGGCCGTGGCCGCCAGGGAGAACGCCTCGGCCGGCAAGACCATGAGCGAGATGGGGGACATCCTGCAGAAAATCGCCCGCAACACCAAGGTGGCCGAGTCGCGGGTCCTGGCCAAGGCCCTCCACTCCGGGGCCCTGGGCTCCCTGCGGACCAGACACAAGGTCCGCGACCTGGGGCTCAAGGAGGCCGCCTTCGTGGTCCTGGCCAACGTCGACGTCCCGGCCGTGCTCCTGGAGATTGGCTTCATAACCAACAAGGGCGAGGCGGCCCTCCTGGACCAGGACGCCTACCTGGAGCTCATGACCGACGGCATCTGCCAGGGACTGGCCAACTACCTGGCCGGCCTGCCCTGAGGGCCGCCCAAGCCCGGCCCCGCCGCCCCGGGAATACCCCTTCCCGAGGGGCCCAGGACGGGGCCCCTGGCCTGTTTTCCCCATAAGAATCTTGAAGTCGCCCCGGATCGGCCTGCCCGTGGCCCTGGGGCGTCGGCTCCCCGGGCCCGGACGTCGCCGGCAGTGTGCCCCCGGCCGCCGGGGCCGGCCCGCCGACATGGCGGGTCCCTGCCCGGGAGACCGCCAACCTTCACCAAGAAAATCTGAATTGCCCCGGATCGGCCTGCCCATGGCCCGGGGGCGTCGGCTCCCCGGGCCAGGACGTCGCCCGCCGGGCGCCCATGTCGCCGGGGCCGGCCCGCCGACATGGCGGGTCCCTGCCCGGCGGATCCGGGCGGCGACGTCCCCGGCCCCGCGGGAATCACCCGTCCGTGGGCGGGAGGGAAGGTCAAAATATCCTTATAAATCGGACATTTCGAAAAAGAGGCTTAAAAAAGTCTGATATTTTTGCTATACTATTGTCAACCGGTGGGTAAAACCACCGTCTACTATATAGGCGAGCCATGCTCGTGGTGTCGATTCCGCTAGTAAACATGGTTTATTGAAAAACCACCTCCTCCTATAGGGAAACGCCCTGATCGTGGCCAGATCAGGGCACTTTTATTTTTATAGACAGATATTGTAAAATTTTTAGCAAATTAAATTTAATAATGGTGGTTTAAATATAGTAAAAACTTACTTTTAATGATATAGTTTTGTCAGTATTGTGTTTGTTGAATTTACATTATGTTTCATACCTTTTTCCACGTTATTATTTTCCGTATTGATTATTTTATATTATTCCTACCTTATTATTATATTGGTATTTTTATTATTTTTTATAGTTGTTTTGGGGATAATTTATGTCTTTCTTTTTACTTATTATCCCTGAGCCGACCAAAACCTCCTGGCCCCAGAAAGTCCCCGGCCAGGGCAGCCTGGCCGCCAGGGCTGGCCCCAAAGGCCCGCCGCGAGGGGACTTCCGCCGCCCCGGCCAGCCAGCCCCGGCTTCCCGAGAAACGACGCGGCCACGGGGGGTTGGGCCGGGACGGGAGGCGTCCCCGGGACAAAACCCGCGGGTTTCGGGGCCCCGGCCTGCCCCGGCAAGGCCCGATGGCGCCGCCAATGGCCCCTCCGTTCCCTTCCCGGGACCAAGGGGCCATTGGCCGCCCTGGCACCCGCCCTGGCCGGGAGCGGGCCATCGGCGGGAGGGCGGGACCTGGCCCCTGGCGGCCTCAGCCCGGGTACCAGCGGCGCTCAAAGGCGGCCGAGTCCTCGACGAAGGCGTTGCCCTCCTCGGCCACCTTCAGCCGGCAGTAGACCGCGGCCATGGCCACGGCGGTAAGGCAGAGGGGCAGGGACATGGCCAGGGAGGAGAGCAGGACGGCGGCCAGGCCTGGATTGCCCAGGGCGTTCATGGCGCGGCCGACGGCGTAGGCGGCGCCGGCGTCGGCCGCGAGGACCGGCAGCATGGCGGCCACGATCCTGAAACGGTTGCCCCTGGCCAGCTCTGAGGCCCGCCCCAGCGAGGCCAGGGCCGATCGCCTCTCCACCGCGCAGACCGGCAGGACGCAGGAGACCGGCGCCAGCAGGAGCAGCCCGGCCAGGACCAGGGGGGGGGCCACGACGGCGACGGGCAGATAAAACCCCCTGTCGCGCAGGGCGAAGAGCAGGCCCATGGCCAGCCCGGACAGGAGCCCGGCCAACAGGACCAGGGCGACATAGAAGACCACGACCGGGCCGAACCTTTCCAGCCCCCTGGCCATGGAGGCCAGGAAGGGCGGGCTGGGCCCCCTCTGGGACTCATGGACATGGAAGGCCACCGAGCCCTGGAGGCACATGAGCAGGGCCGGGCCGGCCAGGATCAGGGCCACGTAGGCCACCACCCACGGGACCGACCCCCCGTCCTCCAGGACCGAGAAGAGGACGTAGCCGAGGGCGGACGGGACCAGGACCGGCAGGGTCAGGCCCCAGACGCGCGGGAACATCTGGCAGAAGACCCGCAGGGCCAGGGCCAGGGTCGGTCCCGGGGACAGACGCCTCCTCGGGGCCGGGGGCCCCGGCCGGGGCGGCACCGGGATCCACTGGGGTCCCCCGGCCCCGGCGGGGCCCGGGCCCGCCCTGGGGGCCCGGGCCCCGCCTTTTGCGTCCTTGTCCTTGGCCATGGTCACCCTCCCCCAGGTCAAATCTTCAGGTGCAGGGCCACGAGCGGGGCCACCGGCCTGAGACCCAGGCCGGCGTACAGCCTCAGGGCCGGGAGGTTCCAGGAGGCCGTCTCCGCGGTCAGCTCCCGGGCCCCCATCTCCGCCATCCTCCTCAGGAGGGCCCGGGCCAGGAACGCGCCCAGGCCCTGTCCCCGGCGGGACTCGGCGACGTGGATGGCCGCCAGGGTGCCGGCCTCGCCGTTGAGGCCGCCCCAGGCCAGGCCGATGGCCTTCTCGGGCCGGTCCTGCCACAGGAAGAGGAACGGCTGGCCCCGCCTCATGTCGGTCGAGGCCACCTCCCGCCAGAGCCGGTTCTGGAAATCAGGCCCCAGGAAGGGCCCGTGCCTGAGATGGCCGTCGAAGAAGAGCTCCTCGAACCCGTCGAGCCAGCCGGCGAACTCGTAGCCCCTGGGCCTGCGGATGGAGACCCCGGCCATCCTGTCCAGGTCCACCCCCGGATCCCTCCCCCCGAGCGGCCCCGAGAGCCTGGCCCCTATCTCCGCCAGCTGGAAGCCCTCGTCGATCAGGCCCCTCAGGATGGCCGGGTCGTGCCAGGTCTTGATGGACAGGAAGCGGCCCTCGGACCTGCCGGCCAGCTCCTTGGCCTTCCGGGCCAGGATCCTGGAGCTCTGGTAGCGGGCCCCTGGCTCGGGCTCCACCAGCCAGGGCCCGGACAGCCTCAGGGACCCCTGGCCCATCAGGGCCGTCTCCAGGGGCTGGGTCCGGCAGACGGCCAGGCCCTGGGCCGGATGGCTGTCGTCGACCCACAGCACCGCGGCCTGCCCGGAGACGACGGCCTGGGCCGACTCCCTCACGGCGGAGGCCGTAAGCTCCGGCAGCCACAGGCTTTCCGGCGGCCCCAGCCTCCCCATCTCCCTGGCCATTAGGGTGAGGGTGGCCGCCAGGACCTTGGCCTCGGCATGGCGCCCGCCGCCGGTCACGGGGTCCGGCCCTCCCTGGCGGCCAGGTCCTTGAAGAGGTCGTACTTGTCGGTGTTGTGGAAACAGCGGGAGCAGACCGGCGAGCCCTCGTGGCCCAGCCTCCTGCCGACCATGTCCCTCTGCCCCTCCATGCGGCCGCCCAGCCAGGCCTCGGCCAGGCCCGTTTCCGGGAAGCGGCCGGCCGTGTGCTCAGGGAGGCCCCGGGAGTCCTGGCCGCAGAACTGGATGGCCCCGTCGTGCTTGACCTCCAGGGCCAGAAACACGTCCACGCACAGGCCCCGCCTCAGGCCGGGCGACTGCAGCGGCAGATAGGGCCTGACCCTTGGGAGGTCGGACACGAAATTGAGGCTGGTCAAGTCCACCGCCACCTTGTCCACCACCCCCAGCCACTCCCCGACGAAATCCCCCGGCCGGCCATCCTCCAGCTCCCGCTCCAGCACGGATGTGAGAAGGCTCAGGAAGGGCCTCCCCCGGCCGCCCCGCCGTTGGCTGGCCATCCTTATGTTGGCGCTGACCCGCCCGTAGTCCGAGCCCACGCGGTTGAAGAGGTACTGCCTCTCGTTGAGGCCCTGCATGGAAAACTGGAGGTCATCGACGCCCATCTCGATGAAGGCGTCCATCAGCCTCGGGCCCAGCTCCAGGCCGTTGGTGTAGATCTTGAGGGGGATGGAGCGCTCCTTGGCCAGGGCGGCCAGCTTCTCGATCCGGGGGTGGAGCAGGGGCTCCCCCCAGCCGGTGAACCTCACCGCCGTCCCGGGGTGCCTGGCCACCTCGCCGTAGATCTCGGCGGCCAGGCCCAGGTCCAGGAAGCCGACCGGCCTCCCTGGCAGCTGGCGGGAGCAGAAGAGGCAGTCCAGCTGGCAGGCGTTGGTCGGCTCCAGGTTGATCCAGAAGGGAAAGGGCCTCGGCGGATCGTAGTCGGACAGCCATCCCCTGGAGGCATATATGTAGCTGAAGGGATCGCTCCCTGGTCCATTTAGGTAGGAAAGCACCGGCCTGGCCCTCGCTTGCGGGGTCTGAGAGGAAGACGGCGTATGGCCATGGCGACGGCCGGCAAAATGACCAGGCCCGCCCAAGGGACGCCCGGGCCCAGGGAGACGCCGCCCCGGGCGAGAGGGCCCCCCTGGGCCAGGGCCAGGCAAAACTGGGCCCAGGCCTGGTCAAGGCGGTCTATGTCTGGCACTAAAGATTAAAAAGATTGCCTAAGCTATCCAAATATAGATCATACAGATCCAATTGGTTTTGTCAGAGATAACCAATACAAGCTAAACAACTATTAAAAAGTTATACATATATTTAGTTATCATTATCATTTGAGTATTTTACCACACAAGACACAATCAGGTCAAGCCAGCGGGACAGGGATCCGGGGATTGGCTGGCACCAGGGAATATCCCCGGAACTGGCCAAGAGGGTCCCGATACATGTCCGCCCTGGACTATCATGGCTGTGCCCCGGATGGGCCAACCCGACCCGCCGATCCGGCCAGCCACTGCCACGATTTGGCTCTTTCCATATGGGGATGAGACGCAACGTGGTGGCGATTGGGACAGAAGACGACTCGTCAAGCGTCATGGGTCTCAGCGGGAAACGGAAGCCGAACCGCCTCAAAGGGGATTGCCGCGCGTCCCTCTCGGAGCCAAGGAGAACGCGGGTACCATGGTGGGAACGGTCCTGTCGAGATTCGACAGATGGCAGAGTCTACGGTAATTGGCCATAAATTACGTAGGCTGACCCTGCCTGGTTGGTTTTTGGCGGCTTATCGGCCCCTTTCCGTGGACGTCATCTGGGCCGGGTCACGGTTTCAATTCCGCCGTCTCCTCCCGACGCCCCAGACCAGACCGCCAGGAGTCGCCGAAACCAGTGGCCTGGCCGGCAACATCCCGTTTTCCGGGATGTTGCCGGCCAAATTCCGGCCTCCGGTAGCTGATACCGTCCTAACAGCCCACTACATGGATTATGGCGTCATCGGGAAGGGTCTCGGTCTCCCAGGTTATCTTCCTGGACCATGGTTTTTTTGAGTCCCTGTCAAAGACCACCAGCCAGCCCTCCCTGGCCTGCCATCTGTCCATGTACGCCAGAAGCTGTCTCATGCTCGCCGGCCTGGAGTATCCTTTGGACTTCATCTTCAGCTCCATGGGATAGCGCTGCCTCCCATAACAGGCGCAGACGTCCACGAAGCCCGTGCCGGAGGCGAACTCCTTGACCAGCTGGACGGTCCCGTTGAACGCTTTCTGCATGTACCCGAAGAGGGAGAATTGGGCGTCGCATTCCTGGTAGGCGAACCTGTTGGACATCTTGTCGCTGTTGCCGCTCCAAAAAATCTGATAGTCCTTGAGAAGGCCGCTTATATCCGGGCCCTTGGGGCCCACATGGCGACCTTCCATTTCGATCGGCAGACTATCCTGGAATTCCATGGTCAACAGACGGACCATCACGTCGCCATAAATGCGGTTGGCAGGGGAATACCTTCCGCCAGTCAGCTTCCTGATCAGGCCTATGTCAAGGCAATGCTCTTGTCCGCAAGGGAAGAAGCCTGAACGTCGGGGCCAGCGCCGGTCAAGATGGGGACCAGGACACTTTTTCCCTGGGCTCCTGGGGACGGGCCATCAGGGAGTCGATATGCACGTTCATCTCGATCTTCAGCCTGTCGGCCGCCAGGTCAACATGGTCACCCGTGATGGGCCGCGTAAAATCCCTTCCCATTTGCCGGACTATGACGTCATGGGCCAGGGCGTTGACCAGCCAGGGCTGGCCATCGGTCCAGAACATGGCCTGTTCGACCGCCCCGTCCTCGAATGCCTGGCCAGTCTCCTCCGTATGCTGGCCATAGAGTTCCCTTACGTCCTCCTGGGAAAAATTGGCCAGGGTAAAGGCCTCCGTGATGATATTGAAGGGACTTGAGGCGCCCAGGGACTCGGAGTCAGGGCGGATCCGGGCCTTGTAGTCGCGTATGTTGCGCAGGCCGACCAGGGCGATTGATCGTGGAAAGGGGACTTCATCTCTCTGGATATACCCGTCCCTCAGCTGGCTAAGACAAGAGACCAGGACGTCACCCGGGAGGGTATCTATTTCGTCCATAAAAATGAGAAGAGGTTTATCGAGTTTTTGACAGATAGTCTGCAGAGGAGACGATATTGAGTTGGTGATCGTGATATAGCCATCGTCAGGAATCTTTCCACTCCCCGTCAAACCGCTGGGATTTTCAGGGTTAAATACCGAAACACTCTTACAAATATTAATTAGGTTTTTTATACCAGATCCAATCATAGCTTGAATTATTATTTCCATAACCAATGGTGTCGAAGAAAATGAATTTGGTATTTTTTCCAGAGATTCAAGATTACAATAAAGCGCATAATACTTGTTTTCCTCATTTATTTTATCGGCCAGGGACATTATGGCGGTAGTCTTGCCGGACTGGCGGTGGGCGTGCAAAACGAAATAGCTTTTCGTGGCCATTAAATTCCCAATGTCTGCCGGGACTCTCTCAATGGCCGGCAGCATGTAGTGTTCGCCCGGGACACAGGGACCGGCGACGTTGAACGACTTTGGGGATAACCGTGCCATGGGGCCCTCCTTGGTCCGCGGCTGGCAAGGCCCTTTCTGGCCTCCCCTGGCGCTGGGCCCCACCAGCGCCATGGACGCATGGGGGCTCCTCGGGCAGATATCGCCGACGTCCAGGATGCCGGCAAGGACATGGGGCATCACGCGGGGCCCTCCTGCGGGCCCAATGCCCAAGAAAGATGTCCCCCGCATGGGCAGATGCGGTTCCGTGGACCCCCATGTCATATCCAACCAGGGGGCGAACACGCTCTCGGACCCGATGGCCCCTCATGGCGCGGCCTGGGCATCGCCATGTCCCCCGCCCCTTGGCCAGGGACTTTCCACAGAATGCGGGAGGGCCCCGCGGACATGGCCTCAGGTCTATCCTCAGGGGAAGTCCAGGCCAATGCCTCACCCAGACCTCTGGCTTGGCGTCCCTGTTCTTCATCGCCGCCTGGCGTATCCGACTGCTCCCGGGCCTGCCGCCGCGTCCCGTCGCCCGCGGCGCCGGGCCCCCAACCCCTGTCCCGGGGCGCAGCCTTCACAGCCAAGAACCCTCCTCCAGCCGAAGCCCCGCCCCATGGCCCCGGCCCCGTCGGCTGTCCGGCCACTTCGCGTGGACCATGGCTTGGTCCGGCCTCGCTGGCCGTGCCCTGGGGGCACCCTCCTTCGGCCGCCCCTTCCGTCCCGGGGGGTCCAATCGGCCTCGGTGGGCCACCTTGATCCCAATGCCCAGCCATGGGATCTCCCGCCAGGCCAGGGGGATCCTCGTCGCCACCGGATCCGTGGACGGATCGCGGGCACCGTCGCCCGTCGGGGCCGTCCTCCGCTTGACGTGGCAACGTCGGCATCCTGGAGAGAGCATCCGCATCCAGGGAAAAAACATCAGACAGCCCGCACTGAATAATCAGCCTTGCGGGGCAAGGGAGATCGAGATCATCGCCATAAAAACACATCGTGCTCCCAGATTGGCTGACGAGACGCTATCGTTGCAAGGTCACCGTCAATCAGGGAAACGATGGCTTTTCACCTGGCATACTGAAATATCTGGACGTAAATCAGGCTTCGCCAGTATGTGCCTAGCAGTAGGCGCAACGATTACTGGCGGCATAGGCATGGCTGACTTTAATTGACTCTTTGAGGCTACTTGTAATCCCGCAAGGCAAAACGGAAGATCTCTCATGGTTGGCCAAAAAAGGGGGGGCCTTGTCCAGGACACGACATATTTCCTCCCTTCCTTTGCCCGATTATCGCACTTTTTTGCCATATTGGCAACGATCCCCATGGGCCGCGACCCAACCGGGAAACACGGCTAACGGAAATGGCCTGGAGGCCTTGCCGCAAAAGGGCAACGCCTTCATGATCCAGCTTCAAGGCATCACTTTCCGCATAAGCACCGAAGACCCGGAAATAATGCCATGTAACTTTTAGCCCATAAAAAAAACGCCCGGGCTGCCCCCGCTATGGCGCAAAAGAGAGTTGAGGGCCAAAGAATCCAGGGCCTTTGGCCCTGGCGTCACCCCGGAAGCCGCCTGGAACACCGGAAGGGGGGGCCTTGAAGAAGGCGCGGCCGGGAACGTCGGAAAGGCCGACCCAAGAGACAGGACGGACGACATCAGCGAGGCCGGCCGGGAGCCGCGGCTTTCCGGCGCGAACGGACAGGGCGGGGGGTGGCCCGACTGGGGGGGCCATGGCGGCCGCTGGCCCCCAGGACAGCCGAGCGGCATGGATGGCCGGCCAGAATCTCCCCGCATCCGGCCACTCGGGACAAGGAACGAAGGCCAGGAGAGGGTCCGCCCCCTTCCTGGCCTTTGCCCGAAAAACCGCTCCCCGGTCATGGCCCAGTGGCGCCTGGCGACGACGGGGGCGCAGGGCCTGCGGGGCCGCTGGCCCTCCCTTTTGGGGTCCCGCCTGGCCATGGCCTCAGAGCCCGCGGGGCCGTCCCGGCCCGCCCCGCGGCCGCCCGGGGGGACTCTAGGCCCCCCGGGCGGCCGTCAGTGCTTTTGCTCCCCCTCCAGGAGCCTGATGTTCTCCATGGCCTGGGGAAAGCCCAGGTCGGCCGCCTTGCGCCACCACCCGATGGCCTGGGCGGCGTCCCGTTCCACCCCCTTGCCCTCGATGTAGGCCACCCCCAGGTTGAACTGGGCCTCGGCCACGTCCTGCTCGGCGGCCAGGCGCCAGTAGTGGACGGCCATGGCCTGGTCGGCCGGCAGGCCCAGGCCCGTGTTGTAGGCGTTGCCCAGGTTGTGCTGGGCCATGGCCAGGCCCTGGTCGGCCGCCTTGCGCCACCAGCCGAGGCCCTCGGCCAGGTCCTGCTTGACCCCGACCCCGGTGTACAGGGCCGAGCCCAGGTTGGTCTGGGCCAGGCCGAAGCCCTGCTCGGAGGCCCGGCGCCAGTAGGCGATGGCCCGGGGCTGGTCGGCCGGGAGGCCATCCCCGCTGAAGAGCAGGAGGCCCAGGTAAAAGAGGGCCGCGGTCAGGCCCTGGTCGGCAGCCTTGGCCCACCACTCGGCGGCCTTCGCGGAGTCTCGCTCGACGAAGGTCTCCCCCGAGTAGTAGGCCCCGCCGACCGTGAACTGGGCCAGGGCCAGGCCGGCCTCGGCCGCCCTGGAGAACCAGCCGAAGGCCTCCTTGAGGTCCTGGGCCACCCCGCTGCCCTCCAGGAAGGCCTGGCCCAGGTTGTACTGGGCCTCAGGCAGGCCCTGGTCGGCCGCCCGGCGCCACCAGACTACGGCCTGGCCGTCATCCTTCTCCGTCTCCTGGCCGAGGAAGAAGGCCTGGCCAAGCCTGAACTGGTCCATGGGGTCCCCGGACCGGGCCGCTTCCTTTAGCTGTTCGATCATGGCGATCTTCCTCGCTGTGGCGGCGCGTGGCCGCCTGGTAACTTGGTGGCCCTCCCCCGGGCTGGGCCTTCAGGACTGGAGGGTGGGCCGCCCCACCTCGGCCAGCCGCTCGTCGGCCATGGCCACGCCCTTTTGGGACGCGCTGGCCCACCAGGCCCTTGCCTGGTCGAGGTCCCTGGGCACCCCGTGCCCGTAGGCGTAGGCCACGCCCAGGTTGTAGGCGGCCAGGCCCAGGCCGGCCTCCGCGGCCTTGGCCCACCAGTGGACGGCCTGGGAAAAGTCCTGCTCCGCCAGCCCCCCCTGCCCGTAGGCGTTGCCCAGGTGGTACTGGGCCTCGGCCACGCCGGCATGGGCGGCCAGGGAGAACCAGTAGAGGGCCTCCTTGGGCTCGACGCCCTTGACCTGCCCGCCCATGATGGCCAGGGCGTAGTTGTGCTGGGCCGTGGGGTCGCCCTCCCTGGCCGCCTCGGCCAGGAGGGCCAGCCCGGCGGCCTCGTTCCTTGTCACCCCCAGGCCGTTCATGAGCGCCTGGCCCATGCTGGTCTTGGCCTGGACTATGCCGGCCTTGCTCGCCTTGAGGAACCAGGCGAAGGCCTCGGCCTCGCTGCCGGGGCCCTTGCCGGAAAGGAAGAACAGGAGCCCGTAGTTGTACATGGCCAGGCCCAGGCCGCCCCGGGCCGCCCTGCCCCACCACTCGGCGGCCTTGTCGTCGTCGGGCGGCCCGCAGTAGCCGTTGTGGAAGTAGTCCCCGGCCTTGAACATGCCCCACAGCGAGCCCAGCTCGGCGGCCCTGAGCCAGCACCCCAGGGCCTTGCCGAGATCCTTGGGCCGGCCGTTGGCCATGGCGTGGACGTCCCCCAGGGTGACCAGGGCCTCCGGGATGTCCTGCGCGGCGGCCTTTTCCAGCCAGCCGGCCCCGGCCTCGGGGTCCCTGCCCGTCCCCAGGCCCCCCAGGAGGGCCTCGCCCGCCTTCAGCTGGGACAGGCCGAGCCCGCTCTCGGCGGCCTCGAGGAACCAGCGGAAGGCCTCGGCCAGGTCCTTGCCCACTCCCAGCCCGGTGGCCAGGGAGGTGGCCAGGTTGTGCTTGGCGTAGGGCTGGCCGGCCGCGGCGGCCTTTCGCCACCAGGCCAGGGCCAGCGACTGGTCCTGCTCCACCCCGTGGCCCAGGTGGAACATGTCCCCCAGCCGGCGCATGGCCTCGGGATGGCCATCCCCGGCCGCCTCCCGGTAGAGCCGGAGCGCCTCGCCGAGGTCGGCCTCCAGGCCGCCCTCGGCGATCTCGTAGGCCAGGCCCAGCATGTACCTGGCCTCCGGCAGCCCCAGCTCGGCCCCCCTGCGCCAGTACCTGACCGCGCCGGGGGAGTCGACGGGCCCGAAGTCGCCGAACTGGAGGGCCTGGGCCATGCGCAGGATGGCCTCCGGGAAATCCATCTCGGCCGCCCGCTCCCACCAGTACCGGGCAATCCGGGCGCTCCGCTCGACCCCGTCCCCCTCCTCGAAGGCCTTGGCCAGGAAGAGGAACGACTCGGCGTAGCCCTCCTCGGCGGCCAGCTTCCAGAGCCGGACGGCCTCCCAGGGATCGGCCTCCAGGCCCAGGCCCTTGTAGTGGGCCGAGCCCAGATCGTTCAGGGCCTTGGGGACGCCCAGGTCGGCCCCCCTCCGCCAGCAGTCCACGGCCTTGGCCAGGTCAACGGCCGTCCCTATCCCGAAGAAATGGTGCTCGCCCAGCTTGGGCCAGGCCTCGTCCAGCCCGGCCTCGGCGGCCTGGGCCATGAGCCTGAAGGCCTCCTCCTCGTCCCGCTCCACCCCCTGGCCCGACCCGTAGGCCAGGGACAGGTTGTAGAGCGACTCGGCCTGGCCCGCCCTGGAGGCCTCCCGCCAGTACTGGACCGCCCTGGCCTGGTCCAGGGGCAGCCCGAGGCCCCGGAACAGCCTCTCGGCCAGCAGGTGCTGGGCCCGGGCCTCCCCGGACTCGGCGGCCCGCTCCAGCGCCCGGAGGCTCTCGGGTGACTTGTCCTTGTCTTCTTCCAATGCTGCCCTCTTCGACTAGATCACAGGCGCCTTGGCGGCCGTCGGGCCGGCTTTCCCCCGGCCCTGGGCGGGGAGGCTTCTTTCTGTTTTGTTATTATCAAATTAGAACAATAACGGGGCGTCACCTGGCCGAGTGCCCAGGGAAACCGGCCATCGATACCGAGAAAGACCACGTGGCCCTGACGCCGCTGCCGGGGCCGACTGGATGGCCGCGGCCGAAGTGGCCGGGAATGGGCCCGCCCTTGGCGCCCGCCCCCCCGCGGGACCCAAGACGACCATCCCGTCCCTCTTCCCAGGGCCGCCCGGCCTGGAAGGCGCGGCGGGGGGCGTGGAGACTTTTTTCTATTTAGATATTATCAGAATTATATAAACATGGCATCGGGCCAGGGGGGACGGGCTGGGCGGCTGGCCGGAAAAGCGGGAGACGGGGCCCGGCCGCCCCTGGCCCGAGATGGGGGCGGGGAGGCCGGCCTTGCCCCTGGGCAGGACGGGCGGCGTCCCGCCTGCCGGGCCATTTCCCTTGTCCGAAGACCCGTTAGCAAGTATAATGGAAACAAAGGGCATTAATCAAGCCTCATCGCCGGGGACTGGACCACATGGGGCCCAGCCTTAGCGGCCTTGGGCGGCCGAGGGCCCAGGCGACGCCAGCGGGGGACGGGCCGGCATCTCGCCGATCCCGGCCCCGCCATCTTCCTTGCCCCCGGCCCGAAAGGGCCAGGGGAGCCCGCCTCCCCCGCCCGGGGCCAGGTGACCGGCCACGGGCGGGGCCCCCAGCCCAAGAAACATTAAGGGTGCGCCAATGAGATATCTTGCCCTCGTTCTGGTTCTTCTAGCCGCCGCGATCCCGGGGCCGGCCCAGGCCAGGCCCCTGGCCGAGACCGGGGCCCCTCCCGAGCTGGCCGCCTGGGCACCCTGGGTCCTGTACGGGCAGGAGGAGAAGCTCTGCCCCGACAGCCAGGCCCTGGGCGGCGGGTGCGTCTGGCCCATCAGCCTGAGGCTGGACATAGGCCGGGACGGCGGCACCTTCGAGGGCCAGTGGGAGATACGGGCCGAGAAGGACGTCGTCCTGCCCGGGCAGCCAGGCGCCTGGCCCGGGGAGGTCACCGACAGCCACGACGGAGCCCCGGCCCGCCCCCTCGCGGTCACGGGCCGGGGCTCCCCGGCGGCCAGGCTGGCCCCCGGCCGCCACAGGATCAGCGGGAGCTTCTCCTGGAAGGAGCGGCCAAAGACCCTGACCCTGCCCCTGGGCCCCATCTACGACATCAGACTGTCGGGCGCGAGCCAGGGCTTCCCCGTCCTGGACGAGGACCCGCCCTCGGGCACGGCCAGCCTCTGGCAGGACGACAAGGCCAGGGACGCGCCGGCCCAGGCCGAGGAGGAGCGGCCCCCGGCGCCGGTCCCCGGGTCCCCGGACGGCCTGACCGTCCGCCTGGACAGGCTGCTCATCGACACCCAGCCCATGACGATCATCACCAGGGCCAGGCTCACGGTCAGCGGCTCCACCAGGGAGGAGACGATCGGCGGCCTCCTTTTGCCCGGCTCGACCCCCACGGCCCTGTACTCGCGGATCCAGTCCAGGCTCACCGCCGAGGGTCTGAGGATCCAGCTGTCCCCAGGGGTCCACGACGTGTTCGTGGGCGCCAGGCTGGACGGGGAGGCCCTCGAGGTGGGCCCGGTCGGCCCCGACCACGGCCAGGAGCTCTGGACCTTCGTCCAGCAGCCCAACCTCCGGCAGGTGGAGATCTCCGGCGCCCCGCAGATTGACGTCTCGATGGTCGATCTGCCCTGGGGCCCGGCCTACCCCCTGGGCAACCTCCTGGACGACGACGGCCGGCCCCTGGCGCTGGATCTGTCCGGCCTGCCCATCTACGAGCTCCAGCCGGGTGACGGCCTCTCGTTCCAGGTCCTCCGCCGGGGCGACCCCGAGCCGGGCCCGGACCAGCTGGCCCTCGGGAGGGAATGCTGGCTGGACTTCGGCGGGGCCGGGCTGTCCTGCCGGGACCAGCTGGACGCCCGCATGAGCCGCCAGTGGTTCCTGGCCGTGGAGCCCCCCTTCGAGCTGGGCCAGGCCAGCCTCAACGGCCAGCCCCAGGTCCTGACCTGGCAGGAGGACTCCCAGGGCCGCAGGGTCCCCGGCCTCCAGCTGAGGCAGGGCCGGGTCGGCCTCACGGCCGACCTCCGGGTGGCCGACTTCCGGGGGCTCGTCCCGGCCTCCGGCTGGGGCCAGAACCTCTTCTCCACCACCCAGCGGTTCAACCTGCCGCCAGGCTACGAGCTGTTCTACGTCTCCGGGGCCAAGGCCTTCGACCAGAACGGCTTCGCCGTCTCCTGGTGGGATCGCTGGACCAACCTGGACCTCTTCATCGTCCTGGCCGTCATCCTGTCGTCCTTCAGGCTTCTGGGCCCGCGCTACGCCGTCCTGGCCGCGGTGGCCCTGGCCCTCTCCTACCACGAGCTGATGGCCCCCAGGCTGGTCTTCCTCCACGTGCTGGGCGCGACCGCCCTCCTGTCGGTCCTGCCCGGCCGCGGCAAGGCCAGGTTCCTGGCCCGGGCCTGGAGGCTCGCGGCCTGCGTGTTTTTGGCCATAGTGACCGTCGTCTTCGCCATCCAGGAGGCCAGGGTCGCCATCTACCCCCAGCTGGCCAGGGTCTCCCTGTCCCGCTCGTCCTGGGGCTACCCCCTGACCCAGAGCTGGTCCTACCGGGGTTCCTTCGTGCCCCTGGGCGCCGCCTCCTACTCCTCCGTCTACGACGAGCCTGTCACGCCGGATGAGGCCTACGACGACGACTACTACGAGCCCAGGCAGAGCAGGCAGAGGAAGATGGCCGCCGACGAGGTCATGGGCGACCTTGCGATGGCCCCCCGCCCGGCGCAGGCCGCGCCCATGGACAAGTCCGCCGAGCGCCAGAACAGCCTGATCATGACCGCCCCGGAGGCCAAGGCCCAGAACTCCCTCCCCAGGCCGGACTGGGAATTCAGGACCATCTTTCTCGACTACAACGGCCAGGTGGCCAAGGACCAGACGGTGGGCCTGGCCCTGATAGGCCCGAGGGTATCGTCGGTTTTGTGCTTCCTGAGGCTCGTCCTCATGATCTGGCTGGTCCTGGCGGTCATCTCGGCCAGGGGGGCCATAAGGTTCGGCGGCCTCCTGGGCGGGATCCTGCCCAAGGCCAAGGCGGCGGCGGCCCTGGCCCTCCTCGCCGGCGCGCTGCCCCTTCTCCTCGCCGGCGAGGCCCGGGCCCAGGCCGACTGGGCCGGCTTTCCCTCCCCCGAGCTGCTGGACGGCCTCAGATCGAGGCTCCTGGAGCGGGCCGACGAGACCGTCCCGGGCCTCCCGTCCCTGGCCCTTTCCTCGCCCGGCCCCGGGACCCTGCGCCTCTCGCTCTCGGTCCAGGCCGCAAGGGAAAGCCTGGTGGCCCTGCCCCGGCTGGACCCGAAGGTCTTCCAGCCGACCAGGCTGTCCGCCGAGGGCCTGGGGGATCTGCCCATCCTGGCCACCGAGGGGGGCGAGAGGGTGGCCCTGGTGCCCGGGGGGATCCACGAGCTGGTCTACGAGGGCCGCCTGGCCGACGCTGCCTCCTTCCAGATCTCCTTCGAGGGGCGGCACGTCCCCGGGCGTGTGTCCCTCGAGGGCCTGCCCCTCTGGCGCCTGGCCGGCCTGGACCGCAACGGCGTCCTGGGCGGCCGGTCCCTGTTCGTCTACACCGGCCCCGATGACGATGAGGGGCCGACAGTGGAGGGGCCGACAGATGAGGGGCCGACAGTGGAGGCCGGCGGCCCGGATGAGCCGGCCCCTGGCCCCGGCCCGCCCCCCAGGGAGGCCGCCCCCGACGCCCTGAGGCCCTTTTTCAGGGTCGACCGCACGGTCTCGCTGGGCACCGAGTGGAAGCTCTACACCACCGTCTCCTCCTTCGAGCCCCTCGAGAGCCCCTTCACGCTGGCCGTCCCCCTGGTGGCCGGGGAGAAGCCCACCACCGGCGGCCTCACCATCCTGCGCGGGGCCGCCATCCTCAGCTTCGGCCCCGGGCACGGCCAGGCGGCCTCCTGGGAGTCCGACCTGGGCAAGGACCTGGAACGGCCCCTGGAGCTGGTGGCCGGGACCGGCCCCTTCGCCGAGGCCTGGTCCCTAGACGCGGCCACCTTCTGGCGGGTCGAGACCAGGGGGCCCACGCCCATCTACAGCGTGGCCCCGTCCGGCTTCTGGAACCCCAGGTGGCGTCCCTGGCCCGGCGAGACCCTCTCGATATCCGTCTCCCGGCCGGAGCCCATCCCCGGCGGGTTCCTGGTCATCGACCGGGCCGCCCTGACGGTGACGGTGGGCCAGGAAAACCGCCTCAACGCCCTCGATTTCGACATAAGGAGCAGCTTCGGCGGCCCCTACGGCTTCGATCTGCCCCAGGGCGCCGAGATCCAGTCCCTGTCCCTGGACGGCCAGAACCTGCCCTCGTCCTCCCTTGGCGGGCCCAGGGTGTCCGTCCCCCTGAACCCCGGCCAGCACAGGCTTGAGCTGACCTGGCTGGAGACCAGGCCCATTTCCGGCGTCGTCTCCACCCCCGGCCTGGACCTGGGCCTCCCGGTGGCCAACATCGACTATCGCGTCGTCCTGCCGGCCGACCGCTGGACCCTCCTGGCCGGCGGCCCGCTCCAGGGGCCGGCCGTCCTCTTCTGGTCCTTCGCCGCGGCCATCCTCATCTTCTGCCTCTGCCTGGGCCGCCTCCGGCTCACGCCCCTGTCGGCCGCGTCCTGGTTCCTGCTCTTTCTGGGCCTCTCCCAGCTGAGCGTCGCGGGGGCCTTCCTGGTGGCCGGCTGGCTCCTGGTCTTCGGCCTCAGGGACAGGCGCTGGCCCATCGGGGGGCCCATCCTCTTCAACCTGGCCCAGATCGTCCTGGTCATCTGGACCATCTTCGCCCTGGTCCTCATCTACCTGGGCATCCAGCACGGCCTCCTGGAGGCGCCGGCCATGCGGGTGGCCGGGTACAGCTACCCCTCCGACCACGACCTGAAGTGGTTCGCCGACCGTGCCTCAGGCTCCTGGCCGGAGGCCTGGGCCCTGTCAATCCCCGACCGCGTCTACCGCGTCCTCATGCTGGCCTGGGCCCTGTGGCTGGCCATCTCCCTCATCCGCTGGTCCAGGTGGCTCTGGGCCTCCTTCTCGCGGGACGGCTTCTGGCGCAAGCTGCCGCCCAGGCCGCCCAGGGCCAGGAACCGGCCCCCCATGCCGGGCGGCCCTCCCCCCTGGAGCGGGCCGCCCCAGGGCCCCTGGCCACCCGCGGGCATGGGGCCGCCGCCGGACGGGACGGCCGGCCCTGGCCCAGATCCCGCCCAGGACCCCCCTGTCCGCTAGGCCCGGGGCCAGACCCCGGGCCGGAAAGGCCCCATGCTCAGAAACATCGAGAAAATAGTGGAGGAGCTGCGGCTCAAGGTGCCCTTCAAGGAGGGCACCCAGGCCGGGGACGTGATCCTTATAGTCAGGGAAAACGAGGCCGGCCTGGTCGAGATCGTCTTCGCCAGGGTCATCGGCTACGCCCCTGAAATCAGGCACCGCCAGGAGTGGTGGCACGTGGACCTGGTCCTCCTTTCCATCCCCCTGGGCTACGCGACCTTCGTCGTCAACGCCGACCAGCTCTCCGGGAAGGAAATCTTCACCATCAAGGGCCGCAAGGTCTTCATCAAGGCCGTCGACACCGAGAGCCCCATAAGGGAGACCTTCGCCGAGGAGGAGGAGGAGCCGCCGCCGCAGAGGGGCGGCCTGAGGCTGGTTAGGCCCAGGCCGCCCGGGGACGGGGACTGAGGGGGGAGCGGCGAAAAAAGAGCGGCCCCGCTTGGCTGGCCAAGCGGGGCCGCTTCCTGTAGGACGCCGGGAATTCATGGAGGCGGGGGCACTTCCGGCCGCCGCGCTAGGCGGTCGGCCGGAATAGTGTCGCATTATGTAGGATCACCGAAGAAATGAAGGAAGGGCGTTATGGCGACGCGAACCGAGTGGCAGCGTCTGGCAGGATAAACCATCTATCGTTAGGGCCTTGCCCGTTAGTCAAGGACGTTCGACAAAAAAAACAAGCCGAAACCTGCCACGGTCATCGGCCTTCAGTTCGTCTGAAAAGCTCTGCTGCCAGGTCCTGTCCCCAGGGCCTGACCTCCAATTCCTGGATCTTGTCCTGAAGAGAAGGTCCCTGGAACCGGAAGTAAAATAAATATGTCAAAACCGGCTGACAGCTTTAAAATAATCCAACGGATTGGGCCATTATCCTGACAGCCAAAGGCAAATATGGGTCTTTGCCTCCTTGCCATGTGACAGAGCGTCTCAAATCCACACGGCGATCATGAAGGCTTTATATACGCTATTTTTTTCACCTTGTCAAGCCTTTTCCAAATTTTTTTTCCGGGAACGGAAAAAAACCCGGGAAGCCCATGCCTGGCGGCTTTCAGCCGGGGCCGGGCCCCGGCTAGGACACCGGGACCAGCCTCCCGTCCTCCATCCTGAGGCGGCTCGTGGTCACCCGGTCGAGAAAGGCGGCGTCGTGGCTGACTATGACCACCGGCAGACCCAGCCCGCCGATGATGGCCTCCAGCCTCCCCACGGCCCGCTCGTCGAGGAAGGTCGTCGGCTCGTCCAGGATGAGGATCCTGGGCTCCAGGGCCAGGGCCGTCCCCAGGGCCACCAGCTTCTTCTCGCCCCCCGAAAGATCGTAGGTTACCCTGTCCCCGAACCCCTCCAGCCCCAGGCTCCCCAGGACCTCCCCGACGATCCTGGCGGCCTCGGCCCTGGACTTGCCCAGGTTCAGCGGCCCGAAGGCGATGTCGTCGGCCACGGTCGGGCAGAAGAGCTGGTCGTTGGCGTCCTGGAAGACGAAGCCCAGCCTGGGCCGGACCTCCCTGAAGTCGGCCTCGCCGCGGCAGACGCGGCCCAGGATCTCCACCGTCCCGGCCTGGGGCCTGACCAGGCCCATGACGATGGACAGGAGCGTGGTCTTGCCGCTGCCGTTGGCCCCGACCAGGCCCAGCCTGGTCTCGCCGTCGGCCACCAGGTCAAGGCCCCTCAGCACCTCCGGGCGGCGGGGGTAGGCGAACCTGAGGCCGCTGAGCCTGATTATGGGTTCCGAGGCCGGCACCGGCGGCTTCCCCTGGGGGCCCCTAGGCCCAGGGCCCCAGGCAGGCGTCGGCCAGGGCGGCCAGGGCGACGGCGGCCGCGAGGGCGGCCAGGGCGACGGCGTCCAGCCTTGACAGGCGGCGGTCCAGGGCAAGGTAGAAGCGGCCCCGGTAGCCCCGGCAGACCATGGCCGCGTGGACCCTCTCGCCCCGGTCCAGGCCCCGGACGAGCAGCATCCCGGCCAGGTTGGCGTAGCTCCTCAGGCAGTGGAGCGAGGCCCGAGCCCGGAAGCCCCTGACCCTCATGGCCCAGACCAGCCGCTCGTACTCGTCCCTGACGACCATGACGTAGCGGGTCATCAGGGCCAGCATGGCGGCCAGCTTTTCCGGGGCGCCCAGGCTCCTGGCCGCCGCCATCAGCTGGAAGACCGTGGAGCAGGAGGTGACGGCCATGGCCCCGGCCGTTATGCCCAGGGCCTGGATGGTCAGGCGGGAGGACAGCAGGACCCCCTCCCAGGTCAGGACCAGGGGCCCCAGGCCGGCCAGCCTCCGGCCGGGCATGGAGAAGGAAAACGGCAGGACCAGCCAGACGAAGACCAGGAAGGCGTTGATGGAGAGGAGCCTGAGGAAGAAGGCGCCGGGCTTCTCGGGGCGGGCCAGGAGGACCAGGGCCAGCGACCCGGCCAGGCCGGCCAGGGCCCCCGGGAACCCGCCGGCCAGGGCCAGGACGATGGACCAGGCCACGACGATGGCCAGCTTGACCCTGGGATCGAGCCGCGACAATATCCCGGTTCCCGACTGTTGCTCGGCCAAACCCATGGCGTTCCTTCCGAGATTGGGGCCCTGGCGTCCCCCGGTGTCCTGGGCGCAGGCCATGATAGCAAAGTCAACGCCAATTATCCAACGCCGGCGACGAGGCCGAGGCCCCGACGGGGCGGCCCCTTCCCCCGCCAATGCCGAGGGCGGCCGGGATGCGCGGCCTCTCTAGCCTGGGCGGCATGGCCGTGGCCGGTCCTCCAGCCTAAAAAAGCCCATACCCGGCCATTGCCTTGTCTTGCCTAACCCGCCGGGTGAGAGGATGCACCGTACCAATCTTGCCGCGGCGCCCTTGGCCCTGGGGAGGGCTGGCCGCCCTTTGCGGACGTCCCATGAAAACGGGGCCCTAGAGCGTCCCCAGCTTGTTGAGCTCGTCCACAAAGGCGGGCTGGCGCCTGTGGGACAGCTTGTATTCGGCGATAAGCCCGTTGGCCTGGGCGGCGTAGCCAGCCTTGGCGAAACTGGCTATGCGGGAGGACAGCGCCGCATATGCCTTCCGGTTGTTGGCCGAGGCTGACCAGGCATTCAGCAGCGCGGTGAACAATTCGCGGACTTCGTCGTGGTATTTCGCCGACAACCGCTGGCCATAGGAAAATACCGTCTCCTTGTGCCGTCGGACCTGCTCCATGAGACGGCCCAGCTCATTCTCCTTGTCGAGGATACCCATATAGCCCGAGTAGGACAGCTGTCCTTCACATTTTTCCAGCAAGGCCGGGTACTCCGCTTTCCACCGCCCGAGCTTGGTCAAGAGCGATTTCAGCTTATCGTAATAGCTCAAGTCTCCCTTTAGCAGTATTTGTTCCGAGACACCCGCCTGCTTGTCGTGGTCGCCAGTTTTCTCATACGCTGCCAAAAGCTTGTATAGCCACTGTGAAGGACAGCCATGGGGCTCATCGTTGGCGGCAAGGCACAATTGTTCCGCCCTGGCATAGTCCTGGCGAGCCATGGCCGCATCGTAGGCGATTTCCCGGATGGCTCCTGTGGCCAAATTACCCTCGATATAGTCGTCAGCGGCGCGTTCGCCGTCCAGACGACGGATTATGTCCAGCCTGATCACCTTGAATTTATCGGAATCCCAGCCAGTTTCATGCTTTGAGAGTTCGGCCTCGAATTCTGCCCTGTTTGTCGGCGCGATAAACTGGGCGGCAATCCTCAAAAACCTGTCCTCATAGTCTGCCCCGTAATCCTTGGCCGTATCAAGCCGGCACAGAGCGAGGCAATGGTCGAAGATGTAATCATGGTCAGCCGCGTCCTTGGCCAGTTGGGCAACTTCCGCCATCCGCTCGATGCAGATTTCCGCCTCATCGCTGATTTCGCACTCAGCCTGATACTCGAAGACGTCAAGAAACTTGCGGTATTTCTCTTCATAGCATGCGAAGGCAAGGCGAATGTGTCCCTGTTGCAGGCGTGTTTGGATCTCCGCGTCAATTTCATTGGTGTCAACATCAATATAGCCATAATAGCCGTGATAGTTGTCGAAACGGTCAACGGAGAGTTTGCCTTCGATCATATGCCCGATTTTATTGACCTCTCTGTCAAAATCTAGTCTGCCGAAGCGCACATGAACGGCATTATCAAATTTTCTGTCACGAGATGCGTAATCTGTCAAAAAATCAAGCAATTCACTGATATTGATTGATTCCAGCAAATCTTTAGTCGACATGTTATGCCCCCAAATATAAATTGAAATGTTAATATAAATTAATTAAAAATTATTAATTTATATTGTTTATTAAATTATAATAATTTAAATATTGGTAACTATGTAATATAGTTAAAATTTCTTGCTAAAAAATATTGACAGGCATATTTATGGACATATAAAAACACCTGGAAAGCCTAAAATTACCAGGCTTGATACCTATTATCAAGGCTTTGATTTGGCAGAACTCAAAAGAAGATGACTGCCTGGCTTTGGGCTTGTCGCGTCAGCGGCAGCCACCGGGACTTTAAGGGCCGCCAGGCAGTCTGTCGCCTGGCCCCGACTTGGCCGGGGACGCTGGTCGGCCAGGCTGACGGCCCCCGATTGACGGGAAATATGGGTCTTTTTTATAAAAACCGAGCCCAGGTGGAGAATATTATGAACCAGGGGAATTCGGTCAGGGGATGTTTTCCCGGTCCGTGGCCTCCAGCCGCCACTTTCGCCCGTCAATTTTTCGCATGTCTGCCCTTGTCCGTTTTGCGTAGCTTTTCACGCAACTGTTCCTCGATTTGTTCCTTGATTTGCTTTTTCAAGGGATCC
>JAISEK010000107.1 GCA_031264145.1 Deltaproteobacteria bacterium
AGGGATTGTAGAGCCGGGTCTCCCCGTCAAAGGAGAAACCGTCGTAGTAGTCCCTCATCCTGTCCAGCAGGACGTCCTCCCCCAGGCCCAGCGCGTCGGCCGTCCTCGCGACGAAAGGCCTGAAATTCTTCTCCAGCTCCCCCTGCGTGAAACCGACGATGCCGGCAAACTCGGGCAGGAGGGAGATATCCGTCATATTGTTCAACGTGGAGAACACGCCCATGCGGGAAAACTTCGTGACCCCGGTGATGAAGACGAGTTCCAGATATTTGTCGGCAGCTTTGATCTTGGCGTAAAAATTGGACATGACGGACCTGGTGTCCCTGAGCAGATCCTTGATCCCGGACAATCCTGGATCCTGGATGACCTTTATCACCGGCGCGTCGTACTCGTCAACCAGAAGGACGACATTTTGGGAGCTGGCCTCCTGGACGTCCACCATCAGATTCAAAAAGACGTTGGCGGAATCTGCTCCCCGCAGAGAGACGCCATGGCGTCTTGCCTGCAACAGAAGCTGGTCGGCAATGTTCGATTCCAGCGTCGCCTTGCTGTCGGCCCCGCTGGGCGCGCTCATGTCCAGGTGGATGACCGGCCTCGGGACAAAGCCTGGTGAGTCCATGGACCGCTCGGCGGCCAGCCCCCTGAACAGCTCCCTCTCTCCCGAGTGGAAGGAGTCCAGGGTGGAGACGGTCAGGGACTTGCCGAAGCGCCTGGGCCGGGCGAGGAAGATGACCTTGCCGTGTCTTTTAAGCCATGGGAGATACCTGGTCTTATCCACATATACTCGCCGTTCATCTCGAATTTGCCTGAAAGTGCTATATCCCACCGGCAAAAGAGGCGGACTGTTTTCCATATTATTGACCTTCTCCTGGCCGCGGCAAGACACAAAAGGCCCAGCCGCATAATCGTTGGTGCCGAAGTAAAAAGCCATGTTTATAGAGATCCGCTAAAATAAGACCTTGATGAGGCATCAAGCCTGGTCATTTGTTATGTTAACGTGTGGCCACATGGGCATCAATCTTTGCTCGGGACTGATTTGTTTTTTGAAGGAACTCGGGTTTCAAGTTTTTCCTTGCTGCCGCTGGGGCGGCTCATGGCCAGGTTGATGACCGGCTTTGGGGTGAAGTCCTGGGATTTCATGAATTTCTCGGCGGCCAGTCCCTTGAAAAGCTCCTTATCTCCCGAGAAGAAGGAGTCCAGGGTGGAGACGGTCAGGGACTTGCCGAAACGTCTGGGCCGGGAGAGGAAGACGACATCGCCACTGCCTATCAGCTCATGGAGATACATGGTCATATCGACGTACAACCTTTGCTCGGTCCTGATCTTCTTGAAAGAACTTGCGCCTGTTTTCAAAAGAGGCGGACTATTTTCTTTCCATAATATTGACCATCTCCTGGCCGCGGCCACCCAAAATGCCAGGGCTGAAAAGTCTTATAAACCAGTATAATTGTAAAGTAATTTGGTACCTTGGTCAATGATGGTCTGTGGTCTGGCCGATGGTCTTGTCTTGGGTTTTGGCTCCGCTCATGGTGCGCTGAATATCTTCAGAAAAAACCTATAACAAAAAAATGAGGCAACAAATTCCTGAAAATGACCGCAAGGTGGCAGTATCGAGCCAAAGGGATCCAAAAGATCTGGCTTGCGGCCACGAGGGGCCGGGATTGCCATGTATATGCGAGACGGGTTACGGGGATTGGCCAAACCCACGTGGCGGGAAAAGAAGGGGCCTGGCCCTTAGGCTCTTCTCGTGTCTGGCGGTCACGAAGACAGCCCAAGGAGAAAGGCCCCGGCGGGTTTTCCTGCCGGGGCCTTTCTCCTTGGGCGTCGTTTGGCCTCCGCCGCCTTTGGCGGCGGAGGGCGGCGGGGGGCTCAGATGTAGTTCAGGAGCGAGAGCTTGGTCGTCAGGCCCGTGGTCCCCAGGACGGCCTCGTAGACCAGCTGGGAGTTCTTGAGTTCGGTGATCAGCCTGGTGAAGTCGGCGTCCTCGACCTCGGAGAGGGTGCTCTCGGCCGAGTACTTGTTGAGCTCGAGGTTGTTGAGGACGAACTGGTTGCGGATGATGCGGGTGCCCACGTTGGTCTCCATGGTGGTCACCTTTTCCAGGGCCGCCTTGAGCCTGGGCAGTTCCTGGGCCACCAGCTCGCTGTCGTCGTGGGTCAGTCCCCAGGAGAGGCGCTGGATGGTGTCGAGTATGTTGTCCTGGGCCCCGTTGGCGCCCAGGAGGGCGTCGCCGGTCACGTTGGTGGTGGTCCGGTAGGCGTCCATGGCGTTCACGTCCAGGTTTTTGGAGTCCCCGTTGTACCAGCCCACGTCGACCTGGAAGACGTCGCCGGCCTGGAGGGCCGTCCCGTCGGCGGTAAACTTCAGGGCCACCCCGTGGTCGGAGGCCCTGAGGGCGTCGTCGCCCCCGGAGAGCCAGACCGTGCCCGCCGTGGGGCCGACCTTGGCGGTCGAGTCCCAGCCCTCGTCCTTGTGCTCCATGGAGGCCCAGACCAGGGCCTGGTCGGGCTCGGCCAGGTTCTTGGCCACCAGGGCCTCGAGGACCTCGCCGGCCGTCGAGAGGACCGCTCGGGATGAAGTGCAGCTGTAGAGGGGGTAGAGCTCCCTGAACTGGTCGTAGGCCACGCGGTCCGCCTCGGGGTCGGGGCAGGAGGGCAGCCCCGAGGTGCCCAGGTGGACGACCACGGTCTGCCGTCCATGGTCGTCGGTCTCGTAGCCGATGGAGACCTTGTCCTGGTAGAGGACGCCGGGGCCGTAGAGGGCCGGGTCGGCCGAGGTGGTGTAGCGGATGCCTATGGAGTTGCCGGACTGGCCGTGGTCGAGGGCCTGGAAGATCAGGTCTGGCGAGGACTGGGCCGGCGGCGAGTAGGGGAAGGCCACGGTGGCCGTGGCGTGCCCCAGGGGGGTTATCCTGGTCCGGCTGTCTATCTCGTAGGGCTGGCCGGTGGCCAGGGCCTGGCAGTCCATGGCCGCGACCAGGCCCTGGCCGCCCTCGTGGTAGTTGGCCAGGGAGGCCGTGACCAGCTGGCCGGCCTGGGCGTGGTTGTTGACCAGGGCGACCACGTCGTCGGCCGTGGTCGTCACGCGCCCGGCCCCGTCGGCCCCGAGGGTCACGCAGATGTTCCAGGGCTGGGGGCCCACGGTGACGGAGGCCTGGGCGGGGAAGGGGCCCTCGGGGGCCCTGTACTCGACCCGGAGGTCGTCTCCCCAGGTGCCCATGTAGTTGGCCGTGAAGACGACGTCGTTGGCCCCGCCCGGGAGGCTGGTCGTGAGCGAGGCGTGCCCCAGCTGGGAGTTGTGGTAGAGGCCGCCGGTCTGGAACTCGCTGGGGTTGAAGGCCATGGGCGGGCCCCAGGTCAGGCCGCCGTCCTGGCTCACCCTGACCATGGCCGGCTGGTCATAGCCCCCGGAGAGCCCGAAGGGGCCGCCGGGGACCATCTTGCCCAGGCCCGAGTCGCCGTCGGCCGGCCTGGCCGCGATGTGGGTCTGGCCGCTGAGGAGGTTCACCGCCTCCTGGACGTCCACGGCGCTGGCGGTTATGGCCTCGGTCCTGGCCAGCCGCAGGGCCACGGCCGGGTCCTGGAAGCCGGGGCTGGAGCGGTCGTTGTAGATCCGCCCGTAGGCCTCCAGGAAGGCCGCCCCGCTGGAGCCCAGGGTGACGACGATGGAGGAGGTCTGGGCGCTGAACTGGGCCGTGGTCGGGACCGTGGCCGTGGGCGGCTCGGCGAAGACGTAGGAGACCGAGTAGGCGTTGCCGGCCTCCCCCCTGGGGGCCGCGGGGTCGTTCTTGACCTCGAAGACCAGGTCGTTGTGGGTCCCCGGGATGTCGGCCGTGACCCGGGCCAGGGTGTAGGGGTCGGTGACGATGAGGCCCAGGGGCTGGCTTTGGACCGTCGCCGTCCCGGCCGCGCCCGGGCCCGTGGCGGCCGCCTGGACCATGGCCCCGGCCTCCGGGTGGGCGTTTATGGCGTCGGCGACCTCCTGGGCCGTGGCCGCCACGGCACCGCCGGCGGCCACGGTGCCGGTCCTGAGATACACTGTTATCTCGTTGCCGTTGACCGCGACCGTCGTGGGCTGGTTGAAGGTGATCCTGGTGTTCTCGCGCACCCCGCCCGGTCCCTGGGCCAGGTCCACCTGGCCCGTGCCTGGCGGGGTGGGATTGGCGGTCAAGGAGGGGATCAGGAGACTGTTGACCATCCCGGCCACCTCGTTGGCGGTCATGAGAGGTGACGCTTTGGGCGGGTCGCCCCCGTCGGTCCGGAGATGGACGGTGACCGTCCCGGTCTGGGCGTTGTAGTCGGCCCATGTGCTTGCGCTGGTCCCATACGCGTAGACCACGCTCAGGGGGGCCGAGGAGGCGAAGTTGTACCGTATCTCAGCGCTGGAGCCCGCCGGTCCGGTCCGGTCCGCGTTCTCGGGCCCGGCGACCAGCCTGACGGTTGCCCCGTTGCTGGCCTGGGCCAGGGACTGGATCTCGAGGGTGTAGTCGCCCAGGGAGTTCGAGCCGTTCAGCTTGAGGCCGGAGAGCTGGCTCTGGTCGGCGTAGAGCCTCGAGTCGATGCCCCCGGCCTGGACCACCTCTATGAGGAACTTCTGGCTCTGGGTGGGCAGATCGGGCCTGGGGACGAAGGAAGCGTCCCCTTGGTTCTGGACCTTGCCCGTCCAGAGGCCGGAGTTCTCGCAGCCGGGGACGACGGTCTGGGCCCGCATGGCCAGCGAGAAGGGCTGGGTCCCGACCGACTGGCCGGCCAGGAGGTAGTTGTCCCCGTACTTGGTGTCGGCGAACTGGATGATGGACTGGAAAAGGGCGTCGATCTCGGTCGCGATGATCTTCCTCTGGTCGGCCGTGTAGGTGTCGGTCGAGCCCTGCTCGGCCTTGGAGTAGATCTCGTCGAGGGTGTTCTTGACGCTGTCCATGACGTTGCCGGTGTTGGTGAGCCAGGTGTTGGAGTAGTTCAGGTTCGCCGAGTACTGCCCAATCTCGGCCAGGACCGTCCTGGTCCGCAGGACCGTGGCTGCGCCGGAGGGGTTGTCCGAGGGCCTGTTGATGCTCTTCTCCGAGGCCACCTTGTTGCTAATCTGGGCGATGCGGTAGCTCAGGAGGTCGAGGTTGTTGTTGATGTTGCGGTAGGTGCCGCGCTGGCTCGTGCGGTAGATCATTTTCCGTCCCCCGTCTTCCTTCCCTCGCCCTTGCCGCCCGTCCGGGCCGGGGCCAAGGGGCCATTGTCCCGTGCCTCTAGGCGAACGCGGCCGGCCAGGGGCCCCTTGTCGGGCCCGGCGCCGGTCATCTCATGGACAGCAGCGTCTCCATCATGGTGTCGATGGTCGTGATCATCTTGGCCGAGGCCTGGTACATGTACTGGAACCTCAGGATGTCGGCCAGCTCCTCGTCGAGGTTGACGCCGGCGATGGAGTCCTGGCGGTCCTGCAGCTGGGTGTAGACGCCCTGGGTGAACTCGTAGTCCCTGGTCGCACCCTGGGCCGTGGCCCCGATGTTGGCGTAGATGCTGTTGAAGGCCGTGCCCAGGGTGGCCGAGGACTGGTGGTAGAAGGAAAAGCGCCTGTCCTTGAGGTCGGCCATGTCCAGGGCGTTCTTGTTGTCGCCCTCGGCGATCACGCCGTTGGAGTCGATGTGCCCGGCGTTTATGTAGTCTCGGTTGTCGATGAGGAGCTGGTTCACGCCGATGTTGGACCCGTTGTTGCCGGTGAGGATGGTGTTCAGGCCCAGGACGGCCAGGGCCCCGGACGAGTCGCCGGCGTAGCCGAACTTGACCCCGTCGTCGGCGATGATCCTGATAGAGTCCTGGCCGTGGCGGTCGGTTATGGACTCGACCCTGAGGCCGGGGATGCCCTCGCCGAAGGTGGCCCCGATCTGCCCCAGGATGTCCTCGATCTTGTCGTCGGGGTTGACGGTGACCTTGTGGAACTCGGCCTCCTCGCCCTCCCGGTAGGTGACGACGGTGAAGTACCCGCTGCGGTCCAGGAAGGTCTTGTCCATGGCCTCGACCAGGCCCAGGCCGTTCTCCTCGGCCGGGGTCTCGGCCGTGACCAGGGTCCGGGCCTCCACGTGGCCGTTTATGGCGGCCACTATGTCGCCGGCGGTCGTGGTGATCTTGCCGTTCTGGTCGGTGGCCAGGGTGACCCTGATGTTCCGGGAGCCGTCCTGGCCCTCGACGACGTCGACCCCCAGGGCCTGGCCGGGCGAGCCGGAGGAATAGTACTCCACGCTCACGTTCTCGCCGGCCGCCCCCTTTTCCGTGGCCGTGAAGATGACGTCGTTGTTCAGGTGCTTCAGGGCCGTCCTGAGCTCGGCCGTCTCCAGGCCGTAGCTGAGGTGCTGGCCCTGGGGCGTGGTGTACTTGAGGGATCTGTCTAGGGTCAGGAACTGGCCGGCCTGGTAGGGATAGGTGGGGTCCTCGATGACGACCCGGCCGGAGTCGCCCTGGTTGGCCACGCCCTCGGCCGAGATGAAGTCGCCTATCTTCCAGCCGCTGGTCCGGGGAGGCAGGTGGTTCACGCCGTCGGAGGCGCTCTGGGATCTCTCCGAGTTTATGTAGTCGCAGAGCTCCCGGGAGGTGACGGTCACGTTCCCGTTGGAGTCGCAGGGGAGGGTCACGACTATCTCCCACTTCATGCGGGCCGGGTCGTCGTTGAACTTGACCGTGGAGGTTATCTCCGAGGTCGTCTTCTTGGACTTCTCGAAGCGGACCTCGATGTTCTCGGGGTCGCTGTAGTCGTCGTAGGGCTCCCTGGAGGCCAGGTGGGAGACCAGGGAGCTTATGCGGATGTCGTTGTCGTCCCCGGGGAAGGCGATCTCGACGCTGGCCAGGTTGGAGATCTTGGTAGTGGCGGCGGCCTCGGAGAACAGGGCCTGCCCGGCCCCCTGGGCATGCTGGTCGTTTATGTTGAATATGAGGCCGTCGACCAGGGAGTCGTACTGGCGGTAGTACTCCATGAGGACGTTCTCCCGGAAGTCCAGGTAGCCGCCGATGCCGCCCTCGACGATGCTGCCGGTTATGTCCTCCATCCAGTACTGGTTGTGGGTGGTGTGGATGTTGACGTCGCCGGCGCTGTCGGTTGTGGTCGTGAGCGCGAAGGACTTGTTCTTCAGGACCAGGGGGATGCCGTTCTTGGAGGTGATGGTCCACTGGCCGTCATGCGGGTCCTCGTAGAACTCTATGTTCATGTACTCGCCGAGCTGGCGGGTCAGCTCCTCCCTGGTGTCCCTGAGGTCGTTGGCCTGGCGGTTCAGGGTCGGGTCCTCGTAGACGGTTATCTGCTCGTTCAGGGAGGCTATCTCGGCTATCAGCTTGTTGACCTCGGCCACCCCGTCGGAGATGCGCTTGTTGGTGTCGGTCCTCAGCTCGTCCATCTCCTGGCGCCGGAGGCCCAGCTGGGTGGCCAGGCTCTGGGCGTACTCTATGAGCTCCTCCCGGTAGGGCTTGTTGCCGGCCTCGTCGGCCAGCTGGGAGAAGCTGTTGAAGAACTGGCTCATGGCCTGGTTGATGCCGTTGCCGTTGCTCTCGTTGTAGAAGAGCTCCAGGTTGTCCATGGCGCTCTTCATGGTGATGTGGTGCCCCAGGGTCGAGCCGGTCATTATGAGGCTGCGGGTCAGGAACTGGTCGTTGTAGCGGCTGATGTTGTTGGCGTCCACCCCCAGGCCCATCTGGCCCCAGGTGCCGTTCCAGGTCGGCAGGGTGGCCAGGTTGATGCGCTGGCGCGAGTAGCCCGGGGTGTTGACGTTGGCGATGTTGTGGCTGGAGACCTCCATGGCCGCCTGCGACATGCGCATCCCGGTCAGGGCCACGTACATGGACGAGGAGATGCCCATCCTAGACCTCCTTGGAGAGCTTCGTCGGGAGGGCCTTCTTGAGACCCTTGTCCTTGCTCCCGTCCTGGCGGTAGCCGTCCCCCTTGAGCTGGTCGGCCCCGGTCAGGACGTTCAGCGACTCGTTGATGAGGTTGAGGGACTGCTCGACGAAGTGGCGGTTGGCCTCGTTTTCCCGGGCGATGACGTTCTTCAGCCTGGCCAGCTTGATGGCCCCGTCGTTGATGCGGTTGTCGAAGGGCCTGGGGCAGAGGGCGGCCACCTCGGCCAGGGTCGGGGCCGGGTCGTCGTCCAGGCCCAGCATCAGGGCCGTCTGGGAGATGCTCTCCGTGAGCCGCGAGATGCTGTCCTGGATGTTCCTGGCCAGGCCCTCCTTGTGCTGGCTGGTCAGTAGCAGTCCCTCCAGGTCCAGCGACAGCAGGCACTTGCGCTCACGGTCCAGGAAGTCGATGAGGGACTGGTAGCGTTCCAGGTGTCCGTCCAGCTGGTCGGCTAGGTTTTGGATGATGGTTATGTCCATGGGCTGGCCTGTTCCTTTCGGCCGCCGGCCGGACCGGGGGGAAGATGTTTCCCGCCCGCCTGGCCGGACCTCGGTGTTCTTGGACCCTTCGCGGGCCAACGGGGCCCTGGGGCCCCCTGTGGGGCGGGCTAGTCGGCCGCCGTCGGCTCCTGGGTCTTCTCGGGCGCCCAGGCTTTCGGCCCGGGCTTGGGCATCTGGCTGGGGGACAGGCGCTGGCGCCAGTGGGGGCCCATGGCCTCGGGGTGCTCCGCCAGGACGCCGTCCAGGCCCTCCTGGGAGGCGACCTGGTTGACGATGGTCTGGGCCAGCCCCAGGCCGCCGGCCTGGGTGAGGGCCGCCGTGAAGGGCTTCTCGGCGATCTCGCTGTAGGTGTCGCTCCCTGGCGTCTTTGCGAAGGGCGACTGCCGCATGTTCTTGATCATCTCGGCGATCAGGAAGCCCTCGTATTCCTCCGCCGACTCCCTTATCTGCTTGAGCTTGGAGAGCTTCTGCTCCTCGCTCATGCCCCTGACCCGTTCCCCGATGTCGGCCAGGCGCCCGTTGTCCAGGACCCGGTAGCGGTGCCCGGGGGTGGCGCTGGCCATCTGGCCCGAGATCTCGGCCAGCTGGCTGGCGGTGCCGCGGTCGAGCCTGAGGCCCGGGGGGCCGCTCCCGCCGGTTGCCCGGTCTCCCCCGACGGTCCCGATGCTCACGCCCTGGCGGAGCTCGTCCACGGTGAAGGTGGCCACCGCCCGCCCGCCGGCCCCGGCGGCCGGGGCGGCCCGCTGGCCGGGTTTCCTGGGCTCCAGGGCCTGGGCGGGCACCGAGTAGCCGGGGATGTCGAGGACTTGTCCGCTCATGGTGTGGCCTAGAGGATCTCCAGCTCGCCGTGGAGGGCCCCGGCGGCCTGGATCAGCTGGAAGATGGTTATGAGGTCCCTGGGGGTGACCCCGATGGCGTTGAGGGCCTTCACCACGTCGTTTATGTTGGTCGAGCGCTCGATGAGCAGGAGGTTGTCGGCCCCCTCCTCCACGTTCACGTCCGTCTCCGGGGTCACGACCGTCTCCCCGGGGGAGAAGGGGTCGGGCTGGCTGACGTTCTGGCCCTCCCGGATCTGGATGGAGAGGTTCCCGTGGGCCACGGCGACCGTGGAGAGCTTGACGTTCTCCCCGACCACCACGGAGCCGGTGCGCTCGTTGATGATGACCTTGCCGATGGCGTCGGGCTCGACGGCCACGTTCTCAAGCTCGGCCACCATCACGGCCAGGTTCTCACGGTAGTTCATGGGGACGCTCAGCTCGACCGTGGCCGCGTCCAGGGGCCGGGCCCCGGCCCCCGGGAGGCTCTCGTTTATGGACTCGGCCACCCTGGCCGCCGTGGTGAAGTCGGGCAGGTTGAGCTTCACGGAGAGGGTCTCCTTGCCCTGCCAGCGGATGGGCACCTCCCGCTCGACCGTGCCGCCCTGGACGATGCGGCCGACGGTGGGGTGGTTCTTCTGGACCGAGGCCGCCTGCCCGGTGATGGCGAAGCCGCCCACCGACAGGGGGCCCTGGGCGATCGAGTAGATCTGGTCGTCGAGGCCCTTCATGGCCGTGACGAGGAGGGTCCCGCCCTGGAGGGAGGTCGCGTCGCCCAGCGAGGAGACCAGGACGTCAATCTTGGTGCCCGGCTTGACGAAGGGCGGCAGGTCGGCCGTCACCATGACCGCGGCCACGTTCTTGACCTTAAGGGCCGTGGGGGCCACGGTGATGTCCATCCGCTTGAGGAGGTTCGAGAGGCTCTGGCGGGTGAAGCCGGTCTGGTCCTTGTCCCCGGTCCCGTTCAGGCCCACCACCAGGCCGTAGCCGGTGATCTGGTTGACCCTGACCCCCTCGAAGGTGGCCAGCTCCTTGAGCCTGATGGCCTGGGCCGGGGAGGCCTGGGCCAGGACGAGGGCCGCCGCCACCATCAGGGACGGCAATAGCCAGCGGCCTGGCCTGGCGTCGGTTACGGGTCTCATGGGCTTGTCCTCCAGGGGGAAGTGGTCGGGTATGGCTCGGGGCCGGATCCCCCGCGCCGGGGCAGGGGCCGACGGGCCGCCAAGGGAGTGGCCTAGGACGATCCCGGGACTTCCCTTGACGGCCCGGGATCAGCGGTCAAAAGGGCCAGATTTTGTCCAGGGCCCTGGAGAGCCAGCCCTCGCGCTGCTTGTTCGTCAGGTCGCCCTGGCCGGTGTACTCGATGCGGGCGTCGGCCAGGTAGGTCGAGAGGATGGAGTTGTCGGTGGCCACGTCGGCCGGCCTGATGACGCCCTGGACGGTGATGTACTGCTTCTCGTTGTTGACCAGGATCTCCTGCGAGCCCCTGACCACCAGGTTGTCGTTGGGGAGGACCTGGATTATGCGGCACGAGATCTTGGCCGTGATGTTCTCGTTGCGGCTGGTCGAGCCGGTGCCGGAGAACTGGCTGGAGAAGCCGCCCTTGACCCCCTGGGCCAGGTTCATGCCCAGCGGGGTGGGTAGCTTGCCCGGGGCCTCCAGGCCGAAGAGGGCGTCCACGGAGGCGTCGACGTCGTTGGAGCGCCTGGTCGAGGTGTTGGCCGTCTTGTTGGCCCGGCTGGTCTCCACGATGTTGATGGTGATGATGTCGCCCACCCGCCTGGCCTTCATGTCGGAGAAGAAGTCGGGCCTGGAGTCCTCGCTGAAGAGCGAGCCCTCGGTCTTGATGGCCGGGTTGGGGTAGGTCTGGACCGGCGGGTTGGTCAGGGCCGCCTCCTGGTTGGCCAGCGAGGAGGGCTGGTTGAGTTTCGGGCCGCAGCCGGCGGCCAGGAGGGCCACGGACAACGCCATCAGCGTCCAGAGGGCTTTCATCTTTCGTCTCCTTAGTCTTTGGCCGCCCCATCGGCTGGGGCGGGTCCCTTTTGTCCGGCCCGGCCCCGGGTGGGGCCCGGGGCCGGTAATCCGGGGAACTATCTCTGCAATCCACGTGCCAAGCTTTGGGACCATGGCCTGGCTTTTCCTGGCCCTGGGCCTCAGGTTTCCGGCCGCTTTCCGGCCGCCCACCGGCGGCAAATTTTGCCCAGCCCAGCCCCTCACTTCCCCCTGGTGGCCATGGGGGACCGCGGGGCGAGGGCAAAAATCCTTTTGTCCAGGCCATGTTGGGCCCGTGCCCGGTCTGGCCGGCCCTCTTGGCACGGGGGTTGCTTCAAGGACTTTCAGATTTTTCCCCTGACGGCCGTCCTGGCCATGCCCGAGGAAGCCCATGCCGACGACTATGACCATAAGCGCCCTGAGAATAGAGCAGACCGAGACGACCTTCCCCCGGGAGAGCTTCGAGGCCGGCTACGATGGCGACTTCGAGAGGGTCCTGGAGCATTCCAGGCAGAACAGGGAGGCGATCGCGGAGGATCTTGACAGGGGCAGGGAGAGGCTCGTCGCAGCCCGCAGGGAGCTGGAGGAAGGCCTTAGGAGCCGCCGCGAGGACGTCAGGGCCGAGCTCAGGAAGGCCAGCCGGGCGGCCAGGGAAGGCCTCGAGGGGCTGGAGGAGGAGGCCAGGGCCTCCGAGGAGGCGGACAGGGCGGCCGCCTTCGGGGCCGACCGGGTGAGCAGGCGGACGGCCAGGGCCTCCCTGGTGGTGGCCGGGAGCGTCCTCCCCATGGGCTTCAAGAGGCAGGTCGGGGCCGGCCTCATGGCCAGCGGCAAGGAGGAGAACGCCCTGAACGGCTACCTCCTGACCGGCGGGGGGCGGCCGACCGGGTTCCTGAAGGGGACCCTCGAGCAGCTCGGCTCGCTGGGCCAGTCCTGGAAGCTGGACCGGGAGGCCCTCCCGGAACTGGAGGCCCTGTTCCTGGAGAGCGGCGTCGCCCCCGAGGACGCGGCCGCCCTGATTGGCGGGCTCTCCGGGCAGGAACTCACCCTCCAGAACGTCCTGCGGGGCGTCTCCAAGGCCGACGATCTGGCCAGGACGGCCGAGGGCGCCGTCAGGGAGGCGATCCTCACGGCCACCCCGGGCGGCCTCACGAACCTGGGCCAGTTCCTCTCCAGCCTGGGGCTCTCGACCGAGGCGGTCAAGGCGGCCACCTCCCTCGCGCCCGGCCAGGCCTTCACCTCCTTCGATCTCCGCTCCCTCCTGACCGGCGGCGGATCCGACGACGTCCTGGCCCCCCTCCTGGCCGACGGCGACCTGGCGAGCCTCTCCGAGGCCCTGAGGTCCATGGGCGGCGGCGAGGACGTCCTGGGCCGGCTGCAGACCCTGCTCTCAATGAGCCAGGGCCAGGCCAGCCTGGACGATTTCCTGGGCCTTCTGGCCTTCTCGGAGCAGCCGGGCCCGGCGGACGACCCCGCCAGGATCGTCGCCGGGGTCCAGGACCTCCTCTCCAGGACCTCCACCGACTCCGAGCTGGTCAAGGCCCCCATCTTCAACGAGATCATGCTGAGGATGACCCTCCTGGGCGACCGGGAGCTCTCGGACGAGTTCCTGGACCTCTCCCCGGCCCTCCAGGCCCTCCGGGGCGGCCTCTCCGGCTGGCGGGAGGGCCAGGGCGGCGAGGCCGGCCAGGGCGGCGGGCAGCAGCAGCGCGGGCGGGAGCGAGAGGAGCGGCTGCTGGCCATGGACGGCCTGAGGAGCCAGACCCTGGGCCGCGGCCTGTCGGGGTCCCTCTTCGACTCGTCCCTGTCCCAGGAGGCGGCCGGCTACTCCGGGGAGACCCTGGCCCGCCAGATTGGCCAGAAGCTCATCTACTCGGCCAGGCGCGGGGTCCACCGCCTGAAGATGAACCTCGACCCCGAGAGCCTGGGCCGCCTGGATGTCGAGCTCAAGGTCAAGGGCGACAAGCTGACCGCCCACATCAGGGCCGAGTCCCTGGAGGCCTACGAGGCCCTGGAGCGGGAAATGTCGGCCCTGAAGGAGAGCCTGGGCCAGGCCGGCCTCGAGCTGGCCATGACCCTCAGCTACGACGGCCAGGGCCTGGACGGCCAGGCCCGGGGCCAGGCCATGGCCCGCTTCGGGCACGAGGGCGGCGGCCGCCGCCAGCAGGCCGCTGGGCCCGGCGAGGGCCCCGGCGGGCAGGACGATCCCGGCCCCCAGATGGCCGACGGACGCCTTTTGGACAAGATAGTCTAGGAGAAGAGAGATGCAGATATACAGCGCCGACAATCCCCCCGCACCCAGGACCACGGTTCTCGAGGCCTGGTCCGAGAATAACGTCCCGGTCACCGACGGCAGCGAGCGCCAGCTGGGCAAGGACGCCTTCCTGACCCTCCTCTTGACGCAGCTCCAGAACCAGGATCCCTTCAACCCCATGGAGGACACCGAGATGACCGCCCAGCTGGCCCAGTACTCCCAGCTGGAGCAGCTGACCAACCTCAACACGAACGTGACCAACATGGCCGGCTACATCCAGGCCCAGAACCAGTTCCAGACGCTCTCCCTCATAGGCAAGGACGTCTCGGCCCAGTCGAACCTCCTGTCGCTGACCGGGGGCGAGGTCGACACCAAGGCCTCCCTGGAGGTCGGCGAGACCTGCAAGATCCAGCTCTTCGTGACCGACGCGAGCGGCAACCAGGTGCGCATGTACGACTGGGGCATGACCGAGGCCGGCACCTACGAGTTCGTCTGGGACGGCAAGGACTCCAACGGGGCCAAGCTGCCCGACGGGGCCTACCAGTTCCAGGTCACGGCCACCAACGTGGCCGGGGAGGCCATGACCGACGGCATCGTCCCGACCATAAACGGCCGGGTCTCCAGCGTCTCCTTCGACGAGAACGGCCAGCCCATCGTCCATATCGGCCACGTCCAGATCGGCCTGGGCCAGGTCATGGAGATCCTCCAGAACCAGGCCGCCGGCACCGGCGACAGCGCCGGCGACGTGGGCTAGCGTAGGGCCCCGCCGGCCAGCCTCCCAAGCCAAAACTCGAAAATAAATCGCCAGAGGTCATAAAATGAGCATTTCAGCCGCCATGTACGCAGCCGTGACCGGGCTCTCGGCCCTCTCCACGGGTATGCAGGTCATCAGCAACAACATAGCCAACGTCAACACCGTGGGCTTCAAGGCCGGCCGGACCAACTTCGAGGACCTGATAAGCCAGGACTACTGGTCCAACGGCAAGATCCAGCAGATCGGCCGGGGCGTCAAGGTGGCCTCGGTCCAGCAGATGTTCACCCAGGGCTCCTTCATGAACTCGGCCCAGGACACGGACATGGCCAT
>JAISEK010000114.1 GCA_031264145.1 Deltaproteobacteria bacterium
TTTTTTAACTTGATAGAGGACGTCAGTGAGAGATACTCACAAAAAGTCGTCCTCTTGATTGATGAATACGATGCCCCGGTGATAAGGGTCATCCAGGATCCAGGATTGTCAAAGGTTGAGGACCTGCTCCTGGATACCAGGAGAGTCATGTCCGATTTTTACGGCAAGATCAAATCTGCCGATGAATATCTGGAATTCGTCTTCATCACCGGGGTGACCAAGTTCTCCCGCATGGGCGTTTTTTCCACACTCAACAATCTAAAGGACATATCGCTCAGGCCGGAGTTTGCCGCCTTCATGGGCTATTCCCAGGAAGAACTTGAGACAAATTTCGGGCCCTTCATCAGGCGGACGGCCAGCCGGTTTGGCCTTGACGATTCCGAGCTGCTGCGAAGAATCCAGGACTATTATGACGGCTTTTCCTTTGACGGGGAGACGCGGCTCTACAATCCCTTTTCCGTCCTGAATTTCTTTGGGGACATGAGATTCAATAATTACTGGATGGAGTCCGGATCCGACTCCCTCATCCGGGAGATGCTGAGGGACAAGGGACTTACCGTGGGGCAGTTCCGGAACTTCCCTACAAACGAGGATTTCGTCCGTTCTCCTGGGGAAATCGACGCAATACCGCCCGAGGGCTTCCTTTACCAGGCCGGCTATCTTACCCTGCGCAAAAATGGGGATTCCTCTTTCAGCCTGGACTACCCAAACTTCGAGGTCCGGTCCTCCATGTCCAGGCTTTTCCTGCAAAATGTCTATAAAACCTCCACGGTGGCCGGGGAGGCCTCCGAGGAGCTGAAAGGACACCTCGAGGCAGGGGATGCGCGGGCGATCGTTGAGGATTTCAGGCGCCTATATTTCAACATCAGCTATATTGACCATGTGGCCGCGATGAGGCGCCTCAGGATATTCCAGACCAAGATCGACCACGAGTTTCCTGAGGTGGCACGTCTTATGCAAAAAGTCTATGAAAGCGAAGATTTTGAGACTGTCAGTAATGGGATAGATCAGGCTATAACTAATAATAACTATGATTTAGCCATTAAATTATTAGATAAATTTCTTAAAAAATGCGGCTTGGATAGCCTTATCAGACATAAAATGAACGAGAGCTACTATCGTTCGCTATTGCAGTCCTTCCTGCTGGGGGCGGGAATAGACGTCAGCCCCGAGCGCCATTCCAATCTGGGCCGGAGCGATTTGGTCATAAAATATAAAAACCAGGTCTACGTCCTGGAATTGAAGGCCGTGGAGAAGGCCAAGGATGCCGAGGCGGCCGCGGAAGCAGCCTTGAGACAGATTATGGACAAAGGCTACGCTGATGTATTTACCGACCCCATATTCCTGGCCTTGGCCGTGTCCGGGGATAAGAGAAACATCACCGCTGGCTACCTTGGCCAGGGACAATCATATGAGAAGCTTGAAATAGGCTGACGTTCCGAGAAAATCAAGGAGACATTCGAGGAAATACCTGTCGAGGAAGTGCCACAGGCCAAGATTTCCAAGGGAAATCAAAAAATGAGACGCATTAAAACGTAAAAGTAAGCTATATTTGTATGTAATTATTGCATTAATAGTCCTAATAAATAAAATTTGTCGCACCTTTAAGGGCCTATTCCAGGTGAGGCCAATAGTCCCAGTCAGGCACGTCCTTGCGTGGATGAGCCATCAATAATGGCACAAACTCGACACTTTTGATGGGCGCGTCCAGATGAGGTCGGCAGGCCGCGAATCGCGCCGCTCCAAAATGCCCTTCGTCATCCTGGCCTGTCGGCAGGGCCATCGCCCATGGCCGCCCGGAATTTAGGCCCACTCACCGACCATGGCCGCTGGACCCCCAAGAGGCCAGTGCCCAGGTCCGCGGACGCCAGGCCGTAATAGCCGGCCGTCTGGAGCCGGCAGGATGGCCTCATCCCGGACTCGGGGAAAGAGGCTGACAACGGATCCAAGTGAGTGGGCCGGAAACTGACGGCCGGCCACATTCAGGCCTCGGCCAGGCCAGTCCTGGTCAAAAGCTTTCGCGATCCATGCACGGACCAGGTGTCCGGGGAGGCCGCCGACACAGGTGATCAGGGAAAGTTAGTGTATTTTGCTCAAATAATTAATAAAACATTTTTACGCATTTTTGCACAATAGCCTAGATTGTCCAGGCCAAGAAACAAGTCTTGGCGTAAAATTAGCCAATTGTCCGTCCCATTGGCGGCCAAGGGCCGGCACCTTTGGCCTTTTTCCATGTTAGCCGGGGATGGGTCGGGGATCGGAGGAAGCCATGGCCCAGCCGTCGATTGATTCTGGCCATGCGGTCCCAGAGGGCCAGGACGGAAAAAGCGTCCAGTCCATTGACCGGGCCCTGGACATCGTGGAGGCTCTCTCGACGGAGCCAGGGGGCCTGGCCCTGTCGGAACTGGCCAGGCGCGTGGGGCTCCCCAAGAGCACGGCCCACAGGCTGCTGATGGCCCTGTCCCGCCGCGGTTTCGCGGCCAGGCGCGACGACGGCGGCTACCAGATTGGCCTTAAGCTCATAGAGTCGGTCAGCTACTACGTCAACAGCCTCGAGCTCCAGACCGAGGCCCGCCAGCATCTGGCCAGGCTCACGGTCGAGCAGGGCCTGACGGCCCATCTCGGGGTCCTGGAGGGCGACCAGGTCGTCTATATCGAGCGCATCGACGTGCTGTCGGGAATCAAGCTGTACAGCCAAATCGGCCTCAGGATGCACGCCTACTGCTCGTCTTTGGGCAAAAGCCTCCTGAGCGGGCTCTCCGGCGAGGAGCTCAGGCAGGTCATGGCCCGCTGCCCCTTCGAGCGCTTCACCCCCAACACCATCACGTCCCTCCCCGCCCTTCGCGACGAGCTCAGGAAGGTCCGTCGGCTTGGCTTTGCCGTCGACAACCTGGAATTCAGCCCCAACAACCGCTGCGTGGGGGCCCCCATCTACGACTACCGTGGCGAGATCGTGGCCGCCATAAGCGCCAGCGGCCCGCCCACGGTCCTCCCGGAGGAGCGGGTGCCCGAGGTGGCCCAGGAGGTCATGGCCAAGGCCAGGGCCATCTCCCGCAACCTGGGCCACGGCGGCTGACGGGCCGACCGTAAAAAGCCTGGGGCCTGCGGAAGTGCCAGGCCCCCGTCTCGGGAAGGAGCTGGGCGGAGGAGTGACGGTCCCCTTGGGCCGAACGGTTATTGAGGACGATTAGGGAGCCGTGGACCCGGAAGCGCTTGGAGGCGCGGCAGGCCTGGCCCGGGTCGCGCAAGCGGCCCCAGACGAGTTCCTCCGCCGCCAGCTTGACGTCGCCGTCCGCAAGGACAATGAAGGCGTCTTCGCCCAGCTTCTTGGTCCCCAGGCCCACAAGACTTCAAAAAGTCAATAATAATAACTACATTAAAAAAATTTATGTTAGTTTATTAAATACGGCTATTTTCTATAAAAAATAGCGTTTTGTTAAATAAAGGCTATTATGCTGAATAATTGCGTGAAGGTTTGTGATCGATGGGTTCTGGTCAAACTGGCTCGTCTTGCCCCAACATCGCAACTTTACAGGACGTCCTTCAAGAAATAGCTAGCCGTTTGACAGGTTGACAGTCACCCTTGCCCAGTAAAGGTCTCCCGATTCTCCAGTCGCGTCGGTCTTTCTATCCTGCCCCAGGACCTCACGGGTTCAGCCAGGGCAGTGTGTCCTGAGCGTGTCCCGATATTTGCCTGATTGTTTTGTTCGAAGAGTATTGCTCGTCTCGGCCGGGACTCCATCTTGACTTGCATATATTTTATGTTAAAATAAATTAATATTTATTTTATCCTATTTTGGAGAGACACATGGAGTACATTTCCCGGCACCTGGAGCGCAAGTTTTTGCTCATGAGCAAGTCATTTAAGGCCGTGCTCGTCACCGGGGCCAGGCAGGTCGGCAAGACCACCATGCTCAGGCATCTGGCCGAGGGGCAAAACCGTTCCTATGTCTCTCTTGACAGCCTGAAAAACCGACAACTGGCCAGGACAGACCCGGAATTGTTTTTCCAGCGACACAGGCCACCAGTCATCATTGATGAGGCGCAACATGCGCCTGAGCTTTTCCCGCAAATTAAAGTCATCTGCGACGAAAGCGAAGATAACGGCTTGTTTTGGTTGACCGGGTCACAGCATTTCGGGATGATGGAGAGGGTAAGGGAATCATTGGCCGGGAGGGTGATCATATTGGTCCTTCATGGCCTGTCCCAGACAGAAAAGGCTGGGGTCGTTTTTGGAAATGAAATGGACTTTTCGTTCCCTTGCCTCCAGGCCAGACAACAACAAGTCCCAAAAAATGATCTCGTTGATGTTTTCAGACACATCTGGCGGGGAGGGATGCCTAAGGCGCTTCTGGCGGCCCCCGAAGAGACTCTGGAGTATTTTGAAAGCTACATCAGCTCCTTTCTCATGAAGGACGTGGGGGAATTTGGCAGGGTCACCGATTCGTTACGTTTCGGGGCTTTCCTGACTGCCTGCGCCGCTTTGGTGGGCAGACAGGTCAATTACAAGACCCTGGCAGACGCGGCAGGTGTCTCGCAGCCGACCGCCAAAGACTGGCTGTTGCTCCTGGAGGGCCTGGGTATCGTCCATCTCATGCGCCCATATTACAACAATGCTCTGAAACGGCTGACCAAGGCGCCAAAGCTGTACTTTTGTGACACGGGCTTGGCCGCGTTCCTCACCAGCTGGCTGACTCCCGAGACTTTGATGGATGGAGCCGCCAACGGTTATTTCTTTGAAAACTACGTGGTGGCGGAGTTACTCAAAAGCTATTCTGTTTCCCCCGAAAAACCGAAAATGACTTATTTCCGGGACTCCAATTCCAAGGAGATTGACGTCTTCATCGAAAAAAACAATTTCATCCATCCTCTGGAAATAAAACTTTCCGGCAATCCCGACATCAGAGAGGTCAAGAAGTTTTCGGTGCTGGAAAAGACGGCCGCTCGGATCGGCACTGGCGGCATAGTCTGCATGTGCGAGGATCCGTTCCCTATTGACAGGCTAAACTCTCTCATTCCATGTAATCTGATTTAAAAATTATCAACTATCACTATAGAGAATAATCAATAAATAAATTTAGTGGTTTAAGTTAACGCTAAGGAATCCTATAAAGAGATAAAACAGTCTACGCTGACAAAAAAGCTGAACGTTGAAAAAACCTGATAGTGTCGTCTCCACAGGGGGGCTGTCGCATGATGCTGAAAACTCCAAGGAGGCAGCGGTCTGTAATGATACTCGATGAATCGCCCGTGCCCGGCAGCGTTAGTGACTATCGCCGGACCAGAGTTTCACGAAACGCTGTGAATTCTTCATTGTTTTTTGTCCGATGGGCTGAAGGAAAGGCGGCATATTTTGGCAAATGTTTGGGCACCTGGTATGACATCCTAAACCTCCGAAGCCAGTTCAAACAATTTTTCAACGAAGTAGAGCGGGATATTTGTAATAGCGCCGTTCTTCAAAAATTTATTAGTGCTGAACCGAATCGCAGTCTCGGGATCGTGTTTTGCGATATAGCTCTTGAAGCTGACGGCGTTTTTACTGCCGCCCGATTTTACCTCAAGCGGGATAATGGATTCGCCACGTTGAAGTATAAAGTCAATTTCGCGCTCCTGCGCAAAGGAATAGAAGTTGGGAGTTCGGTCCAACAGTGGCATAAGCTGTTCCAAAACATAATTCTCGGCAAGCTGCCCTCTGAACTGAAACGCCTCGGCAAGCAGGATCGATTTGTTTGTAAGCCCAGCGATATGCTTAATCAAGCCCACATCCAGCAGGAACAGCTTGAAGTAGTTTAGCATCTCGTATGCCCGCAGGGGATACTCGGGCTTGGAAACATTCAGAATACGGTACGCTATGCCGCTGGATACGAGCCACTCAATGGCGTCCTCAAAATCTTTTGCCCGTGCGCTTTTGGCGATTGCCGCATACATGAATTTCTCGTTATTCACCTTGGCAAGCTGCGGAACGATACTGCGGAACACTTGCAATATACGCCCGCTGTTGACCTTACCGCTGTGTTTCGTGAAGTCGTTCTCGTAAAATGAGATTATTTCCTCTTGTAGTGTGGCTATTTCATCAGGGGCGGCGTTGTTGACCCAGCTTTGGACGCACTCCGGCATTCCGCCGATAATCAGGTATTTCTTGTACTGCTCGGTCATCCTCTCGTGAAAAGCCGAAATATAGTCCGAACCCGATTTGACAGAGCAGAAATACTGGTACATGCCAGTATCGGCGGCGGCCAAATATTCCTGGAATGTCATCGGGTACACGTTCAGCAGGTTAACCTTCCCGACAGGGTATGACGCCGGCTTGGCGAGATAAGTGCCGAGCAAACTCCCTGCGGTAATGACATGGTACTCATTCGCTTCCTCGTTAAAGTACTTCAGGCTTCCCAGCGCATTCGGGCATTCCTGGATCTCGTCCAAAATGATGAGCGTCTTTTCTGGCAATATCGTCTTACCCCTAATCAATCCAAGCCGTTCCAAAATCAGTTTTGGGTCTTTTGTATCGTCAAAGATCTTGACGGCGTCGGCGTCTCTGTCAAAGCTGACATAAACCGAATCCCCATACGCTTCGCGTGCAAATTCACGCATCAGCCAAGTCTTGCCGACCTGCCTTGCGCCCTTTAAGACAAGAGGCTTTCGGCGTTGGCCGTCTTTCCACGCCACAAGCTCCCCAAAAACTTTCCTGTACATACTCAGCACCTCCACGATCAAGCCCTTTGCATGTCTGGATTGATTATGGCACGTTTTTAAGAAAAAATCAAAAGATGTCGCTGCGTTTTTAAGAAATTAGATTGTGTCGGCGGCATAGCACGGGAAGTCTTCCCATCTGCGCAAATGGAGCCAAAGCCAAACCAGACATACATAGTCAGTCGGCATCAACAAGTCTAGACCCGTCTCCGATGGGGACGGCATGTCCGCGGTTGACGGGTCTGACTCAGCGTGGCAGGGCAGCGAGACCATGGGGGCCGTAAACCAATACTGTGGGCGTCCAGGAAAGGCCGCCAGGCAGTCGCCTGTGTCGTGGCCGGTTATGCGGGGCTTGAGATGGCACGGCCCGATCGATTATGCGCCTGTATCTGCCAAAGATAGAGATAAGGTTCTCGGAGGAATATGCGACGCGGCGCGAAAAGTGCGGCATCACGGGACATGTCGGGCACCGGATGGGAATCGAGATTGCCATCGGGTTTCCGCGATTCGCCGTCGCTGGGGGAAGGTTCATGGGCTGGTGGGTCGGCGTGGACTCGTGGTTCGGGAATTGCGCTGAATTCGTGGTTTCCATCCCGGAAGGCCTGCATTGTTTCGTGGGCGTCCACCAAGATGCCCGCCTTTATGACGTGTTTCCGGCCGTCCCTGCCCAGGGATGGGTCGGCCGCTGCAGGAGACCCCCGGAGACGACAGGGAAGCCCATCAAAAGGCGTCATGGATCATCGAGAAAAGCGACGTCCACTGGGAAGAGGCCAGGCACGGGATTGGCTCCCAGGGGGCAATCGTCGGGAAAGACAGGCCGCTGTGGGTCTTGGAGGCAAGGAAGGGGTTGTGCCGGGAAACCAAGTCTGGCCATATGCGAGAAAGATGGCCAACGGCGGCATCAGGCAGGCGAATGGCGACGCCCCCGGGGATACCAGGCGGGAGAAATTCAGGGAGCTGTTGCCCAGGCTTTGGTCAACCGGGCAGTGCCACGGGGAATGCCGGTCGAATCTTGGGGTGGATCATTTTGGGGGATGATCCTGGAAAGGGAGGCACCGGCATGCCATGATCGTCTTCGTTCTACATTTGTTTTTACAGCTGGCAAGGAGTAAATTATCAGTTGGTGTCGACAAGTTGTCCGGACATGGCCAAATTATTTACCGGGAGATGGAGGAGCTGGTGCCCGAGGTGGCCCAGGTCATGGCCGTTTTCCATGACCTGGGCCACGGCGGCTGACGGGCTGCCAGAAAAAACGAGGGCCGGGCGAAAGGGCCCGGCCCCGTTCCGTCGCGCCGGCTCCCGGCGCGGAAGGAGGCGGCGCGGCGGGAGTGGCGGTCCCTTTAGGCCGTGAGGTTCTTGAGGACGATGGTCTTGACCCGGGTCATTTCCTCGAACGTGCTCATGACGCCCTCGGTTCCCAGGCCGCTGTGCTTCCAGCCACCGAAGGGCTGCTCGAAGGCCCTGAAGAAGCTGGCCCCGTTGATGACCGCGGCCCCGGCCTCCATCCTGGCGGCCACCTTCCAGGCCCGCTTGTAGTCCCTCGAGAAAACGCAGCTGGAGAGCCCGAAGATGGACTGGTTGGCGATGGCCACGGCCTCGTCGTCGTCGGCGAAGCCGATGATGGGCACCACCGGGCCGAAGATCTCCAGATCCTTGGCCACCTCGGCCGTCTTGGGCACGTCCACGATGACCGTGGGCTCGTAGAAGGCCCCCTCTCGCTTGCCGCCCAGGACCACCCGGCCGCCCTCCTGGACTGTCCTCTTGACCTGTGCCTCGACGGTGACGGCCGCCTTCTCGCTGATGAGGCAGCCCACCTGGGTCTCCTCGCTGGCCGGATCCCCGAATTTGAGCCTGCCTATCCTCTCGACCGCCTTTTTTGCGAATTCGTCCTTCAGGGAGTCGTGGACCAGGAATCGTTTGGAGGCGCAGCAGACCTGGCCCGAGTTGTACATGCGGCCCCAGACGAGCTCCTCCACCGCCAAATCGACGTCGCCGTCCTCGAGGACGATGAAGGCGTCGTTGCCGCCCAGCTCCAGGGCGGTCTTGGTGAGGTTGGCGGCGGCCAGTTTCTGGGTCTCCAGGCCCACCTCGGTGCTACCGGTCAGGGTGACCAGCCCCACCCGGGGATCGGCCACGGCTGCGGCCTTCACGGCCCCTGGGGCGGTCAGGCACTGGCAGACCCCGGCCGGGAGGCCGGCCTCGGCAAGGAGCCAGGTGAGCCTCAAAAGGGTCAGCGGGTTGTCGGACGACGGGAGGACTATCGGGGCGTTGCCCGTGAGGAGGGCCGGGGCCACCTTCTGGTCGAAGAGGTCGCAGGGGAAGTTGAAGGGTATGACGCAGGCCACCACCCCGACGGGCTCCCTGGTGACGATCTGGAGGTTGTGGTCCTGGCCGGCCTCGGTGCCGGCGGGGACGACGCTCTCGTAGAGGTGCTTGGCCCTTTCCATGAAGGCCGAAAAGCCTATCCTTATGTTTCCTATCTCGGCCCTCGCCTCATTTATGGGCTTGCCGTTCTCGGCCGAGAGGGTCCTGGCCAGGCTTTCCTTCTGGGCCTCGACCAGATCCAGGAAGACCTCCAGGATGGCCACCCTCTTGTATGCGGGGACCTTGGCCCATTCCTTCTGGGCCTTGGCGGCCACCCCGATGGCCAGCCGCAGGTCCTCCTCGTTGGCCTTGGGCACCGAGTCGATGACCTGGCCGGTGGCCGGGGCGACGACGTCGAAGGTCTGGCCGGAGAGGCTGTCGGCCTGTCGGCCGTCTACTATCATCTTCATGAGCGTCCAATCCTTTGTCCAGGCCCCCCCGGAAGGGGAGGGGCCGGCCGTTGTGCCCCTACGACAGGGCCGTGTAGGAGAGCATCAGTCCCCCGGTGGTGTTGTTGCCGTCGTCGAAGGATCCGTACTCGCCGAAGGTGAACTCGACGATGAAGGGAATCGGGCCGGCCTCGGCCTTGATGGCGGCCGCTACCTCGCCGATTCTCTCCCCTATGCCGGCCCGGCGGCCGCCGCAGTGGATTAGGTGGAGGGCGGCCGGGGTGCCTCCCAGCTTCCTCTTGGCCTCCCCCACGGTCGAGCCGGCCGAGGCGATGAGCCTGTCAACGGACCCGGCCATCTGGATGACGGCGGTGTTGACGGCCAGGTTGGCCCCTATCTCCATGGAGAGGTCGTCGTTGCCGTTCATGGGATGCCGGATGGCCACCAGCTCGCCCAGACGGTCCTTGACACCCAGGGGGGCGGTGATGGTGGCCACCAGGAGGTCGAATCCCTTGAGCTCCGAGGCCTTCTTGCCAGTCCACCCGGCGTACCTCTCGACGGCCGGCTGGCCGTCGATTTCCACCAGGGTCCGGTTGCCCCTGATTTTGGTGATAATCCCGACATTCCCTGTCTCCTCATAGGCCCCGGTGAAGACGTTGGCCATGGGACCGTCGGTCCAGAAGAAGGCCACCGCCACCCCGTCGGCCGTGACCAGCTGGTCGGTGAAGAGGAGCCATTTCCCGGCGATCTCGTTGTCGGCGGCGCTCCCGCCGAAGACGGGAACCCGGCCGATGGCCTCGGCGATGCCCTTGAGATAGAACTCCTCCTCGCCCGGGGGGGCGACCATGTAGAAGTAGCTGGGGGGCTCGACCCTGCCGCCGGCGGACTTGCCGGCGGCGGCCAGGGCCTCCAGGGCCACCTTGCGGCCGGTGGCCCTGGCGTCGCCGCCGATCTTGGCCGAGCCGGCCCGGCCCACGGTCAACCCTGGCCCGCCCAGGAGCATCAGGCCCACGAAGCCTTGCTCGCCGGAAATGAAGCCTTCCGGGGTGATGACCCCGGTGAACGAGGTGTTGCCGATGAGGGGGACTCCGGGGAGCTCGGCCCCGATGGCCGCCAATAGTTTTCCCTGGTCGTACTGCACGCCGCTGTAGACGAAGGCCAGCTTCGGGTCGCTCACGCCCGTCTTGGCCTTTGCCGCCGCTTCCCGTCCAGCCTGGGCGGGATCGGCGTTGGTGGAGGCTCCTGTCTGGGCTTTCAACATCTCATTTCCTCCCTTGTATGAGGTCCCGCGCCGTCCAGTTGCCCTGGCTTCAGAGGGACCTTCGGAAATTGGAACTGGGCAATCAAAATGGATGCTTTATATTTTGACGCAAATTCTCATGTAATTTCTGGCGGACGCTCGCATCTGGAAAAACTGTCAGTTTTTTGATGCCATTGCCTAGAGGGCCGGGATGCTTCCTCTTTCGCCCCTAGCATTTTCCCGCTCCCTGGCTCATCCTAGCCCTTGAGGAAGAGCCCGTAAACGTCCCCGTCTTACAGGGTGGGATTATGGTTCCGCCATGCGGAACGTTGGGCCGGCTCCTTGGTGATCTGAAAGCGGCGAAGCCGCTCGGGCCGCCTTTTTTTCAGAGAACCGGTTTTCTTTGAGAAAGCGTCCCTTTGTCTGCCAGCTTCCCAAATGACAGTGGATATCGATCTCCCTGTGGTACCCTGGTCTTGGCCAGGCACTTGGGCTCAGTCACCTGCAGTGCCTTTGAAGGTTGTGGGCAATTGGCCAAAGACCATGGTGGTCATCCAGGAGGCCCGGGATGGATGGAGGACACAAAATACCAACGGAGATGCGTAACCCTCCGCTGGCCTGTAACTGGTCGTCGACAATTGCCCCCCCATCCTGACTGCTACTTGAGAGGCCGAAAGTAGGCCAGGGACCCAAAAACAGCACAAGACTGTCCGATATGGGTCAGTTTCCAAGGCCTGTCCAACGACTTTGCCGCTCAGCTTCAAGCGAGGCTATGTGGCATGTTTGTTTCCATTGAGTTATCTTTAATTGGACATATAATTAATATTATACTTATAAAATATATTCTTTTTTAGTCAATTGCTTTTCCAAAGCTATATGGTTTCAGGATTGTTCTTGAGAAGACTCCTTGTCATCTCCTTAGAGTTGCTAGATCCAAGAATATTCATGAACTCCGTTTCTTGGACTTTAATCATGCTGCCAGGAAGGAGGCCTCAATGACTTGAGAGCATGACATAGCCAAGGGTCTGTACAGATATCTACTCGCCGGTTTTTTAGGGACTATGTCCTTGTTATTTTCTATTATATGATTGCTACTTGTATTTATATATAATAAATTGATAAATAGTATAAAAATATATATAATATAATTTTTTAATTAAAATATCTAATTGCAAACTAATATTATGGTTAAACGATTTAAGATCTGATCGGAAATTGAGTTTGGATGGTTATGATCTAAAAACAAAAAGATATTAGATGGTTAGGTTCATTTTTTTGACCCATGCGTAGCCTATATGCTACAAATTTTTTTAAACTGCATATAGTATAAGAGTTAGCGAGATTTAATATATCTGATAAGAAAAGGTTATCCATGTTGCTTTTTTTTTTGGATAATACTTGACACAGCCAATGCTTTCTGGCAAAATCTCATGGACAAACAAGTCACGGCTCACGGGTCCTTTTTTCGAGCTTGAATTTCAAGCTTCTCCGACTTGTGACTGGCTACAATGACTTGGTTCGATGAAGGCCTTGTTCACTAAACGCCCAACTTCGATTTAAGGATAATGCTGAAAATGATTTCCGACGCTAGAAATGATCATATAGCTCTCTCTCTCTCTCTCTCTCTCTCTCTCTCTCTGAGCTAACATATAAGGCTTATCCCCTTCAGTCCAGACTCGCCGCTGATCAAGATTATAAAAAACTACATAAAATTAGCAACAAAATAATATTAATTTTATTGCGTAGTATTTTTATAGTCTATAACTATATTTATCTATTAAAATTAAATTATATTTATAAAAATAAAACTAGAGCATTTAATTTTTTTAAATGCTCTAGTTTTATTTTTATAACTATATAATAAATATATTTATACAAATAAATTATCTATATTTTAAATAAAAATTTTATAAAGTTGTAAATATTAATTAATATTAAATTTTAATTATAAAAGCATATAAAAATTAAATTTATGAGGCATTAATATGAAAAAGGTATATATAACTGATAGAGATATAAATAAATTAGTTAAATTTTTAAATAATAATGAAATTAGCAAATTTATAGTACTTTTAGGACAATTTGCGAAGATATACGGCATGACTAAATTAGCAAGTGAGTGTGGAAGAAACCGTGAAAGTTTATATAAAGTATTTTCAACTGATTCTAAACCTAAATTCAATACAATATTGGATATATTAAATTGTTTTGGATTAAAAATAACTATTTATAATTTAAATAACAACAAAAAATTTAAAAATACAAGATCTAAAGATAAAATATGATTATAAATTAAATATATTATAGTATTTAGCATGATAGATAAATTTCATTCTAGGGTCACACAACTGTCGATTCGGTCCTATAGCCGAATGGAACGACAAAACAATCTTTTTTTACTATGTTTTTTGGAGGTAGTCATGACTGCTAAGAAATCAAAAATTCTAGGAAGCGGATTAAGCTTGTTCCTGACCATAAGCTTGACCGCCTTGCTAGTTCTAACCCCTCTCTACACTCCAGCTGCCATGGCTTTCGAAGCTAAAGGTGGGGAAGGTGGAACTGGTGGAGACGATGGTGATGGTGCCACACCAGGTAATGGCATAGATGGAACTGGGGATGCCACGTCTCCAACTTCAAAAGGGGCTGAAGGAAACACATCAGTTGGAAATACATCAGCTAATGCCACTCCGGCAACAGATGGCAATAAAGTTTTAACTAGTGGCGATACCGTGAAAATCGAAGGTGGAGATGGTGGCGACGGCGGCCAAGGCGGCGCTAGTGCAGGTAGTGGTGGAGGACTAGGGGCAAGCATTGAAGGGCAAATCACGACGGCTCCTCCCTCTGGTTTTGAGATAACCGGTCCCTTTATCCTAACTGGTGGGACCGGAGGCGATGGAGGAGAAGGTGCCACTGGCGATGGTGGCGATGGTGCTGATGCCGGAAACGCGACTGTCAAAGCTACAGTTGATGGCGTTGACCTGATAATTTCAGGAGATGCGACTATAACTGGCGGTACAGGAGGTGTTGGTGGAAATGAGTCTAATGGCGGGGAAGCAGGGACCGGTGGAAACGCTTCCGTGGAAGATGTTCAGAGTCTGGCTATTAGTGGCTCTTTGACATTAAACGGTGGCGAAATAGGTGATGATGGAGATAATAGTGGCAAGTCTGGTGGAACTGGCGGCGATGCCCAGGTTGTCATTAAGGGCGAAAATGGAACTAGTGGTGACGGCGTTGATGGCTCCCTTACTGTCGGCACTGATTTGACCCTTGAATCAAAGAGTGGAGGGGCCACAGTCACCGTTGAGGGCGGCGACGGCGATACGACTGAAAATGGCGCAGACGGCAACGTGACTGCTGGCAGCATATCAGTGACCTCTGGTGATGCGGCCGCCTCGATTACCGCAACGGGTGGCGCTGGCGGATCGTCTTCTGGCAACGCAGGGAATGCAAACATAACCGCTACTGGTATTACTGGCAAGAATTATGCGATTGAGGTGACGGCTGGGGCACAATCAGCCGAGTTGTCTGCTGTTGGCGGGACTCTTACTGATGGCGATGGAGGAGACGCCAGCATAACAGTTGAATCTGGAAATGTGAAAGTCACTGGTGCCGATGCGGACGGAGCCAATGGCGGGGCCGCCTCCCTTTCGGCCACCGGCAGTGATGCCGGTGGAGCAGGAACTCTCCACGGAACAGGCGAGATAGACATCACAACCGGCTCTCTGACCATAATCGGTGGTGCTGGGGATGATGCTTCCAATACTGGCGGCGACGCTTCTGTTGGTGCTAATGGGCGTATTCATGTCGGCGGTGCCCTCTCGGTCACCAGTGGCATGGATGACGCTTTAGGTGGCACTGGAGGAGCGGCTACCGTGACCGTCAGCGGTCGCGAGAGTCTTGTCCTCGGTGATTCTGGCCAAAACGCCGACTTGATCGTGGGCGGAACGCTGGCCGTCACAGGGAATGGCACAGCAGCCACTGGGGTCACGGTAACGGCTGGAAATGGCTTCGCATCGACTGGTACTGGCGCCGGCGGAATTGGAACGATCCATGTTGGCGGCCTGGAGGTTCTGGCGTCGGGACCGGGAGCGACTACGGTTACGGCCAAAGGTGGTTCTGGTGGCGGCGACACTGGTGCCGGAGGGAACGGAACCCTGACATCGGACTACGGACTCTCAGTAATAGCCCTCGGAGAAGGTGCGGCCAAGGTGTCCGCTGAAGCCGGAGCTGCCGGCTCGAATGGCAATGGAGGCAACGCCACCGTGACAGTTATATCTGGAGATGTGATTGTCACAGGTGCCGATGCGGACGGAGCCGCAGGCGGGGCCGCCTCCCTTTCGGCCCTGGGCAGTGACGCCAGTGGAACAGGCACTCTCCACGGGACAGGCGAGATAGACATCACAACCGGCTCTTTGACCATAACCGGCGGTGCTGGGGAAGATACTTCCAATGCCGGCGGCGCCGCCTTCGTTGACGCTCATGGACGCATCCATGTCGGCGGTGCACTCTCGGTCGCCAGTGGCGTGGATGACGCTTTGGGTGGCGCTGGAGGAGCGGCTACCGTGACCGTCACCGGGCGCGATAGCCTTGTCGCCAGTGAAGACGGCAAGAACGCTGACCTGAATGTTGATGGCAAGTTGACCGTAATAGGGAATAGCACAACGGCTACAGGGGTCACGGTAACTGCCGGGGATGGCTTGGCAGGGTCTGGCACAGGCGCTGGCGGGGCAGGAACCATCAGGGCCAATGGCCTGGAGGTGAGAGGTTCTGGCCCAGGCGCCACCAGCGTCATCGTCTCTGGCGGCGATGCCGGTGGCTTGAGTGGTGCTGGCGGTGCTGGTTCCGTGATTTCGACCGGGAACGTTTTGGTCACTGTCGATGGCAATGGCACTGGGGCGGTTGATTTGACCATCGTGAGTACCGCGGCTGCTGGTACGAGCGACTCCACTGGAAAAGACGCTACCCTGCAAGCCGCAAACCTCGAAATCTCTTCCTTTGGGACCGCCTCCGCCGGCGTTGCCATCACGGCTGGAAATGCTGTCGGGGCTGATAAAAAAGCCGGCGACGCCAAAGTCAGCGTTGGCAATATGGACATCATAGGTGCCGATGGCAGTGCTGGTGTAGGTGGAAATGCGACCTTGACGCTTACCAAAGGCACTGGGGCCACTTTGGCTGATGATGGAAGTGGTATCGTAGAGGTGGCCCAAAATCTCAACATCATCGCTGGTAATGCGGAGACCACGAATAATGGTGGCGCTGCCCAACTTCTGAACGCTGACGATGTCAAGGTTGGAGATACCTTGACGTTGACCAGCGGTCTGGGCACTGCATCCGGTAATGGCGGTCAAGCCAATTTCAACGTTGGCAGCTTGATGGCCAAGACAATTAACCTGACCGAGGCCGATGGGACTAATAGTGGTATCGTTGATTTCCAGGTTGGCTTTCTCGACATGACCAACAACGACACGGCAATCAACTTTTCGGTGACTTCTTCGTCTACCGCATCGATAACCGCTGCCACTATTGGCAAAGGCCACCGCTTTGCCGTGAATGGCGCCGACGATGCTTCCGAGCTTGGGCTCACAGACTTGTTCGTCTCGCCTGGCGAGTCCGGCCAACTGTACGTGTCCCGCAACAGCAATCTGGCTCTCACAAATATAACTTCAAATAATGACGCCACGTTGATCCTGGAGTTGCCCCAGGGATTTGAGGATGGCGATACCTTCATGACAATCACGGGTGCGGCCGATTTCAGCAACGGTGGCCAGATTGGCGTGGCTGGCGATCAGAGCGCCTTGGCCAGGGGCGATGACGTCACCCTGATAGCTGGACCAGGTGGAGCCTTCGCCTCTCTTGACCAGGATACCGTCGTTGGCTTCCAGGGCACCAGGATGTACACCTACGATCTGGGCATAACCGGATTGGGCCTCGGGGCCCATGTCGCCAATGTCCAGGCCGATCCCCGCTGGAAGTCGTTGTCCGAGGGCTTCCTGTCCGGCCAGGCCTTTCTCAACCAGGGGACCGATCTTCTGGCCGACTCCGGCATGACCAACGCCCTGAGGGCGGCCGCCGGGAGCGAGTCCGGCCCGGCCTTCTTCGGGGCCATCTCCTACGGCAGCTCCCGCTATGACACCGGTTCCCACATCAAGGTCCATGGCCTGTCGCTGCTCCTCGGCGGGGCCTATGGCGTCAGCCTCGATCCCGGCCGCCTGACCATCGGCGCCTTCTTCGAGTATGGCACCGGCAGCTACGACTCCCACAACGATTTCGCCAACTTCGCCTCGGTCAAGGGCGATGGCGACACAGATTACGTCGGCGGCGGCCTCTTGACCCGCTTCGACTTCAACAACCATGGCTCGGGGGCCTTCTACGCCGAGTTGTCGGCCAGGGCCGGGCGCCTGTCCACCGACTTCAACACTCTTGACATCCCGGGCTATCGGGTATCCTACGACCTGAGCACGCCCTATTTCGGCCTGCACGCCGGGTTGGGCCACGTCTTTGACCTGGCCGGGTCCACCAGCCTGGATCTGTACGCCAAGTATTTCTGGACTCATCAGGAAGGCAAGGACTTCGTGGCCATCGACCCGATCAGCTTCGGCGACGTCGACTCCCATCGCCTGCGCGTAGGGACGAGGCTTTCGCAGGGCATCACCGATCAGGTCAAGTTCTTCGCCGGGGCGGCCTATGAGAACGAGTTCTCCGGCAAGGCCGAGGCCTCCAGCCGCGGCCTCAGGTTCGACGTCCCCGAGCTCAAGGGCAGCACCGGGATCGGCGAGTTGGGCTTGACGGTCCTGCCCAACGAGAGGGTGAATCTCGATGTTGGGGTCCAAGGCTACGTCGGGACCCGGAAAGGCGTGTCCGGCAGCGTCCGTCTGAACTTCGAGTTCTAGTAACCCTACTCCCTGCCTGCCGAGCCGGCAGCCAGGGAGATGATCGAAAGGCCCCTTGGCCCGGCGAAGTCCTGGCCGGGGGGCCTTTTCCATTGGGCGGGCGGGCCGCATCCGGCGAGCTATGGACCAATCTACCGTAAAGGCGTGTCCGCCTACCAGGGTAAGGCTTCTCTTTGCTGGCGACCTTGGAGGCGGACCGGCTGGATCAGGCGGGGACGTGGCCGAGCTCGGCCGCCCGCTCGAATGGTACCTTGGCGGCGTCCAGGACCTCTGCCAGCGCCTCCAATGTGGCGTGGTGGTTTACCAGGGCCATCATGGCCAGGGTAAAGGACCGTGCGACCGTTTTTCCAAACCATCTGACGGCCCGGGCCGAGTCCCGTTCGATTACCTCACCGCCGTCGTGCGTCTGGCCTGCTTGGCCCTGGGCCACGGGATCGTCCCGGCTGGTCGACTCCAGCCGCCACTTGATGGCCAGCGCGGGAGCATTTCCCATTGTGTCCCCCGCATTGTAGCAATTGGCTGGAACGCATTGCGCCTCAGGAACGGCAGTTTGGGCCATTGCCATGATTGAGGCGAGGTCTCTTGCGATTTTTTGCATTTTTGCCAGTGTCTTTTTTATATCCAAAGCTCCACAGAACCACGGCCTTCAGTCCAAGGAAATGAGGTGCTATATTTTCTGGCTTTGGAAGGAATGGCTGAATCTACCGGTGAGGTGCGCCAAATTCGTCTTGGCGGGCGGCAAGCCGTGTCTGCCGGTGGGGATTGGGCGCGGTCCGCCGATGAGGCAGGGACCCACCGGCGGGACCAGAGGGGCGTCACCGTTTCCGGCTCCGTGGGAATTCACGGCCGTTAGACGTGGGGGGATGCCTGGGAAGGCCTTTCAGGATAGCGAGACGGAAAGGCAGACTATAGGCCACAAGGCCCGGGCTTGCGCCGGGCCTTGTGGCCGTAGTGGAGGGGAGGGGCCTGGGCGGTCCAGGCCCCTCCATAAAGGCCTAGTCGTCGCTTTCCATGCTGGGACGGGGCTTTTTCGGGAGGGTCTTGCGGCCGGGTCCCTTGGGGGCGACCTTGGTGGCCGGTCCGGTCCGGGGTTTTTTGGCCGCTGGGTTGGCCTTGCGGGCCAGTTTCTTGAGGAAGTCCCTGTTGGACTTGGGCATTATGGCCTGCACGGCCTGCTTGGTGGCGGGGCCGATGGCCTGGGAGACCTTCTTGATCAGCTCCTTCTTGAGGCTGGACATCTTCCTCGGGCCCCTGGGGGCGCCGGCCTTGGAAGGCCTTTTGAACGGGATGATGGTGTGGGCCGGGATTATGAGCTGGCCCGGCTCAAGCGACTCGTCCTCGTCTCTCTGGCTGATGGAGGCCTGCGCCGAGGCCAGCCTGGCCACGGGCACCCGGTGGGGGGAGCAGGAGACGTAGTCGAAGCCCTGGGCGAAGCAGAACTTGACCGAGGAGGGGTCGCCCCCGTGCTCGCCGCAGATGCCGATCTTGAGCTTGTGGTCGGCCTGGCGGCCCTTGGTCACGCCCATCTCGATAAGCTGGCCCAGGCCCTCGACGTCGATGGAGACGAAGGGATCGTTGTCCCAGATGTGGCTTTCCAGGTACTTGGGCAGGAAGACGCCCGAGTCGTCCCGGGAAAGCCCGAATGTGGTCTGCGTGAGGTCGTTGGTGCCGAAGGAGAAGAACTGGGCCCCGGCCCTGACCACCTTGTCGGCCACCAGGGCCGCCCTGGGGAGCTCGATCATGGTCCCTATCAGGTAATCGACCTTGGCCTCGCTCTTGGCCAGGATCTCCCTGGCCACGTCCTCGACTATGGCCTTCTGCAGGGCGAACTCCTTCTCGTTGCCGATGAGGGGGATCATGATCTCCGGGAGGACCTTGATCCCTTCCTCGGTCGCCTTGACCGCCGCCTCGAAGATGGCCCTGGCCTGCATGGAGGTGATCTCGGGGTACAGGATGCCCAGGCGGCAGCCCCTGAGGCCCAGCATGGGGTTCTGCTCGTGGAGGGTGTCGATCCGGTCCTTGACCTTCTGCAGGGGCAACGAGAACTTCTTGGCCAGATCGGCTATCTCGCCGTCGGTGTGGGGCAGGAACTCGTGGAGGGGCGGGTCGAGGGTGCGGATGGTCACCGGCAGGCCGTCCATGGCCTTGAAGATGCCCAGGAAGTCGTCGCGCTGCATCGGCAGGATGGCGGCCAGGGCCTTCTGGCGGTCCTTCGGGGTGTCGGCCAGGATCATGGCCCGGACATGGTCGATGCGGTCGGACTCGAAGAACATGTGCTCGGTGCGGCACAGGCCGATGCCCTCGGCCCCGTAGGAACGGGCCACCTGGGCGTCCTTGGGGGTATCGGCGTTGGTGCGCACCTTCATCCTCTTCTCGGCCTCAATCCAGTCCATGAAGGCGAAGAATTCGTCGCCCAGCGCGACCTCCTTGGTCGGCAGGGCCCCCTTGATGACCTCCCCGGTCGAGCCGTTTAGCGAGATCCAGTCCCCGGCCTTTATGACCTCGCCCTTGGCGGTGGAGAACCGGCCATTCTGGTAGTCGACGGTTATGGAGGCCCCGGCCACGCAGGTGCGGCCCATGCCCCTGGCCACCACGGCCGCGTGGCTGGTCATGCCGCCCCTGGCCGTCAGGATGCCCTGGGCCGCGGCCATGCCCTTGATGTCCTCGGGGCTGGTCTCCAGCCTCACCAGGATGACCTTGCGGCCGGCGTTGGCCTGGGCCTCGGCGTCGGCCGCCGAGAAGGCGGCCTGGCCCACGGCCGCCCCGGGAGAGGCGGGCAGGCCCTTGGCCAGGACCGTGCGGTCCTTGACCCGGGCGTCCTTGGCGTCGAAGACGGGCAAAAGGATCTGGGTCATGTGCTCGGGATCGAAGCGGGCGATGGCCTCCTGCCTGGTGATGAGCTTCTCCTTGACCAGATCCATGGCGATCTTGAGGGCGGCGTGGCCGGTCCTTTTGCCGTTCCGGCACTGGAGCATGAAGAGCTTGCCTTCCTGGATGGTGAACTCGATGTCCTGCATGTCCCGGTAGTGCTTTTCCAGCTTCAGGCGGATGGCGTCCAGCTCGGCGTAAATCTTGGGCATGTCGTCGGCCAGGGTGGAGTCCACGCCGGCCGGCAGGGGCTTGGCCCGGTTGATGGGATTGGGGGTCCGCACTCCGGCCACCACGTCCTCGCCCTGGGCGTTTATCAGATACTCGCCGTAGAAGTAGTTCTCGCCGGTCGAGGGGTCGCGGGAGAAGGCCACCCCTGTGGCCGAGTCGTTGCCCATGTTGCCGAAGACCATGGCCTGGACGTTGACGGCCGTGCCCCAGTCCTCGGGGATGGAGTTGAGCTGGCGGTAGCTCTTGGCCCTGGGGATCATCCAGGAATCGAAGACGGCCCCGATGGCCCCCCACAGCTGCTCGAGGGGGTCCTCGGGGAAGGGCTTTTTGAGGACGTCACTGATGAGGCCCTTGAAGGTGCCGACCAGGCCCTTGAGGTCATCGGCGGTCAGCTCGGTGTCGTTCTTGTAGCCCTTGCGCCTCTTGAGCTCGTCTAGGATGTGGCCGAAGGGATCGCTGTCGGCCTTGGTGGCTTCCTTGATGCCCATGACCACGTCGCCGTACATGGCCACGAAGCGGCGGTAGGAATCGTAGGCGAACCGCGGGTTGCCGGTCTTGGCGATGAGGCCGGCCACGGTCTGGTCGTTGAGGCCGATGTTCAGTACGGTATCCATCATGCCGGGCATGGAGATCCTGGCCCCCGAGCGGCAGGAGACCAGGAGCGGGTTCTCGACCGAGCCGAACTTGGCCCCCATGCTCTTTTCCACCAAAGCCAGGGCGGATTCCACGTCCTGCGCCAAGCCGGACGGGAATTTCTTCCCGCTCTCGTAGAAGGCGGTGCAGACGTCGGTCGTGATGGTGAACCCGGCCGGGACGGGCAGGCCGAGACGGGCCATCTCGGCCAGGTTGGCCCCCTTGCCGCCCAGGAGGTTTCTCATCCCCCCGTTGCCGTCTGTTTTCGAGCCGCCGAATGAATAAACCATTTTAGAAGCCATGTATTAACCCCCAATCTTGGTGGTGTGAAATATTCGACCTTGCCCGGTTTCCGTGGCCTCGGGCCTTGGCAAAACCATAATAGCAGCTATAAGGGATCAAGGCTCATAGTCAGGTTGAATCGCCCCGCTGGCCGGACGCGGGATATTTCCATTTTGGTTGCAAAGCAAGTATATACTACTATTAGCTTTGTTGCAAATGAAACGGCTGGCCCTCATGTGGCGTTTGTTCGGGTCAGGCCGGCTTTGTAGGGAGGGCAAGGCCACGAAACAATAAATATATTTATATCTATAATATGAATAAGATACAAAATAAAATCTATATGATAAAAATATACTAATAAAATGATAATTTATCATCGTGGTGTTTATTTGCGCCTATGGGCAGACATGGGCCTTATATTCATTGCCTGGGGCCTACTTTGGGCCTGACCAGGGGAGGTCACGAAAGAACAGGGACCACGGGCACAACCTGTCGGCCGATGGGCCAAAATGGCGGGCCGGCTGGTCAATTTTACCTAGCGTCAATGCTTATCACAAGACCAAGAATCCCAGGCCGGGCCGGTCAGCTTGTCCAGGCAGTCGGTCGGGTGCTTATGAATTGGCCGTTCACGGCCGAAGAGGCCGGGCAGGGCCAGCCTCCTGCCGGGGAGGGCACCCTACGGTCAGGATGAAATTAGCGGCCGCCAGGAGATGGACCGGGGCAACCTGGAGACGCCACAGGGACGGTATGCCTGGGCCACCCTACCATGGTGGACAGGCTGGAAACATTTCTTGGCCGGAGACTGTTTTTGGGTCTGGCCATACAGGCACCATTGGCGTCCTTGGTGGGAAATCACTGAAATACGTTGAAAATGATTGCCACTTGGAATGCGGATGTGGGATAATGGCACGGAAGAATTGACGACTCCGAGGGCTGTTTCCTACTCGAGGTCTTGACGTTTTTCGCTTGACTGCCCCATGACAAGGACTTGACCATGAAGAATTTACCAGTGTCTGACTCGACTTTCGAGAAAATAATTACCCAAGATCTGCTCTACGCCGACAAGACCGCCTATATCTTCGAGATGATCAAGCCATCCACCACATGCTGTTTCCTCTCCAGGCCAAGACGTTTCGGCAAGACTCTTCTTTTGGACACCATCGAGAATTTGTTCCTGGGACATCGCGAGCTTTTCAAGGGATTGTGGATCGCTTCCAGGGAAGCCAACTATGATTTCAAAAGACACCCGGTCATCCGCCTCTCGATGGCCTACAGCGAAATGGGCTCCCCGGACAGGCTCAAAAAAAGGATAGCCAATAATTTGCTGTCCATCGCAGGCAAGGAGGAAGTCAAGATAACAGAGGACTCCTATGGCGAGATCCTTGGGCAACTTATAGAGGGTCTTTCCGAGAAGCACGGGACCGGCGTGGTCATTCTCGTGGACGAGTATGACGCCCCCGTGACCAGGCACATCGAGGACCTGGCGGTGGCCAAGGCCAACAGCGGGGTGCTCCATGACTTTTACACGTCCCTGAAGTCCAAAGTCAAATACGTCCGCTTCGCCCTGGTCACCGGCATCACCAGGTTCGCCCTGACCTCCATGGATTCCGGGCCCAACAATTTCACGGATATTTCCCTTTTGCCGGGATTCGGCGGGGTCTGCGGCTTCACCATCTCCGAGTTCGACCGGCTCTTCGGGGACAGGATGGACTCGACGCTCAGGGCGTTGCTGGAAGCCGGCGAAATGCCGCCTGGGAGCCAGGCAGGCGATTTGAGGAAGGCAATTCTCACTTGGTACGACGGCTACAACTGGCTTGGCCCGGAACGGGTCCTGAACCCCTACTCGATCCTCAATCTGTTCTACAAGCAGTCGTTGGCCGCATATTGGCCCCTGAGCGGGCTGCCAAACCATCTCTCGGCCCTGGTCCGGCAAAGGCCACTGGATTTCATGGAGCCCCAGCTGAGTGGCCACAGTTCCGAGCAGATCAGGAAAGCGTCGCTGGGGAGGCTCGATGCGGTGCCCGTCCTGTTCCACTCGGGCTACCTGACCATAGATGACGTCAAGGTGGTGCCCGTGGACACATTTATGGGGCAAGAGATTAACGATACCCAATACTCATTCAGGCTGCCCAACGCTGAAGTCAAGTTATGTTATAGTAATTATTGCTTCGAGACAGTTTTTGGTCAAAATTCAAAGCAGTTAAAAACTTTAGGGGCTAATTTTCTGGAATATATAGATAAAAGAGATAGCCACAGAATCGGGCGGCTTTTCAGCGACCTGTTGTCAAACGTGACCTACTGGCAGCACCCAGCCAATGGGGGCGGGGACACGGGCCAAGAGGGTGGCCTGGATGAGGCAGGGGGCGAGAGCTTCTACCACGGCCTGATCCAAATATCCCTGTCGGCCATGGGCCTCAAGACGCTGGGCGAGACGGCCGGGTCC
>JAISEK010000045.1 GCA_031264145.1 Deltaproteobacteria bacterium
AAATCCAGGCAATATCCCCTGGAATACGATGGCAGGCATTCCTCAGGGGGCCAGCCCCCAGGATACCCCCCTTTTGTCCGATGAACACGATGCCCCGGCGAAAAAGCCATCCAGGCCCCATGGTCGCCAGGGAGCCGATGCTCGCCCGAGGATGCCCTGGCCGACTGTCCAGGTTTCACGGGAAACCAGAGCTGCCAATAGATACCAAGTCCTCGCCCCCATCGCCGGGGCAGCCAAATTTTTACCCATGGGCGCGTTTTCGGCCCTGAGGGACCAGATGACGCTTCCACTGCCCCAAAAACCATCTCGGCCAAACGCCATGCGTCCCGAGGAGACATCCGGGCGGCAATGCCTTGGAACCGGCCATCTGTCCCCTGGGAGGGGAGACAGGAGATACCCATGACAGCCAGGACCATCAGGCTCGGCCCCCTGGCCATCGGCGGAGGGGCCCCGGTCGCGGTCCAGACCATGGCCAACACCGACACCAGGGACGTCGCGGCCACCGTAGCCCAGATCAGGAGGGTGGCCGCCCTGGGGGCCGAGGCGGTCCGCCTGGCCGTCCCGGACGGGAAGGCCGCGGCGGCCCTAAGGGACATAGTCCCCCAGAGCCCGGTCCCCCTGGTGGCCGACATCCACTTCGACCACCGGCTGGCCCTCTCGGCCCTGGAGGCCGGGGTGGCCGGCCTGCGCCTGAACCCGGGCAACATCGGCGGGGCGGCCAGGGTCCGCCGGGTGGCCGAGGCCGCCGGGAAGGCCGGGGCAGCCATCAGGGTGGGCGTGAACGCGGGCTCCCTGGAGCCGGCCATGGCCGAGAGGCACGGCCACGGGGCCGAGGCCATGGTGGCCAGCGCCCTGGCCGGGATACGGCTGATAGAGGAGACGGGCCTCAGGGACGTCAAGGTCTCGCTCAAGGCCTCCAGCGTCCGGCTGACCGTGGAGGCCGCCAGGCTGTTCGCCCAGAGGAGCGACGTGCCCCAGCACCTGGGCATCACCGAGGCCGGCGACGTCAAGTCCGGGACCGTCAGGTCGGCCGTGGGGCTGGGGATCCTGCTGGCCGAGGGCCTGGGCGACACCATCAGGGTCTCGCTGACCGGCCCGCCCGAGGAGGAGGTGGACTGCGCCTGGGAAATCCTGAGGTCGCTGGACCTGAGGCAGAAGGGCCCCAGGTTCATCTCCTGCCCCACCTGCGGGCGCTGCGAGATAGATCTCCCGGCCCTCCTGGCCGAGGTCAAGCGGCGCCTGGCCGATCTGGAGGCCCCCCTGACCATCGCCGTCATGGGCTGCGTGGTCAACGGCCCCGGGGAGGCCAGCCGGGCCGACCTGGGCCTGGCCGGCGGCCGGGGCCGCGGGCGGATCTTCGCCAAGGGGCGGCCCATCGGGAGCTACCCCTTCGAGAGCCTGGCCGAGAGGCTGGAGGAGGAGGCCAGGAGGATGGGCGGCCCCGGCCGGCCCTAGAAGCCCAGCTCGGCCAGGAAGGTCTCCTGGAACCTGGGATCGAAGGCCAGCTCGATGACCTCCACCTGGCCGGGGAGCCGCCCTATCTCGTCCCTGGCCGTCCGATCCAGCAGCAGCCTGGCCGCCCCGGCCAGGGACGAGTTGCCGACGAAGGTGACCGGCCCCCGGTAGCCGCCGGGGATGAGGCCGATGTCGGAAAGGCTCTCGGCCCGCAGGTGGAAGCCGAAGGAGCCGGCCACGATCACCTCGTCGAGGTCGGCCATCGAGAGGCCCAGGCGCTCCAGGAGCATCCTCATGGCCGCGGCTATCGCCCCCTTGGCCAGCTGGACCTGCCTGACGTCCTTCTGCCCTAGGAAGACGGAGTCGGTCAGGTGGTAGCGGCCGTCCCTGAGCTCGGGGGGCGAGCCAGGGCCCTGGACCATCTTCCCGGTCCTGGAGATGAGGCCGGCCTTGACCAGCTCGGCGCAGACGTCGATGAGGCCGCTCCCGCACAGCCCGATGGCCGGGGCCTGGCCGATGGTCGTGAACGCCGGGGCAAGGCCGGGGCCCAGCCGGAACCCGTCGACCGCCCCGGTGACCGCCCTGGTCCCGCAGGCGATGTTCATGCCCTCCAGGGCCGGGCCGGCGGCGCAGGAGGTGGCCACCAGCCGCCCGCCCCGGGAGAGGACTATCTCGCCGTTGGTGCCGATGTCGATGAACATGCGCGTGCCGGGCCGCTCCGCGAGCTTGATGGCCAGCATCCCTGAGGTGATGTCCCCGCCCACGAAGGCCGAGATCGAGGGCGTGGTCGTGACCATGGCGTGGCCGGCCAGGCCCAGCCTGGGCGCCAGCCAGGACACGTCCAGGGCCCCGGTGAATATCGGGCGGTAGGGGGCCTGGGCCAGGCTCTTGGGGTTCACGCCGGCCAGGAGGTGCAGCATGGTCGTGTTGCCGCTTATGACCGCCCCGGAGATGGTCCGGGCCGTCGGCTGGCCCACGGCCGAGGCCACGAGGTCCCTCAGGCCATCGAGGACCAGGTCCTGGAGGCCCCGGAGATCCTCCGCCGACTGGGCCGCGCTGGTTATGCGGCTGATGACGTCGGCCCCTATGGCCGTCTGGGGGTTGAGGGCCGTCCCCATGGCCACGATTTCCCGCCCGGCCAGGTCCAGCACGGCCACCGAGAGGCCCGTGGTCCCCAGGTCCAGGGCGGCGGCCAGCGTGGCCGGGGCCTCCTGGCCGGCCGGAAAGGCCGCCAGGATCTCGCCGTGGCAGGCCAGGACGTGGGCGGCCGCCCTGTCGGCCTCAAGGGCGCCGATGGACTCCAGGGCCTGGCGCCTCCCCGCCTCCAGGCCCATGAGCTCGGAAAGCGATCTCTGGTCCTGGCGTCCCCGCTCGGGCACGGCCAGCAGGCGTATGGGCGGGTCCAGGCTGTACGGGGCGCTCCAGCCCAGGCCCTTGACCGCCTTGAAGAGCGACTCGGCCGCCAGCCCCACGGACGCGTCGCCGGCGCAGCGGGCCAGACAGGCCAGCCGGTAGCCCTCGTGGCCCTCCAGGAGACCGGCCTCCCTCTCCCCTGGCGGCTCAAGCCGCCCGGAGGCCTTGACCAGGCACTTGCCGCAGCGGCCCCTGCCCCCGCAGGGGGCGTCCAGGTGGAGGCCGCCCAGGGCCAGGGCCTCCATGATGGTGGCCCGGTCGCTGGCCTCGATGGCCATGTCCTCGTGACCAGGCCGGCACACGGTCAAAATCATGCTCTTTTCCTTGTCTCGCCGACGGGCCCCGTCCAGGCAGGGGGGAGGCGTCCCCCAGGCCGGGACGGGGCCCGTCCGGCAGGCGGCCCATGGCCAAGGGGCACAGCCAGGAAGCCCCGGCCAGGCGGCCCGGATGGGACTTTGGCCGTCAATCTGGCTGGCTAATAGGAGAAATTGGCTGTTTCGTTCCCACAGGTAATGTGATACTATGCCTAAGATGGCCTTGGCCTAAGCTTGGCCCCGGGGACGGCCAGGCCCTGGCCGGCCAAACTGCCGCCATCGACCAAGAGCCCTTCGCCCATGCCCCCATTGTAGGACCTTTGCCGACATTATGCAACAAAGGCCCCACTGGCCGCCGGCCAGGTCCCCGCCATTCGCCGGGCCATTGGCGGGGCCTTTTCGCGCCTTCTTCCCGTTTTCCAGAGACGCCGCCGTTTGATGAAAAATTCCCCCCACATAGCGCCTGGGCCCAGCCCCCTGGACCAGAGGAGCCGCGATGAGTCCTGGCCCCTTGAGGCCGACCAGCTGGACGTCTCCAGGTTCCTGACCGGCCGCGGGGCCCTGGACCAGAGGGGCCTGATGGCCCTGGCCCGGGAGATCGGCAAGAACCTCTCGGCCTTCAGGGCCCCCGGGGGCCTGGCCCCCAAGCCCTGCGCCCCCGAGCCAGCCCTGACCCAGTCCATCGCCAAGGCCCTGGGCGCCGGCAGCCTGGCCGAGTTCTTCCGGCGCCTGCCGGACGACGGGGGCCGGGACGACGGGCAGAGCCCTCCCCTTCCGGGCCTTCCCAGGGGCCTCGACGCCCTGGACTGGGCCGCCGGGGAAGTGGACCGGGCCCTCGCGGCCTGCCAGAGGGCCGCCGAGATAGATCCCCGCCGCCAGGGCCGCCAGAGGGCCGACCTGCTGGCCTCCAAGGCCGCCCTCCTGAGGGCCAGGCAGATGTCCGACCAGTTCAGGGCCATGATCGAGGAGTGGCCCGACCAGGCCCGGGCGACCCTCAACGAGGCCCTGGACCTAGCCGAGGCGGCCAAGCTGCTCCTGTCAGGCTCCGGGACGGCCTGGGAGGCGCCTGGGGGCGGCGAGGGCGTCTCGCTGACCGCCCTCACCGCCGGCCTGAGCGAGAGCCTCCGGCTGATGCGGGACGCCTGGGGCGCCCGCCTGGGGTGGCAGACCGGCCTGAGGGCGCTCGCGGGGGAGGTCGAGGCCCTCACGGCCACGGCCGGCCAGGAGACCGGCCTCCCCCTGAACCAGGAGCGCTTCTGGCGGCCGGCCCTGGCCTCGCTGGACGCCCGGCTCCGGGAGCTGGAGGCGGCCCACCCCCGCCTGGCCGGCGAGGCCAGGCAGCGGCGGGGCCAGGTGGCCGCGGCCCTGGGCGCCCTCGAGGAGGGCGAGGCCAGGATCCACGGGCGGGCCGGGACCGACCTGATCGCCCGGGCCGAGGTCCTGGCCTCTAACGTCGAGACCATGCTCCGCTCCACGCTCTTCCACTGCCAGGACCTGAGGGGATGCTGGCGCGCCCTGCCGTCGCTGGTCGGCCGGCCCAGGTTCGTGGACAAGGCCATCCTCTCGACGGCCGTCCACTACGGCAAGGCCATCGCCGTGGGCGAGGAGCTGAGATCGACCCTGGACCGCTTCACCGGCCGGATGTCCAGCACCTGCGACGTCCGGGCCAAGGCCCGCAAGGCCCTCTCCGTGCCGGACCGCTCCCGGGAGTTCCAGGCCATGCTGGGGAGGTCCAGAAGAAGGCTGGCCACCCTGGGCCGGCTGGTCCTCTACCGGGCCAGGAGCGGCGTCCTGGCGGGCAAGGCCGAGGGCCAGGCCAGGGATCTGGACAGGTACCGGCGGCAGGACGAGGCCCTGGGCCTCATCCTGGAGAGCAAGGACGAGGAGATCCGGGCCCTCCGGGAGCGGCTGGCCGAGGCCGGCCCAGCCCCAGGCGACGGCCCGATACAGGTCCAGCTCCAGGCCGTGGAGGCCGAGCGGGACCGCCTGGAGGACCACCTGGCCCAGGCCAGGGACCGCCTCTCCGGCCTGGGCCAGTTCAAGTCCCAGATCCTGAGGTCCGTGGACCGGGCCAAGGAGGCCCTGGGCAAGGCCGTGGCCGACCGCGACGAGCTCTGCCGCGGCCGGCGCGACATCGAGGCCGAGATGGCCTCCCTCAAGCGGCGGCATGCCCGCCTGGCCCAGTACTACGTCCGGGACCGCCAGCAGATGCGCCAGATGGAGGACAAGTACGCCGAGCTGGCCAAGAACCACCAGGTCGGCCGGGAGGAGGCCCGCGGCTACCTCGAGGAGCGCTCCAAGCTGAGCGCCGCCATCAAGGAGAAGCAGAGCGAGATCGACGACCTCCGGGAAGGATTCCGCGGCCTGCAGGCGGCCAAGGCCAGCCATGAGGCGGCCATCGAGGCCCTGAGGTCCCAGGAGGCCACGCTGAGGGTCGAGCTGACGGCCAGGGCCGAGGAGCTGGGGGAGGCCGGCCAGGCCCGCGAGCGCCTGGCCCAGCTGGTGGCCACCCTGCGGACCCAGCTGGACCGCCTGGCCATGGCCCACGGCGCCCTGAGGGAATCCTGGGCCCGCCGGGGGCGGCTGCTGGCCGAGAGCGAGACCGAGAAGGACTCCCTGAGGCTCAGGCTCGACCGCGGCAAGCGCAACCTGATCTCGCTGGTCACCAAGCGCCAGAAGCTGCTCTCGGAGCTGGGCGAGCAGCGGCTGCGCCTCGACGGCTTCGAGCGGGAGCGCCAGGCCCTCCTCGAGGACATAGAGCGGGCCAAGGCGGGCAACCTGGAGGCCGTCCGCCTGGGCGACGAGCTCTCGAGGCTCAAGTCCGAGATGGACTCCGACCTGAGGCCCCTGATCCAGGTCCTGGCCCTGGCCATGTGGCGCGGCCAGGCCCACCTCAAGGTCGTCCAGGACTCGGTCGAGCAGAGGCTGGGCGAGCAGCGGCAGGAGTTCCAGGCCAACGAGGCCGGGCTGCGCGTGGCCGCGGCCGCCAAGGAGATCGACTACCTGGAGCTCCTCTCGGCCAGGGAAAAGGAGATGTCCGGCCTGAAGGCGGAGCGCGACTCCCTGGCCGAGGAGCTGGACGCCGTCCAGAAGGGCACGGCGGCCAAGGACGAGGACCTGGTCCGGCGCTCCTGGCTCTGCCAGCAGCTCTCGATGGCCCTGTCGGCCTCCAGCCTCAGGAGCGAGCGGCTCAAGAGGGGCCTCAGGGACTTCCGTATGCGCCTGGGCAGGCAGAGGGAGGAGTCCGAGGCCATCAAGGCCGAGCTCACGGAGCTGGTCCAGAGCCAGTCCAAGGCCCTGGCCGACCACAAGGCCTGGCTGGGCGAGCTGGTGCCGCTGGTCCAGTTCTTCATGGACAGCGGCCGGGCCATCTGGGCCGGCCCGGGCCGGGAGGACGCCAGGGACGCCGTCCTGTTCTTCATGACCAAGGAGAACGCCGAGCTGGCCGAGGAGCTGGAGGGCCTCAAGACCGAGCGCCAGACCCTCACGGCCGAGCGCCAGAACTACGTCGGCCTGAACGACTCCATCCGCCTGAGGCTGGCCGAGCTCCTGCCCCTGGTCAAGTTTCTGGTCAACAACTTCGTCCAGACCACGGCCAGCCTGGCCCAGGTTTCCCTCGAGCGGGAGGAGCTCCTCAGGCGGATATCGCTCCTTTCCGGCCCCGACGCGCCCCAGCCGGCCGCCGCGGCCCCGGCGGCCGAGCTCCTGAGCCCGGGCGGCGAGGACACGGCGCCCATGTCCCCCGAGATGGCCAGCGCCAGACGGGAAATCAACCGCCTGGCCAGGGAGAATTCCAGGCTCGGCCAGGCCGCCGCCCAGATGGACGCGGCCCTCGGGAACGCCAGGGCCGAGCTGGGCCGCCTGGAGTCCGGCCAGGCCCTCCTGGGGGCCAAGGCCGAGCGGGCCGAGGAGCGGCTGGCCGCGGCCGCGGCCGAGACGGAGGGCCTCAGGAAGGAAAAGGCCGAGCTGGAGTCCCTCCTCGAGGGGCAGGAGACCAGCCTGGGCCTGTCCCGCTCCGAGGCCGGGCGGCTGTCCCTGGAGCGCGACCAGCTTAGGGCCGAGGCCAAAAGCAAGGACGGCGAGCTGTCCGCCCTGAAGTCCAGGCTGGAGGAGGCGGAGACCGCCTCCCAGGCCCCGGACGGGCGGCTGGAGGCGGCCTGGGCCGCCCTCACGTACATAAACTCCAAGGCCGGCGACGCCATGGGCAACCTCCAGGCCAAGCTCGACAAGCAGGCCCGGGAGCTGGAGACGGCCTTCTCGGAGATGAAGAGCCGCGACGAGGCCATCAAGGGGCTCCAGGAACGCCAGGACCGACTGTCCCTCCTGTGGTGGACCATCTTCTCGCTGGCCAGCGATGGCCAGGGGCCGCCGGGCGAGCAAGAGGCCGAGGAGGCCGGACCGCCGGCCCCAGCCCCTGAGGCCCCCGACGGCGGCGGCCTGGAGCACCTGGACCTTGGGAGCCTCCCCCCCCTGGGCGACCTCGACGCCGGCTCCCTGGAGGAGCCGCCGGCCGAGGCCACCGGGCCCGCCCAGGAGGTGCCGGGCCCCGACGGCAAGGTCGCCGGGGATCTGGGCGGCTCCCTCCTGGCCGAGCTCAGGAAGGTGGCCAGGAAGGCCCTCTTCACGCTGTTTCTGGCCGGCCTGGCCTTCTTCCCGCCCAGGGCGGCCGGCGCCGGCGAGCCCATCGAGCTGGGCGGCCCCGAGACGCCCATGTTGGCCGAGCCGTTCGTGGCCCCGGCCACCCCGGACCTGGCGCGGCTCTCCTCCAGCTACCTGGGACGGACCATGGACCTGGGGGTGGTCCCCACGCCCGAGCTGGCCCTGGGGCGACGGAGGGCCGAGGAACGGGCCAGGGAGATGGTCGGCCGCCAGGCCGGGCGCTGGGGCCTGGACGAGGAGGCCTGGCTGCGGCTGGTCCGCCTGGCCTACGGCCAGGAGACCACCGTGAACCTCAACGACCTGGAGGGCGATCTGGCCCCGGCCAGGCTCATCTCGCCCCACATGCCCGTCTTCGCCGAGGCCCTGGCCAAGTCGGGGCTCCTTGACGGGCTGGCCCCCATGGTCCTCGCAGCCGTGGGCGACTTCGGCCGGGCTGAGGGCCCCTTCTGGGAGCGCCTCTATCTCCGCTTCCGCCACCGCCTCGGCCGCGAGCCGGAGGCCGTGGCCGCCCTGGCCTGGCACCTGGCCAGGCGGTCCTCCCGCCGGGACGGCCCCAGGCTGGAGCACGCCGGGGAGAAGGCCCCCGTCCACGGCCTGGAGAACATGGACCCGGAGGGGGCCGCCGCCTTCCTGGAGACCTACATCCTCAAGAACTGGGGCCGAACGTTCGCGAGGGGGCAGACCAGGGGCACCGTGGCCAGGCCCCTGCCCAAGGGCAGGGAGCCCCTCCGCCTGGCCTCGGACCTGGTCCAGACGGCCTGGCTCTTCAGGATCCCCAGGACCCTGATGGTGGCCGCCATCCACGACGCCTTCAACGCCTCGGGCGCCTGGCCGGGCACCCTGGAGATCTATGGCCTGGGCAAACGCCTGGCCGGCCTCCTGTACGCCAACAGCATCGAGTGGTCGCCCAGCAAGCCCAGGCTGTGCGACTTCGACCTCCTCTACTCCGAGCTGGGGGCCAGGGCCAGGAACAACGGCCTGGCCCGGTGCCACCTGCGGCTCCAGGCCTACATCCAGATGTCCCTCTCACCCAGGCTGGACCTCCTGAACCGCTCCTGAGCCCGGCCCACGGCGGGCTCCTCCCGGTCATGGCCAGATCCGCCAGGGGATGGGTACCATGAAAGACACGATGGGATGCCGTCATGGGGATTTCATTTAATAGTGTTTTCCTTGAATGTTAGCTAAGGCCCAGAAAGTGCCACGGCTCTGGTCTTTTGGCTTTGGACATCTTTAAATGCTCACGGACAGCATACTATCTTAGAGATACTTGGCATATTTTTTCCATAAAAAAAAGACTGTTAAAATTTAATTATAGCTAAAACACTAAAAAAACAATGAAATTTTTTTAATTTAAAAATTTTATTTTTATAAATTTTAGTATATTATTCAAAAAAATAATAATATATATTTATATTTAAAAATAGCCCTAAAAGACATTATATGTATTTAATTAATATTTATTAATTACTCTATAAATAATATTATTTAATTTAATAATATATTATAAATGCTGAATTATGGTTCTAGCTAAAGCATTCTTTGCCTTGATGACATTTAGTATAATAAAAATTACCATATTTCAGCAGTTCCCTAAAAAACAGCTGGGAAAACGTACAACTGAGCATCATGCCTTCATTGAAAGACTGCCGAATAACATCAAAAAACGAGTCGCACTTGATTATAAGGCTGTCGGAGACGACACGATGATAATTTACCACGCCAGCAACGTGGTTGTCGCACAACCGAAGATTCTGCAAACCGGGCGAATGCTGAACGGGATTTTACGCCACGTCAAACAAAGAACAGGCCATCAGATGGGCCCAGAGGGTCGCCGAACGCCGGGAACCAAAAGACCAGTTGCTATCCATCTATGAATTTGACATGGATGTCGGGGAGCGTGATCTGGCCATCATCCGATTCGACGAGCCAGATGGCGATTGGCTGGATTTCGTTTGCGCCAACAGAGGTGGGAGCGAGCCAGCACTCCAGTATGACATTGTTTTCGGCCAGGTTGCCGATGACAAAGTCTACTCAGTCGTCCAGTACTACGAAAACGGCGTCTACGACAGAGGAGAGGCCATCAAACGCCTAAAGGTTGACGGTTTGTTCAACCAAATTCTTTTCCATACCGAAAAATCTTTGACCTATTGCCGCTTTGTGGGATTTGAGACGCTTGGGGACAGAAAATAATGGAAAAGACTCAATTTCAACTTGTTCTACGGACGATTGCCTCTGGCTTGGCGGTAAAAATTATTGCCGAGACCGGGCTTGTCGAGGATGCCGCTCTGGAAAAACTGTATTCGTCCGCATTGTACGAGGCTCTCGAGAAAGAGCAGACCAAGGTATGGCACTACAGCGTACCTAAACTATACGAGCTATGGGCCGATGAGGCCAATACCGGGCAGCTTACGCTTCCCGAATAGTGCCCGGGAGGGCCAGGCGATATGGGCGACACGGCGCACTTCAAGGTGTTCTGTCTTGAAATATACAAAAACGAACATGGAATAAGCGG
>JAISEK010000077.1 GCA_031264145.1 Deltaproteobacteria bacterium
GGGGTAGACCGCCAGGGCGGCCACGGAGAAGCGCAGGACCAGAAAAAGGGCCGGGGAGCATGAGGAAAGTCCCCAGCGGCCGAATATGTAGGAAAGGCCCCAGATGCTGGCGGCCAGCAGGATCATGAGGTCGGCTTGCCATGTTTTCATTGTCTTGTAGCCATGATAAATTGGAAATAAGATAAAAATATTGCTAAAATAAAAAATTATAATTAAAAATCAACCAGAAACAGGCCGATACCACACAGGAAAGGGTCGAAATTTCTGGCAGAGAATGGCAGCATGATGACATGCTAACTCAAATCGGGCCCAAAATCAATCTTGGCACCAGCCAATATCGATTGCGGACGTTCATTTGCGTTCGCATGTATAGTACAATTTCCAATGTTCGTGGACTTGCCTTGATGAACGGCAATAAAAAATTATATTTTAAAATAATTTTATGATAATGATAATATTTATAACTAAATTTATTATATAAAAATATTATATTTTAAATAATCAATTATTTTTATCAAAGTACTGCAAAACCTCTGCCTTTCTGGTCGAGGAAGTGAGGAGCGATCCTTTCGATACTTTATGGATGACATTGGCCAATGTCGCACAATAGACCCTTACGGCTACTGGGCCTGCCGTGTCTGTGGATGGTTTTGCGCTGGCCCGCCGATGGGACAGGAACCAACCGAATTGGGTCTTGTGAAGCGGGCAAAAAAAGACGCCACGCTTAGAGGCGTGGCGTCTTTTTCGTTGTCGGCCCCGGTTTCCCGGGGATTATATCCTGGAGATGGCCCCGGTTTCCCGGGGACTCTGGTTCTGGACGAAGCCCTCCCCGGCCTTAGTGGGCCCAGGCCGGGTTCAGGGCCGGGGCGGGAGCGACCCGGGACAGGTAAGGCTCGGATGGGGCCCTGGATGGAGTGACCAACTCCAGGAGGCCAGGGGTCCCGAGAACGGACGCCAGGAACTTGTGGTTAAGCGAGTGGCCGGATTTCACGACCGTGAAGCGTCCTAGGAGCGGTGCCCCTGCCAAGGTCATGTCCCCAAAGAAGTCGAGGATCTTGTGGCGGACGCATTCATCCGGGAATCTTAGGCCCTCCTTGTTCAATATACCGTTTCCTGAGACGACCACGGCGTTGTCCAGACCACCGCCGAGTGCTTTGCCGGCGGCCTGCATCTTCTCCACCTCCGACTGGAGGCAGAAGGTGCGGGCGGGGGCTATTTCGGAGACGAAGGCGTTTTCGGAAAAGGAGAACACCCGTCTCTGGTTCTTGATGAAGCCGGGGAAATCTATGGTAAAGTCGATGGAGAGATCGGAGGCCGGCTCCATTGCCACCATCTTGTCGCCCTCGACGATCTCGAAGGGCCGGCGGACGACGTAGAAGGGACGGGGGGCGTTGAGGGACCTCAGGCCCACGTTGCGCAGGAGTTCCACCCATGGCTGGGCCGATCCGTCCAGGACCGGGGCCTCCTGCCCGGCTATTTCGACCTGGAGGTTGGTTATTCCCAGACAGCCCAAGGCGGCCATGAAGTGCTCTACGGTGCTGACGCTTTCGTCGCCCAGGCCGATGGTGGTGGCCAGGGCGGTGTCGGTGACGTTTTCCGAAGCGGCCTTGACCGGCTTGTTCCCAGGCCGGTCGGTTCTCAGAAACCATAGCCCCGTGTTTATTGGTCGGGGGCTAAGGACCATATCGATCTGCTTGTTGGAATGAAGGCCTTTGCCGCTGACCTGTATTTTCTGCTTGATTGTCTTTTGGAGGTAGTGCATTTTTTCCACAGTCTCTTTCCGCGGCCTGGCCTAAACACGGCTGGCCCATCACTGGGACTCTTAATATGCAATTCGCGGGCCAGCGCTGAAAAGAAGCTATTCCGAGTTTTAATTTTACAAAAAGCACATTTTTATTTTAAATCTTTAAATTAACCTTAAAAATTATTGTGAGGCCATCTTAAGCCCTTGTGGATATTTTGCCACACTGACGATCTTGTTCGACAAGCCCAGACTGGAAGGCCCGGTAAGGGAAATAATTTTTCGGTTATTACTTATGTATATATAAATATTACTATAAATAAAATATAAACAATAATATATGTTGTTTAATTATTAATATAATAAAATTATTTTAGCCATAAGGTACCAGAAGGGTGGTTTCCGGGCTCCCGCTTTGGAGGCCTGGTCCCAAGGGACCGGCCGCGTCCGGCCAATGCCCTTCCGGGCCTGGCTCCCTGAGCCGGTATTGTCCCAGGGGCCGGAGGAAATGCAGGCGGCCCCGGTGGCCCCGATTGGAGCTTGCTTTTTGGACCGGTTGTGGTAATATTTGGCCGAATTAGCGGCTTTTGCCTGGCCAGTCCGTCCAGGCGGCCCAATTCGGAACACATTTCAGAGGAAGGACTAAAATGTTATTAGATTTAAAGCCTCAGGTGAAGGAATTGACCGATCGTCTCACAGTTTTAAGGGGGTATCTTTGACCTTGGGGCCATCGATTCCCGGCTAGCCGAGCTCAATGACCAGATGGGCCAGCCAAATTTCTGGGAAAACCCCCAGACGGCCCAGGCCGTTGGCCAGGAGCACACTCGCCTGAGCGAGAAGCTCAATGCCTGGCGCAAGCTTGATTCCGAGGGTGAGGATTTGGCCCTCCTCTTGGACCTGGCCCTGGAGGAGAACGACGAGACCCAGTTCAAGGATATCGCCGACCAGATGGCGGCCCTGAAATCAGACCTGGACGTCTACGAGATACGCCGGACCCTCTCGGAGCCCAATGACTCCAACAACGCCATCATGGATATCCACGCCGGCGCCGGCGGCACAGAGGCCCAGGACTGGGCCCAGATGCTCCTGCGCATGTACCTGAGATACGCCGACCGCAGCGACTTCAAGGCCCAGATCATCGATAGGCTGGATGGGGACGAGGCGGGGCTTAAGAGCGTCACCCTAACCATCTCCGGTCCCTACGCCTTTGGGCTCCTGCGAACCGAGGTCGGCATCCACCGCCTGGTCCGGATTTCCCCGTTCGACTCGCAAAGCCGCCGCCACACGTCCTTTGCCAGCGTCTTCGTGACCCCGGAGGTCAACGACGACATAGTAATAGAGATAAACGAGAAGGACCTGCGGATAGACACTTACCGGGCCAGTGGCTCGGGAGGCCAGCACGTCAACAAGACCAGCTCCGCCGTGCGCATCACCCACCTGCCGACCAACATAGTGGTCCAGTGCCAGGACGAGAAGAGCCAGCACCGCAACAAGGACCTGGCCATGAAGGTCCTGCGGGCCAGGCTCTACCAGTTGGAGCAGGACAAGAAGGCGGCCGAGGTCAAGAAGATGCACGACAACAAGAAGGACATCGCCTGGGGCAGCCAGATCCGTTCGTACACCTTGCAGCCCTACAGGCTGATCAAGGACCACCGCACCGGCTTCGAGAGCGGGAACGTGGACGCCGTCCTTGACGGCGACATTTCTGGCTTCATCCAGGCCTTCCTCCTTGACCAGGCGGCCCAGGTGGACAAGCCGGCCTGAGCCTTCAGGTCGGCCAGGCCTTTTGGCCTCCCCGGCGTGACCATCTCGTTTTCTCGTCTTTGACTATCCCTCCGCGACCCCCTGGCCAGCACGCCGACGGACGATGGCCTAGCCAGGGGCCCCTATCACTCCCATTTGGGGGCAACCAGGCGGTGAGCCGTGACTAGCTGGCTGTCATATCTGGTCCAAGAACTCTCCGAGGGCCGAGAGCCTGTCCTTGCCCTGGCCGAGAAAAGAAACATGGCCAGGGCAGCCGTCCTGGACGAGCGCGGCCGGCTCCTGGCCGGCGATCTTGGGAACGATGCCCTGGAGCGGGCCGTCTCCGGCCTGGCCACCAGTCTGGGGAGCGGCCAGTGCTCGTCACTGGAGGTCGATGGGCTCAACACGGTCACCGAGAAGGTTTCCAAGGATGAGTTTTCCTTTTGGAAGGAAGCCCTTAGGGGACGCGACGAGGCCTGGGCCTCCTGGCTCCTGACCATGACCAGCGGCAGCGGCGAGGACATCACCGTGCGCCGCCACGTGCTGTCGGCCTCGGGCCCCTTCACCACGCCCAGGCTTCCCGATGGCCAGGCCTGGTCGCTCCTGCCGCTGAACGCCGGCCTGGGCAGGCTTTTCGTCTTCGGTGACGACGAGCTGGCCCTGGAGACGGCCGCCCTGGCGGCCAGGGCAGGCCTGAAGGTCACGCTGGCCTCGGCCGACTCCCTGGAGATGGATCTAAGGTCGGCCCAGCAGGTTGGCCCGTTCGAGCTTAGGCCGCTGGCCGACTGGTCCGAGGTCACCGGTGCCGGGCTGGCCGACATGGGCCTCCGGGCCGGGGTCGTCGTCCTGGTCACCACTCC
>JAISEK010000121.1 GCA_031264145.1 Deltaproteobacteria bacterium
TCTTTATAAGTTTATACTCCATAATATTTGGTGTTTTTATATTCAAACCAAGGAAATCTTTTGCCTCTCTATGATTAATAGTATAATCATGACTCCCAGAATCACTACAAAGAAAAGAAATAATTTTCTGTATTATTTGTTGATCAGCAACTTGATTGATCAGCAACTTTTCGGCCAACATCTTGATTTGCGCCCTTTTCCTTGCTTTTGGCCCTGGCACAGAGTATAAACCTCTTTAGATGTCCGCGGCCAAGAACGGCTTTCCCGCGGCCTATCCTTGACGCCCCACCGGGCCAACCCATATTCGAGGTAACTCCATGTCCCAAAGCGATCTGTTTGAATTCCAGCGCATGACCCGTCTGCCCCCGTACGTCTTCGCCCAGGTCACCGAGTTCAAGATGGCGGCCCGGCGGGCGGGCGAGGACATCGTGGACCTGGGCATGGGCAACCCCGATCTTGGCACCCCCAAGCACATAGTCGACAAGCTCATCGAGGCCTCGGTCAAGGAAACCAACCACCGCTACTCGGCCTCCAGGGGCATCACGAAGCTCAGGCATGCCATCCGCGACTGGTACGGGCGACGCTACGACGTCGACATCGACCCCGACCGCGAGGCCGTTGTCTCCATCGGGGTCAAGGAGGGCCTGGCCCACCTGACCCTGGCCACCATCACCCCGGGCGAGGTGGTCCTGGCCCCGGACCCCACCTACCCCATCCACTCCTACGCCGCCATCATCTCCGGTGGCGATCTCAGGAGCGTCCCCATAGGCCCTGGCCGCGACTTTTTCGCCGACCTCCAGGTGGCCGTCCGCCAGACCTGGCCCCGCCCGAGGATGCTGGTCATCTCCTTCCCCCACAACCCCACCGGGGCGGTGGTGGACCTTGAGTTCTTCGAGAAGGTGGTCGCCTTCTGCACCGAGCACCGCATCCTGGTGGTCCACGACCTGGCCTACGCCGATCTGTGCTTCGACGGCTACAAGGCCCCCAGCCTGTTGCAGGTCAAGGGGGCCAAGGAAATCGGGGTCGAGGGCTTCTCGCTCTCCAAGAGCTACAGCATGGCCGGCTGGCGCATCGGCTTCATCTGCGGCAATCCCCAGATGGTGGCCGCCCTGACCCGCATCAAGAGCTACCTGGACTACGGGGCCTTCCAGCCCATCCAGATAGCGGCCATAATCGCCCTGAACGGCCCCCAGGAATGCGTGGCCGAGATCTGCAAGACCTACCGCGAGCGCCGGGACGCCCTGTGCGACGGCCTCAACCGGGCCGGCTGGACGGTCGAGCCCCCCAAGGGCGGCATGTTCCTCTGGGCCAGAATCCCCGAGCAGTTCCAGCACCTGGGCTCGGTCGACTTCGCCAAGCACCTGATCACCAAGGCCAAGGTGGCCGTCTCCCCGGGCCTTGGTTTCGGCAACGGCGGCGATGGCTACGTCCGCTTCGCCCTGGTCGAGAACATCCAGCGCATCAAGCAGGCCACCCGGGGCATAAGGAAGGCCCTGCAGGCCGCGGCCGAAAAGTAGCCTTTCGGCGTGGACCCATGGAACCCCAAGCCCCGGATGGCCATTGGTCGGCCCCGGGGCTTTTTCGATCCAGGCTTTTGAAACGTCCCCAAGAGCCTGTTTTGGTTTTTACCCAATAAAGACAGCATTATTCTATTTTTAAATATACTATATGGCCATGCAATGTATTATATAAATATTTTAAAGTCAATGATGAATTTTTCATTTTACTTCTTCCTACTGACCATGTCCTTGGCCTTTTGGGGACGCCATATATTAAAATTCCTGAACATCGATCAGGGCCCCAAGCCACAAATCATGCTCCGCCTCACTGCCGCCCTGGCCGTGATGGTCGTCATTTCCCATGGAGTCCGTCAGCTTGGTTATTATTTGGGGACCTATCTGACGGTTTTTTTCCTCGTGGGCCTGCTGGGGGCGTTTCTGGAGTTTTATGGCAAAAATCTGCGGCCCTGGCTGAAGGATGACAATAAGTGGCCGGCAATCAAAAAAGGACTCGCCAGCCGTGACAGTCTCATCGCCGCCCTGATATTGGCCCTCAGCATGTCTTTTGTCTATTCGGCAATTTCCCCGACAGGCAAATTGGATGGCTGGGTGAACACGGGGGCTGACTTTTATTCCTGGATTTTTCAGTCACACTATCATCTAGGACTCATTGATCCGGGGAACCCTGAATTGTCCCCTTTTTTCATGGCCTTCGAGATGGACGCCTTTGGCACCTATGTCATAATCGCCTTGACCGCTTTGGCTAGAGCCCAGCTTCCATATGAAGCGGCCTCGGCCATCGTTGTGACTTTCATAGTCTGGTTTGGCCTGGCCGCATATGTCCTGGTAAGACAAGTATTCAGATTCAGTTTTTTTCTGGCGCTCGCCGTGTGTCTGAGTCTTTGTCTTGGCAGTATCCTGAATTATGTGGCCATGACGGGCATGTTCGGGCATCTCGTTTTTCTGTTTGTCTTTATAATCTCTCTAACCCAAATTTTTTCATATGAATTTAATAATCTTAAACTTCTAAATATCATAAAATATATCTTTTTTCCATTATTTCTACTTTTTTTGTCATATCAAGCCGGATATGGTTTATTATTATCTTTTATTGTCTTGTCTATCTCATTGCTTTCTTTTTTCACCCTCAAATTACCAATGCGAGCAAGGGTTCTCAGGAGCCTCTGGCTAGGCCTGGGCCCAGTTCTGGCAGTTTCGGCCATATGCGCTCTCTTGCAGCCTGGCGTGGGTTATTACCTCTTCTATCGCACCATCGAGGTTTCTTACCAGTCGGCTGGCTGGGCTTTGCCCTTGTTTAACCCCTTGCTTTTTTCGGGCCTCCCTTTTTACCTGTCAACCAATCAATTTAATTTTAATGTTCAATATAATGATATTTCAATATTTAGTTATCTAATTTTTATTAGTATAATATTATTATTAACTACTGGAATTTATTTTTTTTGTAATAGATCTAATAATAAAAATAATTTATATCTATATCTTTTGAGAAACGAAAAAAATAAAATATTTATATTAATTTTGTCATCAATATATATAATAACAATTATACTTTATCTAGTACTTTTCTATTTATATGGTAATACATATAAAGTTTGGAAATTTTCTGCCTATTCATCTATATCTTTATCTTTCATCCCCACTAGCCTAGTCATTTGCGCTCTTTGCCTGGCCAGGCCAAGGCGCTTCCCGCAATTGCCCTGTCTGGTGGTTTTGGCAACCGCCCTGATTTTTGCCGTTAATTTCTTGAAACTGCCCGCTTTTATTAAAATGCCCCAGGCTTATTTTAAATATTCCCCTTCAAGTTTATTCCTTTCTTCTTTATATGAAATCAATCTAAAATTTGATAAAAACACAACTTTTATTATTGATTTTTCAGAGCAATCACTAAATTTTCTATCAGCTTTAGTATATTCTAAAACTAATCATAGATTATTTTACAAAAATAATGTTATTTTTTTTAAATATAACACTAATTATTTTGATATACTTTTTAATAATACAATTATATTATCAAATATATTATATGATGGTATTATCAATTCAAATAAATATTCAATAAATACTTATTTCGGCAGTTCTTATATCTATACATTATCAGATTTAATTAAGAACGGTTATGTGGCTTTTCATTCCAGCCAAACTTTTGATTGGCAAATCACAGATACCCTTGTCTATTTCAGATTCATAGTCCCAGCCAAAATGATCGGCCAGGACCTGAATTTCGCCTTCACCCCAAGTCCCGGGCAGCCCACCTCGCCTGGCTGTGGCAAGGTCTGGCTTGGCCTCGTCGGGGACGACCGTCTGCTGGGCTCCTGGAACGAGAAGGACATGGACCACCCCACCATGGCCATACCGGCCAGCTTGAACGTTACGGGACGTCTTGAGATTGCGGCCAGGGCCAGCCCAGGTCCAGATGGGGAGAAATGCGCCGTGGCTATAGACAAGGTCGACCTAAGCCTGCCTTCCGGGAACGGCATTTGAGACATGGTCCAATTTGACCTCCATCCCTGAGCGAAAACGGCTTGCCTCCGCAAATGGTCGGAGACAAGCCGTCGTCAAATGGAGTTACTTCGCCATAAAAAGACTTTCAGCGCCCTCCTGTCAGCCGGAGGCGGCCATCATGGCCCCGGCGTCCTCGCCTGAGCGGTACTCCGCCAGCTTGTTTCGAAGCGTCCTGACGCTGATGCCCAGAATCTTCGCCGCGTGGGTCCTGTTGCCGCTGGTCTCGTTGAGGGCCTTGCCGATCAGGCAGCGCTCCATCTCCTCGATGGTCATCAGGGGCACGGCCTCGACCACCGCCTCGCCTTCCATGAGGCCCGGGAACTCGAGGCCGGACAGGCCGTCCGCCGCCTCGGCCTCCCCGGACCCTTCGGCCCTGGCCCCCTTCTCCTGGGCCAGGCTCAGGGCGTTGCGTTCCAGGGCCGCCATGAAGCCGGCCTCGTCCATGAAGATGTCGTGGGCCTCGATGCGCTCGCCCCTGGCCATCAATACGGCCCTGGCCACGGTGTTCTCAAGCTCCCTGATGTTTCCCGGCCAGTCGTGGGCCATCAGGATGGCCAGGGCCTCCTCGGAAAGGCCGCCTATTTTCTTGTCGTTCGCCCCGGCGTACTTCCCGACGAAATGCTCCGCCAGGACCCCTATGTCCTCGGCCCTTTCCCGCAGGGCCGGGATGTAGAAGGGCATGACGTTCAGGCGGTAGTAGAGGTCGGCCCGGAAACGCCCCTCGTCGACCCAGGCCTTGAGCTTTCTGTTGGTGGTGGCGATGACCCTGGCGTCAATCTTGTGGGGGCCCTTGCCGCCCACCGG
>JAISEK010000129.1 GCA_031264145.1 Deltaproteobacteria bacterium
GGGCATGTCCTTCGACCCCCTCAAGGTGGCCTCGGAGGACATCGGGGCCTCGACCAGGCTCTGGATCCTCACGGCGCTGGTCAATTTTCTGGCCTTCACCCGGCTGAATTTCTAGGCCGGGCCCCATTCCCGCCCTCACCGCCGCTGACGCCTCCCCGCCGACGTCGGCCCTGGCCCTGCCGGGCCCCGCCGGCCGGCCTGGGCTGGCCCCTCCCGTCCCCAAGAGGCCCTTAAAGCCCCTCCCCAGTCATCGCCCCGCCGGTACCGGCATTTTCCCGCCGTCCGTCCTGGATGCGCCGTTGGCGCGACAATCGTCTCTTGCCCCACGGCGCGTCCCGTTCTCTGGGCCGACGCTGGCTTACCGGGCCGGCCATCGCCGGCCCCTGGCCTGCCCTGGGGCCGCGCCGGGGAAGGGATGCCTCGCCGTCCCTGGCCTAGCCGGGACGCTGCCCGGTCCAGGGGCCTTCCCGGGCGGCCGTATTCCCAGTCGCGGCTTGGGTTTGCAAAAGGCTTGAAAAATTATGGTTGACACTTCCGGGGCCCTGGTGTATAAAACTAAAGCCTCGCAGTATTGCAAATAAGAATCAATAACACAAAAAATTCACAACAATCGCCTTGCGACATTGGTGCGTAAATGATAGTGCGCTCATGGCCCGCGAGGGCCCTTCTGGCCCTCATGTCCCTGGCCCTGTGGCTTGCCCCCGGCCCGTCCCTGGCCGCCGACGTCGATTTGCCCGCTCCCCAGACCGAGGGCGGCATGGGGCTTTTTGAGGCCCTGAAGAAGCGCTCCTCGGTCCCTGGCGGGGACTTTTCCCTGGCCGAGGTGACCCTGGGGGAGCTCTCGACGGTCCTGTGGGCCGCCAGCGGGCTCAACCGCGGCCAGACCGGCTGGACCGTGCCCATGGCCGAGGGGCTGGCCCCCTACGTCCGGATCTACGTGGCCGGCCAGGAGGGGACCTTCCGCTACGACTGGGGCGGGCACAGGCTCGTCGAGGTCTCCGGGGAGAACATCAAGGCCAGGATAGGCGGCCCGGCCTTCATCCGCAAGGCCTTCTACGTCCTTGTCCTGACCACCGACAGGGAGATCCTGGGGCAGCTCGTCCGCGGCGGCAAGGACCGCCAGGACGAGTTCGCCCAGGTCCTGGCCGGGGCCATGACCCAGGACATCTACCTGGCCGCGGCCGCCCTGAGCCTGGGCACCCGCTACATCCACAGCATGAACGTCGAGGCGGTTAAGTCCGCCCTGGGGCTTGGCCCGGACGACTACCCCATTGCCCTGATGCTCCTGGGGAAGTGACGCCCGGGGGCCTTGGGGACGAATGACGAGCGGGCCGGGGGCCCCGTCCGCCCGCCAAGAACGCGCCGCCGGACCGGCCGCGCCAGCGCATAGGCAGGCTTTTCCAATGGATCCAAGAAAAACTCTCCTCCCCGCCGTCCTTCTCCTGGCCCTTGGCCTGGCCCTGCCGGCCGCCCCGGCCCGGGCCGACTCGAAATACAAGACCTGGGGCGAGGTGGCCGCGGCCATGAGGGTGCCCCTGGAGCAGGCCATGGCCAACTACGGCCGGGGCCAGGCCGACCAGGCCTACCAGGGGGTCGATGACGCCTACTTCCAGTTTTACGAGAAGGAGGGCTTCGAGCGGAACGTCAAGGGCCGGATCTCTGGCAAGCGCGTCTCGGCGGTCGAGTACAAGTTCGCCATGATCAAGCAGGACATCAGGAACGGCGAGCCGGCGGAGAAGGTCGCCGCCGACATCGAGACCCTGATCGCCTGGTGCGTCGAGGACGCCGGGAAGCTGGACGCCAGGGTGGCCTCGCAGCAGGCCCAGGCCACCCAGGGCGGGGGAGGCGAGCAGGCCCAGGCGTCCGGGGGCGGCTCCTCCATCGGGCGAGACTGGGGCATCTTCCTGGCCTCCTTCGGGACGCTCATGCGGGAAGGGGTCGAGGCCATCCTGGTCATCGCCGCCATCGCCGCCTATCTGCTGAGGATGGGCAACAAAAGGAGCGTCGCCGTGGTCTACTGGGCGGGCGTGGCCGCCCTGGTGGTCAGCGCCCTGGCGGCCGTGGCCCTCCAGTCGCTCATCGACCTCAGCGGGGCCAAGCAGGAGATCATCGAGGGGCTCACGATGCTCCTGGCGACGGTGGTGCTGTTCTGCGTCAGCAACTGGATGTTCTCCAAGGCCGAGGCCGAGGTCTGGAAGGACTACATCCAGTCCAAGGTCCAGCAGGCCATGACCACCGGGAGCTCCATGGCCCTGGCGGCGGCCTCGTTCCTGGCCGTCTTCAGGGAGGGCGCCGAGACCATCCTCTTCTACCAGGGCATCCTGAGCGAGGCCGGCTCCGACACGACCATGGTCTGGGCCGGATTCCTGGCCGGGGCCGTGGGCCTGGTCATAGTCTTCGCCGTCATCCGCCACGGCAGCATGAGGCTCCCCCTGAAGCCGTTCTTCCTGGGGACGAGCATCCTCATGTTCGTCATGTCCATAGTCTTCGTGGGCGGCGGCATAAAGGAGCTCCAGGAGGGCAACGCCCTGCCGGTGACCATGATTGAGGGCTTCCCGACGGTGGAGCTCCTGAAGATATATCCCACGGTCCAGACCCTGCTGCCCCAGGTTTTCCTTCTGGCCCTGACCATCGGCTCCATCTGGTTCATCCACAGGCGGCAGAGGAGGTTCCTGGCCGCCAGGGCCGGCCAGGCCGCCGTCTGAGGCCGGGGACAAGAGTGTGACGTGGCGTCCTTTCGTCGGGGGCCTGGCCGCCGGCCCCAGGGAAGTCCCGGTTTTGGCTTGCTTCTGACTTGTCATGGCCCAAGGCCTCTTGGGCCCCATTCTCATGACCGTGCGTGACGCGGTCGCTACTTGGAGGATTGAATGAAGAAGTATCTTTCCACCACCGTTGGCCTCATGGCCGCTTTGGCTCTCCTCTTGTGTCTGGCCACCCCCGTGGCCCTGGCCCAGGCCCCCGGCGATGACAAGGGCGGGGCCGGCTTCGAGGAGTTCCCGCTTGGCGACGACCACATCGTCAAGCCCCTGGTCGTGGCCGGCGTCTACTTCCAGCCGGTCGACATGGAGCCGGTCGGCGCCGGCGGGCTGGCGGCCGCCGAGAGCGACATGCATCTTGAGGCCGACATCAGCGCGGTCGAGGACAACGGGCTGGGCTACGGGGCCGGCGACTTCGTCCCCAACCTGACCGTCAAGTATCGGGCCCAAAAGGAAGGCGGCAAGCTGATAGAGGGGAACTTCATGCCCATGAGCGCCTCCGACGGCCCCCACTACGGCAACAACGTCAAGCTCGACGGGCCCGGCAAGTACAAGATCACCTTCATCATCGACAGCCCCGACAAGCAGGGCTATCTCCTGCACGTGGACAAGACCACCGGCGTCCCCGGCCGGTTCTGGACCACCCCCATCGAGGTCTCCTGGGATTTCGACTTCGTGCCCAGGCAGTGGTAGCCCCCTAGGACCCCTCTGCCCGCCATCCCCGGGGGGGATCGGGCAGCCCCAAGGCCTCCGCGGCCCCGGATGCCGGTCCAGGCTTCCGGGAGCCCGGCGGCCTTGCCCAATCTCTGGCGCCGCGACCGGGACCGCCAGGTTCCCGTCGGGGCCCGTCCCGGCGAGGCGCCCGTAGCGAGGGGGCGCCTCGCCGGTGGCCCTCCGGCCAGGCGTTCCGCCGGCGCGGGCTCTTCCGGGAAGACAGGGTGGCCCCATGCTCATGTACCTGATCAACGTGGTCGACAACACCTGGGTCCTGGCCGTGGCTGCGCCCATGATCCTCTACCTGCTGGGGCTGGATGGGGCCAGGAGGGGGATAAGGCGCCTGGTCCTGGCCTCATTTGGCCTGGGCCTCCTGGCCTCGGCCATATTGGCGGCCCTGCGCCTCAACACGGGCTGGGTCATCAGGGAATTCTACGACCTGGGCGTCCTGGTCCCGCTCCTGGGGGCCTTCCTGGCCTGGATCGTCCTCTCCTGGCTGGCCCTGCGGGGCCTTGGGCATCGGCCCGGGACCGGCGCGGCCAGGTCGCGGCCGGGCGGCGAGGGGCCGGGCGCCGGCCCCCCCTGGGGCCTGGGACGGCCCCTTGGGCGCTGGGAGGCCATCGCCGTGAGGGCCTTCCTGGCCCTGGTCCTCGCCGCCGCCCTCTCGGTCCTCCTCCACCGGCTGGCCGGGACGGGGCCGCTGGCCGGCTTGCTGGCGTCGCTGCCGGTCCTGGCGGCCCTCCTTTCCCTGGGCCCGGCCAAGGTCGTCGGCCCCAGGATCCCCCTGGCTGTCTCCGGCCTCCTTTCCCTGGCCCTCCTGACGGCCAGGGTGGCCCCCAACCTTGTCCTCTACCCGTTTGAGTTCGGGGTGGGCATGGACTCGGTCTTCAACCTGGACTACCTGGCCAAGGTCTCCGGATACCTGGCCGGCCTGGCGGTCATGGCCCTGGTCTGGCTCTCGGTGAGGTTTCTGGCCCGCCAGGCCCCGCCCAGGCCCCTCAGGTGGTTCCTGCTCCTGGGCCTCATGGTCCTGCTCTCGCAGCTCTCCCTGGAGACGGCCCAGATCCTGGCCGCCAGGAGGATGCTCCCCAGGCCCCTCTTTTCCCTGGTGCTGTACTTCCTGGAGCGCAAGAGCCTTTTCCTCTTCGGGGAGGTCCTGGTCTGGGCCGCGCTGGCCGCGTTCCTGATGGCGAGGGCGAGGCTGACCGTGCCCGTGGGCCGCAACCCGGCCATGAAGCGCAAGATGCGGGCCTCCCTGAGGGACGACCTCAGGGCCGGGGCCCTCCTGTTGGCGTCCATGGCCCTGGTCATCGTGGCCTCGACCACCCTCCGGGCCGTCAACTCCAGGGGCCCGGTCATCTCCGACCCCGAGGTGGTGGAGGCCAGTGACGGCCGCATCAGGCTGGGCCTGGAGCGGATCTCCGACGGCGACCTCCACCGCCACGTCTACCAGACCGAGGAGGGGACCCCGGTCCGCTTCATCGTCATCAAGAAAAGCCAGAGCGCCTTCGGGGTGGGCCTGGACGCCTGCGACATCTGCGGCCAGAGCGGCTACTACCAGAGGGGCGACCAGGTCATCTGCAAGCTCTGCGACGTGGTCATGAACAAGAGCACCATCGGCTTCCCCGGGGGCTGCAACCCCGTGCCCCTGGAGTTCTCCCTGGCCGAGGGGGCCCTCCTCATCGATCCCGCTGACCTGGAGGCCGAGGTCCACCGCTTCAAGTGAGGGCGGGCCCTGACGGCCCGTCGCCCCCGCTTTTCCCCGATTCCCTGGAGGAAGGCCCATGTTCCTGAAGATGCTCCTCGGCGCCTTGGCGAGGCAGAAGAGAAAGCACCTGATGATCGCCTTCACCGTCGGCCTGGGGGTCTCCCTGGCCACGGCCATGCTGGGGGTCATGTTCGACGTGGGGGACAAGGTCAACCAGGAGCTCAAGAGCTATGGGGCCAACCTCAACGTCATCCCCAAGGGGGCCTCCATGCTGGGGGAGATGTACCAGCTTGGCGGGGACGAGGGCGGCGGGCCCGCCCTGTCCGAGCTTGAGAGCGACTTCATAAGGGAGGATGAGCTCTACAAGATCAAGATGATCTTCTGGGCCTACAACATAGTCGACTTCGCCCCGTTCCTGACCCTGGGCGTCGAGGCCGGGGGCCGGCAGGTCCCCCTGACCGGGACCTGGTTCGACAGGCACCTGTCGCTCCCGACCGGGGACGAGGTCGACACGGGCATGACGGCCATGAGATCGTGGTGGGTCCTGGAGGGCCGGCCAGGGGACGAGGCCGATCCCGGCGGCGTGCTGGTCGGCCGGGAGCTGGCCGACGCCCTGGGCCTGGCCGTGGGGCAGACGCTGGAGGCCAGGGCCCCGGGCGGCCGGGCGGCCACCCTCAGGGTAAGGGCGGTCTTCGAGAGCGGCGGCGACGACGACCGGGGCATCTTCGCGCCCCTGCCCCTGGTCCAGGATCTGGCCGGGCGGCCCGGCCTGGTCCAGAGGGTCGAGGTCAGCGCCTTGACCACCCCGGAGAACGAGCTGGCCAGGAGGGCGGCCCAGAACCCGGGGAGCCTGACGAGGATTGAGTGGGACACCTGGTACTGCACGGCCTACATAAGCTCCATCGCCTACCAGATCGAGGAGATTCTGCCCGGGGTGAGGGTCAAGCCCGTCCTCCGGGTGGCCCAGTCCGAGGGGGCCATCCTGTCCAAGACCCAGCTGATGATCATCCTCCTGACCCTCCTGACCCTCCTGTGCTCGTCCCTGGCCATCTCCAACCTGGTCACGGCCAACATCATGGAAAGAAGCGTCGAGATTGGCCTCCTGAAGGCCCTGGGGGCCACGGGGCTCTCGATCTCGCTCCTGGTCCTCAGCGAGATCCTCCTGGCCGCCTTCGGCGGGGGGGTGGCCGGGTACCTGGTCGGCCTGGGCCTGGCCCAGTTCATCGGACTCTCGGTCTTCGGCTCCACCGTGGCCGTCAAGGCCGTGGTCATCCCCATCGGCGCGCTGATGGTCCTGGCGGTCACCCTCCTGGGGAGCCTGCCGGCCCTGAGGGCCCTTCTCGGCCTGAGGCCGACCGAAGTGCTGCACGGGAGGTAACGGGCCTTGGGAAGCAACCGCTCATTCGCCCTCCGGATGGTCCTTTGGTCCCTCCTGCGCCGCCGCTCCAGGCTGCTGGTGGCCCTCACCGGGGTCACCATCGGGGCCACGGTGCTCCTGGGGCTGGTCACCCTCTGCTACGACATCCCCAGGCAGCTGGGCCGCGAGTTCCGCTCCTACGGGGCCAACATGGTCTTCGTCAAGGACGTGGTCGGCGGCCGCCTGGGCCGGGAGGATCTGGAGGCCATCAGGAGGGGCCTTTCCGGCGACAGCCTGGTGGGGCTGACGCCCTTCCGCTACGAGCCGGTCCGCAACAACATGCTCCCCTACACGGCGGTCGGGACCAGCTTCGCGGACGTGAGGCTCACCAGCCCCTTCTGGCAGGTCGGCGGGGAGTGGCCCTCCGCGCCGGGGCAGATCCTCCTCGGCGCCGACGTGGCCGAGGCGACCAGGATCCAGAACGGCCAGAGGATGGCCATCGACGGCCGCAACGGCCGCCAGGAGCGCTACGAGAAGGACTTCACCGTCGTGGGGACGGTCCGGACTGGCGGCGTCGAGGACGGCCTCATCTACATGGCCATGGCCGACATGGAGGAGATGACCAGGGAGCCTGGCCTGGCCGATCTGGCCGAGGCCAGCCTGGCCTCCGGCGGGACCGGCCTGGCCGGCCTGGAGGCCAGGGTGAGGGCGGCGGCCCCCTCGGTCGAGCCCAGGCTGGTCACCAGGGTCACCCGCTCGGAGGAGACGGTCCTGGCCAAGCTGACCTGGCTGGTCTACCTCGTCACCCTGGTGGTCCTGAGCCTGACCATGATCTGCGTCACCACGACCATGATGACCGTGGTCATGGAGCGGCGCAGGGAGATAGGCCTAAAGAAGGCCCTGGGGGCCGAGAACGGGAGGGTGGCCAGGGAATTCCTGGCCGAGGGCCTGATGCTGGGGATCCTGGGGGGGCTAATAGGCTCCTTCTGCGGCCTCCTCTTCGCCCGCCTGGTCTCCTACAGCGTCTTCGGCCGGGGCCTGACCCCCGAGCTCCATCTGGTGCCCATAACCGTGCTCGCCTCGGCCCTGGTCACCATCGTCGCCTCCCTGTGGCCGGTCAGGAAGGCCGTCGACGTGGAGCCGGCCCTGGTCCTGAAGGGCGAGTAGGCCGGGGGGATCGGACCGGCGTGCCACCAAAACCACCAAATCGGAAAGACGACCAATGCTGAACCCTGAGGCGACCTTCATCCTGGACATCGAGGACATCTCCAAAATCTACGGGCCCATCAAGGCGCTCCAGAACGTCTCCCTGGCCGTGAGGCCAGGCGAGTGGCTGGCCATAATGGGGCCCTCGGGCTCGGGCAAGACGACCCTCATGAACATCATCGGCTGCCTCGACAGCCCCTCGTCGGGCCGCGTGACCCTGGACGGCCTGTCCCTCGACAGCCTCTCGTCCGGTGAGCTGACCGCCATAAGGCGGGAGAGCATCGGCCTCATCTTCCAGCAGTTCCACCTGATCTCCTACCTGACGGCCCTGGAGAACGTGATGGTGGCCCAGTACTACCACAGCCTGGTCGACGAGAGGGAGGCCCTGGAGGCCCTGGAGAACGTGGGCCTGGGCGATCGGGCCAAACACCTCCCCAGGCAGCTCTCCGGCGGCGAGCAGCAGAGGGTCTGCATCGCCAGGGCCCTCATCAACCACCCCAAGCTCCTTCTGGCCGACGAGCCCACCGGAAACCTCGACGAGACCAACGAGGCCCTGGTCATGGACATCCTCCGCTCGCTCCACCGCCAGGGCAGCACCATCATCGTGGTCACCCACGCCCCCGAGGTGGCCGCCCACGCCGAGAGGACCGTGGTCCTGGAGCACGGCCGCGTGGCCAGGGACACCAGGTCCCCTCTTCTCCAGGCCAAGGCCTGATGGTCCGGCCCGCCGTCGAGGGGGGCGAGATGTAGCCTTGACCAAAAGGGCCTGGCCGGGATATTCCCGGCCAGGCCCTTTTTCTTGCGGGAATCCTGGCTGTTTCCTTGCTAGCCAGCCCATACGAGATCCCCCGAAAATAAGCATCGCTGGCAGGCCACAAGCCTATAAGAAAATATGGTTTAATATTAGTACTACAGCGTTCAGGTTCATCCATCAAAAACCAACGCTAAAGGTTGGCGCCATACCTATCGTGGGTCGACGTCAACCAGAAGGCTGGAGGACCAAATCTGGATAGGCCGCATGGAATTTCCGTAAATGGCAATGGAACGAGTCGCAGTACCTTTTCACATACCGCATGACAGCCCGGACTCCCTTCTTGATAATAGAACCGTCACCCATAAATGTTGAGTTGATGAGTAAACACACTTGTCCCAGCGTGAATATTTTCCACCTGTGCAATTGGATACAGAGCCAGACCAGACCCACATTGTCAGCTGGTCTGACCAAAGTCAGTGTCCACAGATGGCGAAGCCAGGAGTCACGTTCATGCCAAGGCGGCTATCGAATATATATAGCGGAAACAGATCCAGTATCACCACAAAATGTCGTATTTCTGCTTCATGCGAGTGAAATGAAACTATACAGTTTCAGTCAGACCTGCTACTGCATGAAAAGATGATCGTTATGGTTGCCCGATATGGGCACCATATATGCACTAAAATTATCCAATAGCAAGGTAATTGCTTCAATGGCAGAAAAATACCAAGTACACTGTCCAGATCGTGAACGAGAACGGCGAGGAAGAAATCGCCGCCACAAGTTCAAGGGCGATCCCTGGTTTCCCTGAATTTGAGGACTCAGGTTTTGCCGCCGCCTTCCATAAGCTGGAGGGCGCCATCCTGGAAGCCAGCAAAGATGTCAATGTCAAGGCAACTGAACAATACCTCAGTGATGGCTCAAAAAAAAGTCGAGTAAGCCAAATGCCGGTAAAGCGGGGCAAATCTTGAGATAAATGCCGACCATCACGTAGGCCTGGCCGTTATCCCTCTTCCCTGTCGCCCCGATGTACATTCGCGCCACCCCAGGGGACATGGTGCCTTTCTTCGGGTTGTCGCAGGCATCCACCGTGGGCATCGCGTCACCGTGCGACACCAGGTCGGCAAGCTCGCGTCGGTAGATCTCGCGCATCGTTTTCAGCGGCCACGGCGATCTTTTCCTGAAAAACTGGAAGGTCCTGGGCAAATCCCCGGGCCCTCGGTCGCCATGTGTTTTTAATGCCATGGGTTCCATTGTTTTTCTTTCTGGCTCGGGCAATAGGCCAGAACAATATTGATGGGGGCAATCTTTGTATATCGCCGATATTTTAGGGCCTTAATCCAAATAACTCGTCGATTTCTGGCACGTAGTCCGGGATACGGTCCAACATTTCGATCTTATCCTCCTATGCTTGGACTGGAGGGAGAGCATAATGTCTCGTGGCTCTCTGGTTCCCACGTCCTGAACAATAGCAGGGTCCATCGAATTTGCTCAGTTATATTTTGGTCAATATGTTCATCAATAAATTATGCGCAGTAGGATGAGCGTCGTAGCATTAAAACGCAAGACCATATTTTCAAGGACCTCTGTTTTGAGGGTCCAGCAGGAGCCCTACGGTGCCTTGGTTTCGAGGTGTCGAGGTTAGCTTATGGAATTAGATTCGCCATTATTTTTCCATAATTATATCTATATAGTAAAATATAAATTTTTTTGATTAAAGCTTTTTATTTTTTAATATATAGAAAATTTGTATATAAATTTTCATAAAAGCAATAATGAGTATCTATAAATTACTAAAACTTATTCATAACATTTGATGGGTTTAAATTTATATTTTAATGGCCTAGATAAAAAAATTCACTTTACTTTTATTGTAATTTATTCTACAATTAGCCGGGATTAGAAGGGATCCTGTCTTAAATTACCGGCCATCAATCAAGACAGACCCAGATCACCGAAAGCCCAGGAAAAAATGACGGCCCGCCATCCCCGTCCGCCCACTGGGAAGGGCCTGCTGGCACATGGGGAAGGACTCCGGCGAGAGGCGGACCGTCTCCTAGGAAAGGAGGGCACATATTGGACAGTTTGGCAGCCTGAGATACTTTTGGGCATTAAATAAGACACAAGCCATGAACATTGATTCGATTAAGAGAATATGACGGTTCGGGGATTAGGATTATGCTGAGGGGCACCGACCCATGGGAGCCAAAACGAGAAAATGACTCCCCAAGGCCGGCCGGGACAGGGCGGCCTGGAGCGTTCCCTTGCGGAACGGAGTCTTTGTGCTTTATTGCCTAATGTTAGCGATTTAACACTTTTATTTAAAAGGAGATCAAGAAACATGGCTTAAACTTGATTTTTTTTCGGTCCGTAGCTTGCATTTTCCCATTTCGGCCTTATACTTTACCAAGGCCGGCCCCGCGGCGGCCAACGATGGCGCCAACAGGCGCAGATCACGGACCCGGAATGATGGCCAAGGGCCGGCTTCCGGGATAACCGGAGGCTTCCCAGGCGGGCCCTCAGTCCCCACTGGACGAATGGCTGGACAGGCAACGAAAATGAGCGCCAAACGGACCGAGGAAGAACGGGTCATCTGCCAAAACAGGAAAGCCCGCTTTGAGTATGAGCTTGGAGACCGCTACGAGGCCGGCCTGGTCCTTCTGGGAACAGAGGTCAAAAGCCTCAGGATGGGCAAGGCCAACCTGGTCGACGCCTATGCGAAGATCGAGCACGGCGAGGCCTTCCTGGTGGGGGCCCACATCAGCCCCTACGTAAACGCTGCCTACGGAAACCACGACCCCCAGAGGCGGCGCAAGCTCCTCCTGAGAAAGAAGGAGATCGGCAAGCTCCTCGGCAAGGTCCAGGAACGGGGCCACAGCCTCGTCCCCCTGAGGCTGTACTTCAAGAACGGGCGGGTCAAGGCCGAGCTGGCCCTGGCCAAGGGCAAGAAGCTCCACGACAAGCGGCAGTCCATGAAGGAAGCCGACTCCAGGAGGGAACTTGGCCGCGCCCTTAAGGACCTGGGCCGTTGACGTCGGCCCTCGGAGTCCATGTGGAACAGCCGCCCGGAACACCTATCAGCCCGGAAAGGCCGGGGCCATGGCCTTGATGCCTTTCCGGAACCCATAAAGAGAGAAATGACCGACATGATGAAAACAGTCACCAAGACGCGCCTATTGGTCTTCGTCGACGAGGCCAACGTCACCAAGGCCGCCTCAAAGAACTTCAACAAGACCTTCGACTGGATCAAGTTCAGGGAATATCTTGAAAACTACGGCAGCGAGCCCAGGGAGCTGGTGGAGATGGTGGTCTACGTGGGCGTCCCCCCGGCCACTAACGAGTGGCTCGACCGCCGCGAGTCGAAGCGCCACTACATACACTGGCTCAAGAGCCAGGGCTTCCTGGTCTACGAGAAAAACGGCCAGGCCCGCAACGGCGGCTGGTATAAAGCCAACGTTGATGTTATCATGGCCATAGATGCCATGGATCTGAGCCTGAGGATCAAGCCCGACACCGTGGTCCTGGTCACGGGCGACGCCGATTTCGCCCATCTGGCCCTGACCATCAGGCGCGAGGGCATCCGGGTCGAGGTGGCCTCGGTCCCCCAGACCCTGTCCACCGAGCTGAGGTCCTCGGCCAACAGCATCATCGACCTCACCAACCTCTTCGAATCCTTCGGGCCCTATACCTATGAGGACTCCATCTGCACCATGGGCGTCAACCCCGTCAGCAATGTGGCCAATGACTACGAGGCGTAGCTCCCCGTCTGGCTTTGTGGGGCGGAAAGTGGCCGGGCCGGCTGGCCTGGCGGTCTTTTCGCTCCTTTTTTTTGCCCTCCTCTCCTCCCTGGCCGGGCCCGCTTGGGCTGCCACGCCCTCGACCTCGCGGTTCGGGCCCTATTTTTTGACCCAGGAGCGTCTGGGCAACGGGCTCTGGCACTTCCGGGTCGGCCTGGAGGAACCGGATCCGGGCGATCCCTGGGTCTACTCGCCCATGCTGGCAGACCCCGCCCAGTGGGCCGGCCCGCACGAGGGCCCGGAATCGCGCCTCGTTTTTTCCGGCCTTGATTCCCCCAGCCCGTCCCTCTCCATACACGAGACACTGGCCGACGGGTCCCAGTCGGTCGCCTTCAACATATCGCCCTTCGCCCCAGACGGCCAGCTGGCCGGCCTGACCTTCCATGGGGACCGCTACAGCCACGTGGTGGGCCTGGGGGCCGACTTCAGGTTCTCGGTCATCAACATAAACCGCCTTGGCCAGATGGTCATGCCCGGCGGGCCCTTCGGTTCCATCATCGAGACCAGCATCGGCACCAGGGCCAGCGGCATCCAGTCGCCGGTCTGCTACGCCCTTGGCCCTGGCTTCCAGAACGCGGCCATCTTCATAAACGAGACCAGGCCCCTGGCCTGGGATTTCTCCTCCAAGCCCTGGTACGTCGGCCCCACCGGACAGCTGGGCCCCCACGAGAGCATCGACTTCTTCGTCATCCTCGGCCAGGACGTGCCGGCCCTGCGGAGGATCCTCATGAGCCTCCTGGGCCGCCCGGCCATCCCGCCCAAGTCGGTCTTCGCCCCCTGGGTCATCTCCACGGAAAAGGAACCCTCCCAAAGCTACCAGGACGTCCTGTCGGGCCTGGCCCTAAACCTGGGCGGCTTCGAGACCATGTCCCTGATGTTCAGTCCCCAGCCCCAGCAGCCGCCCCTGGCCGAGGCTGCCGCCCTGGGCCTCAACCTGCTCATCACCGAGACGCCGTACCTCCCGGCCGACTCGCCCCATTTCCCCGACATGGCCAAGAGGGGCTTCTTGGTCAAAGACGGCGGGCCCCAGGCCAATCCCATCCTGGTCCGCTACCGAGGAAGGCTCTCGGGCCTCATCGACTACTCCCACCCTCCGGGCACGACCTACTGGCACAGCCTGGTCCGGGCAAGCCAGGTCGCCCAGGGAGCCAGGCTCTTCAACCTCGTCGGCGGGGAGCCCGAGATCTACAGCCCCACGGCCTGGTACAGCGGGGACGGCGACGAGGGCGTCCACTCCCAGTACGCCTGGGGGCCCCGCTTCGCCCTGAAGTGGATGGAGAGCTTCTACAGCGTCCCCCAGCTGCGCTCCTTCTCACAGCAGGTGCCGCCCAGGCTTTTTACCGTCTCCCGGGCCGGCATGGCCGGCATGGGCCGCTTCGGGGCCGGGGTCCTGACCATCGAGCCCAACCCGGTCTTCGTCTACAACGCCGCCCAGGCCAGGGCCAACCTTATTCTCAGCGGGGTCGACTACTACTCCACCGACGTCTCGACCATCATGGAGACCTTCCCCCTGAACCCCGACAACCGAATCTACGAGTCCTGGCTGGCCAACCTTGTCCTGGTGAACCTCCCGCTTGTCATCCCGGCCGAGCTCCTCAGCTACCCCTGGGCCAAGCTGAACCTAGATCTCAAGGCCTCCCTGGAGCCCTACATATACTCGCTGGCCTACAGCTCCAGCCAGACCGGCGACCCGCTGGTGGCCCCTCTCCTCTATTATTTCCAGGATGACCCTCTGGCCCGCGACAGCGCGGTCGAGACCATGGTCGGGCCCAGCCTCCTGGTGGCCTCAGGGGTCACCCCCAACCTCGAGGTGCTGAAGTTCAGCCTCCCGGCCGGCCGCTGGTACGACCTCCTGAACCGGGACCTCATCTCCAGGGAGACCGGGGGGACGATCTCGCTCCCGGCCAAAAGCCAGGGCCTCCACGTGGCCCCCATGCTCGTCCGCTCCGGGGCGGTCATCCCCATGATCTCCGACCCCTCCGGGCCCAGGCGCCGCCAGTCCATCCTGGCCTTTCCCGGGGAGGCCCCCAGCAGCTTCGTCTGGTACGAGGACAACGGGGTGGATCTTGGCTACATCAACGGCCAGTTCTCGACCACCACCCTCGATCTCGAGCCGGCCACCGACGACGGCCCCATCCGCCTGACCATCAGGGCCCGCCAGGGCTCCTTCCCCGGCCAGCAAGCCAGCCGCCAGTTCTGGGTCGAGTTCGTGGGACTGGACAACATCGGGACGGCCCTTTTGGACGGAGAGATCTACAAGCGCTCCAACAACGAGGAACAGCTCCACGCCATCGAGGCCGGCTGGTTCACCAACGGCACCGGCCGGCTAGTCTTCAAGACCCCGCCCCTGGACCAGGCCGAGGATCACCAGATTGTCCTTGACTGAGGCCGCGACGCCGCCCGCCAACTGCCCGCCCGAGGCTCCCCCGACTGGACCGGCCATAGGCACGGTAAGGCTCAGGAACCCCTTCGTCCTGGCCCCCATGGCGGGCCTAACCGACTTCCCGTTCCGGCGCCTCTGCCTTGAGGCCGGGGCGGCCATGGCCGTCACCGAGATGGTCAGCGCCGTCTCCCTGGCCCACCACGGGCGCAAGACCCTCGGCCTCCTTTCCACCGACAGGGGGCTGGAAAACCCCTTCTGCGTCCAGCTCTTCGGCAAGGATCCCCAGGCCCTGGCCCTGGCCACCAGGGTGGCCGTCCTGGAGGCGGGGGCCGACATAGTCGACCTGAACCTGGCCTGCCCGGCCCGCAAGGTGGTCCGCAGCGGCCACGGCGGCGCCCTCCTGAGGGATCCCGATCTCTGCTGCCGGCTGGTGGAGGCCATGGCCAAGGCCTCCCCTGCCCCGGTCACGGTCAAGCTGAGGCCCGGCTTCCTGAAGGACGACGGGCCCTCCGTCCTCGATCTGGCCCCCAGGCTCGAGGCCGCCGGGGCGGCCGCCATGACCCTCCACGGCCGCTTCGTCTCCGAGGGCTTCGGCGGCCAGGCCGACTGGTCCCTGGTGGGCGAGCTGGCCCGGCAGGTCTCGGTCCCGGTCATAGGCTCCGGCGACGTTCTCGACGCCTGGCAGGCCCTGGGACGCCTGGCCGAGGGCGGGCCAGTCGCCGTCATGATTGGCCGCGCCGCCCGCGGCCGGCCCTTCGTTTTCCGCGAGTGCCTCGAGCTCCAGGCAACCGGCCGGGTCTCCGGCCCGACCCTGGAGGAGCGCCTTCGGACGGCCATCAGGCACGCAAGGCTCATCGAGGAGGAGATCGGGCCCAAGGCCTGCTTCCGGCTGAGGACGGTCCTCATGTGGTACACCAGGGAACTGCCGGGGGCCGCCGCGCTCAGGGCGGCCATCTGCCGGGAGGAGGACATCGACGCCCAGCTCGACCTGCTGCGGGGGGCCATGGAGGAGGCCATGGAGGCGGAGGCCGGCCTCCCCCCCGAGCCGCCCCCTGTGGACGGTTCACTTCTCGGCCGGGCGGCCCCAAAGGGCGGCGTTGACTCCAAAGGGCAAGTGGGGTAGGATAATCGCACTCACTGGCGGTCGGATCCATCGCCGTCCCAAGACCTTATCGCACGGAAAGCCGATTCCTTTGGGCCGGGTGGCTCCCTTTGTCCCCGCCGCTGGCCTCTTCAGGTACGAGACACAATCCATCTTCGGGAGTTTAGAAAAATGGCCAAGATTCTGGTCGTCGATGACGAAGCCCACATCAGACTGCTTTATTCCGAGGAATTGACCGAGGATGGTTACGAAGTCATTACCGCCGAGAACGGCGACGGCCTGGTCGAGCGCATCGAGCGAGAGAAGCCGGACGTGGTGACCCTGGACATCAAGATGGTCGACTACAACGGCCTGGACCTCCTGCAGGACATCCGCAACAAGTTCTACGACCTGCCCGTCATCCTGTGCTCGGCCTACGACACCTTCAAGGACGACATGAAGTCCATCGCCGCAGACCATTACGTGGTCAAGAGCTTCGATCTGTCGGAGCTCAAGGAGAGGATCAAAGAGGTCCTGGGCTGAGGGGCCCGGCCCCAAAGGCGCCCATGTCCCCCGCCACACGAGTCCAGCCGCCCGCCGGCCAGGCGTCCCCATCCAGCCAGATTCCCAAGGACTGGGCCGAGAGAGGCCTGTCGCCCCTGGCCGCCCGCTCCGGGTCGGCCACCCGCCAGGTCCCCGAGGAACCATGCCCCTGGCGCTCCCACTTCCAGCGCGACCGCGACCGCATCATCCACGCCAAGGCCTTCCGCCGCCTGGCCCACAAGACCCAGGTCTTCGTGGCCACCTCGAGCGACCACTTCAGGACGCGCCTGACCCATACCCTGGAGGTCAGCCAGGTGGCCAGGACCCTGGCCAGGGGCTTCGCCCTGAACGAGGACCTGACCGAGGCCATCTCCCTGGGTCACGACCTGGGGCACACACCCTTCGGCCACGCCGGCGAGGAGGTCCTCGACGAGCTGAACCCATTCGGCTTCCACCACCAGGACCACAGCGTCCGGGTGGTGACCAGACTGGCCAAGAACGGGGCAGGCCTGAACTTGACCAGGGAGGTCATCGACGGCATAAGCAAGCACTCCAAGGGCCGGGGGCCCATCTTCGCCACCGGCACCTCCAGGCCGCTGACCCACGAGGCCCAGCTGGTAAGGGTGGCCGACATCATCGCCTACCTGGCCCACGACCTGGACGACGCCCTGGAGTCTGGCCTCCTGGGCCTGGACGAAATCCCCCCCGAGCTCGACTCCTTCTTCGGCCACCGGGCCTCCGCCCGCATCGGGGTCATGGTCGAGGACCTTCTGACCCAGTCCAAGGTCTCCGACGACGACATGGAGTTCCGCTTCTCCCCCAAGACCCACAAGTCCATGGTCGACCTGAGATCCTTCCTTGACCTCAAGGTCTACCGGCACCCGCTCCTGGCCAGCCAGCTGGCCTTCGGCCAAAGCTGCATCAAGTACATCTTCGTGGTCCTGATGGAGAACGAGGGGCTGTTCGAGACCCTGCCCATGCGCCACCTGGCCGAGACCAGGGTCCAGGCCGTCTGCGACTTCATCGCCGGCATGACCGACCGCTACGCCTTCGCCTACGCCCAGAACCTTTCCCGGGGCCTGGCCACGGCCAAGTTCACCCCCATAAACCCGGACGACGTGCCGTCGTTTCTTGAGTTCTGAGCCCCCCAGCGCCCCCCCAACCTTCCCCGGCCACAGAAAGAACGCCCCGGCCCCCCATGGGGGGACCAGGGCAAAAAAAGGGCCAGGAGCCGCACATGGCCCCCGGCCGTCAGGCCAAGATAACGGAAGTCACTTGTTGTTGTTGATGGTCTCCTTGAGCACCTTGGCGGGCTTGAACTTGACCGCCTTGTGGGCCTTGATGATCAAGGTCTCGCCCGAGCGGGGGTTGCGCCCCTTGCGCTTGGGCCTCTTGACCACCTCGAAGACGCCCAGCCCGAAAATCGGGAAACGTCCGTCCTTCTTAAGAGATCTGACCACCGAGGAAATTACGCTCTCCAAGGCCTTCTGCGCCTGGACCTTGGTAATCTCGCTCTCCTTGGCGACTTGGGTGATGAGTTCGGCTTTAGTCATGGATCGACAATCTCCTTGTAACGTGTGGCGATTTGGGGAAAAACCCCGGAAAGTCCGGCCTTGGGGACGCGGCCCGGCCCCAAGAGGCGTCAATGCCGGCAAGGACGATGCGCGGCCCAGCCAGGGGCCACTCTTTTACTCCAAAAAAAAAGAAATCAGCGACGGATCTAGACAATTATGAGGGGGAAAAACAGCCTGAGGCGGCCAAAAAAACCGAGAACCCGCTGAGCCTGACGGCTAAGGATACCTTGCGGTCGGCCAGGGCCGGAACCATCATGGCCGCGCGCCCGTCAGCCTTTCCCTCCGCCACCGGCCTGGCCTGGGGTCCCCCAGGAAAATCACTGGATTCTCCCTGGGCCTGGCGGCGCATGGGTCTGGGGGTCGGAATCGGGTCTTTAGGATTGGTTATATACCAAAAATACCCTGGTTGCAACATCTTCCTCGCGCCGCGGGGCCGGTCCCCGGCCCTGGCCAACCGGCCTGGCGCGGGTGATTATCACAGGCCCGGCGGATCCCCCAGAGGAGGGAGGATCCTTTCGAGCGCCTTGGCCGCCGAGAGGAGCCCGGCCTCGTCGAAGGCCCGGCCCATCAGCTGCAGCCCGACCGGCAGGCCGCCGCCCAGGCCGGCCGGCATCGAGAGGCCCGGGGCCCCGACCAGGTTCAGGGGCAGCGTCATCATGTCCAGCTGGTAGGCGGTCAGGGGATCGTCGGTGAAGGAGCCGAAGGGCCAGGCCGGGATGGAGGAGACCGGGGCCAGGAGAAAGTCGCAGCCCTCCAGGGCCTTCCGGTAGTCCTCCTGGATCAGCCGGCGGACCTGGGCCGCCTTCCTGAAGTAGGCCTCGTAGTAGCCGCTGGAGAGGACGAAGGTGCCCAGCATGATGCGGCGCCTGACCTCCTGGCCCAGGCCCTCGGTCCGGCTGTCGCGGTAGAGGGCCAGAAGCCCAGGATCGCCGCCGGACCGGTGGCCATAGCGGACGCCGTCGTAGCGGGCCAGGTTGGTAGAGGCCTCGGCGGCGGCCAGGATGTAGTAGGTGGCCACGCTGAACCTCAGGTTTGGCATGGGGACGGCCTTGAACCTGACCCCGGCCCCGGCTAGCTCCCTTCTGGCCCGCTCCAGGACCCCGAGCACCAGGGGGTCGAAATCAGCCGCCCAGAGCTCGTCCGGGAGGCCCAGGGTCAGTTCACCCGGCCTGGCCTCCGCGACGTTGGCGTAGTCGCCGACCGGGCGGCCGGAGGCGGTCGAGTCCAGGCCGTCGGGACCAGCGATGGCCGCCAAGACCAGGCCCAGGTCATCGACGCGGCGGGCCAGTGGGCCGGCCTGGTCGAAGGAGCTACCGTAGGCGACTATCCCGTAGCGGGAGACCCGTCCGTATGTGGGCTTCAGGCCCAGGCAGCCGCAGAGGGCCGCCGGCTGGCGGATGGAGCCGCCCGTGTCGGTCCCCAGGCCGGCCGGGACCTGGAAGCCGGCCACCGAGGCCGCCGCCCCGCCGCTGGAGCCGCCTGGGACCCGCCCCGGGTCCCAGGGGTTCCTGGTCGGGCCGAAGGCCGAGAACTCGGTCGAGGAGCCCATGGCGAACTCATCGCAGTTGGTCTTGGCCACGATGACCGCCCCGGCCGCCCTCAGGCGCCTGACGACCGTGGCCTCGAAGGAGGGCCGGTAGTCCTCCAGGATCCTGGAGCCGGCCGTGGTCGGGGCCCCCTTGAGGCAAAAGACGTCCTTGACCGAGACGGGCAGCCCCCAGAGGGGCCTGGAGGGGTCGTGGCCCTCCCGGTCGAGATCCCTGGCCCGGTCCAGGGCCTCCTGGCCCAGGACCGCCAGGCAGGCCCCCAGCCTAGGCTCGGAGAGGCGGATCCTTTCCAGGGACGCCGAGACCAGATCGGTCGCCGTGAATTGGCGCTTGGCCAGGCCCTGGGCCGCCTGCCCGAGGCCCAGACGCCAGAGTTCGGTCATAGGGGCTCCTTAGATGGTGCTTGGGGGCCAGGTCAGAAGACGCGGGGGACGCTGAAGAAGCGCCCGACCCTCTCGGGGGCCTGGCCCAGGATGTCCTCGGCCTTCCGCCCGTCCAAGGCCGGCTCGTCCGGCCTGGGCGGCTCCGGGTCCACCATGGGCGAATACAGGGGCTCGACCCCCTCGGTGTCGGCCTCGGCCAGGATGTCCATGTAGCCGACGATCCTCGAGAACTCCTCCACCAGGGCCCGGACGTCCCCCTCACCGGTCCCGGCCAGCTCCAGCCGGGCCAGCCCGGCCACGGCCCTGGCCGTGGTCTCGTCAATTCCCATCGCCGTCCCCTCCCTGCCGGCCCAGGCCGGCCATGGCCGCCACCAGGGCCTCGCCGGCCCCCTTGGGGTCGGCCGCGCCCCGGCTCCTGCGCATCACCTGGCCGACCAGGAAGCCCAGGATCTTCTCCTGGCCCCCGAGATACTTGCCGACCTCCCCCGGATGGCTGGCCACCACCTCGGCGGCCAACTCCGAGAGGGCCCCCCTGTCGGAAATCTGGAGGAGGCCCCTTTCCCTGGCCAGCTCCCCGGGGTCGGCCCCGGTCTCGAAGAGCTCGCCGAAAAGCTCCTGGGCGGCCCGGCGGCCCAGGACGCCCTGGTCCAGGAGCTCGGCCAGCCTGGCCAGGCCCCCTGGCCCGAGGGCCGACGACTGGACCGGGACGCCGTCCCTCTGGCAGGCCGGGAGCAGGAGCTCGGCCATGAGGGCGCCAATCCTCCCTGGCCCGTCATAGATGGCCGCGGCCCGATCGAAGTACTCCACCGCCCCCTTGCGGTCCATGAGAAGGGCGATGGCCTCGTCCCTGAGCCCCTGGCCCCGGAGCCTCGCGGCCGTCTCCTCGGCCGGGGCCGGGAGGCTGGCCCTCAGCTCCTCAAGCAGCCCGGGGGCCACCATGACCGGCGGCAGGTCCGGCTGGGGGAAGTAGCGGTAGTCGTGGGCCTCCTCCTTGGACCGCAGGGTCCGGGTCTCGTGCCGGTCAGGGTCGAAATGGAGCGTCTCCTGGAGGACCGGCCGGCCGGCGGCGTAGAGCCCAGCCTGGCGCTTGATCTCGTACTCTATGGCCTGGCCGACGTAGCGGAAGGAATTGAGGTTCTTTATCTCGCCCCTGACCCCCAGGCGGGTCTCGCCCCTGGGCCTCAGGGAAATGTTGACGTCGCAGCGGAACTCGCCCTCCTCCATCCGGCCCTCGGTCACCTCCAGCCGGACCAGGAGCGCGTGAAGCTTGCGGAGGAACTCCATGGCCTCGGCCGACGAGCCCAGGTCGGGCTCGGTCACTATCTCAATCAGCGGGGTGCCGGCCCGGTTCAGGTCCACCAGGGTCCGACCCCTCCTCGGGTCGTGCACGCACTTGCCGGCGTCGTCCTCCAGATGGATCCTGTTGAGCCTGATCGTCCTGGGGCCATCGGGGCCCTGGATGTCCAGAGAGCCCCCCTCGCAGATGGGCGGGTCGATCTGGGAGGTCTGGAAGCCGTTGGGCAGATCGGGGTAGAAGTAGTTCTTCCGGGAAAAAAGGGACCTCTCGTTGACCCGGCAGCCCATGGCCAGCCCGGCCTTGGCCGCCAGCTCCAGGGCCTTGCCGTTCATCCGCGGCAGGGCCCCGGGCTGCCCGGAGCAGATCTCGCAGATGAGCGTGTTGGGCTCGGCCCCCGGATCGATGGGGCAGGTGCAGAAGAGCTTGGTCCTGGTCTTGAGCTGGGCGTGGATCTCAAGCCCTATGACTGGTTCCATTTCCGTCATTTTTACCCCCGGCCGCCAACGGCCGCCGTTGCCGTCCCCCGGCAGCTAGACTCCCCCGGCTGGCCGCCCTATTCCCGGGCCGGCCCCTTCCCTGGCCATCGTCCGTTCGACAGCCAATATTAACCAAGCCCCGGCCCCAGGTCAATACCGGGCCAGGGCCAGTGGCCGGTCATGCCGATAAAACCATTGGCCCTGGGGGCAAGACGGACAGGGTCGTGCGACGCATCTAAATCCGGGCCGGCCAGATTTCGCCTCGGGGCGCGCAAACGTGACACGACTGCGAACCACATGTCTTTTTGGGACAAGAATTGGTGAGGCCAGTCATGGGTCCAGGTGAAGGGGAGATCGGCAAGGTCAAGTCCTGCCGGCAACAATAAATCAGGGCTTTACCTATAAATAATAACCAAAGTACTGATTTTAAAAAAAAGATATCTAACGTTGACCATCATTGCATAGCAATATCCCATTCCATCCAATCACGGAACGGCTTCCTCAAAGCCATGAGACGCCAAAGCACCCGCAATCCAATCAATATGGGATTGATCAAGATGCTGTCGTTGATCTCTAATTTTAAACCTAATATTTGGAAGTAGAAGTAGTTGTAATTTATGCATCTATGTTGCCATAAATAATATTAATGTCATATCAATACTTATTAGATCAAAAATTTCTTTGATTATATCACTGAATTAAACCATTTTTGTATATACCTTAAAGGGCTGATGAGTGATCTCGACAGAATATCCATCGAGCCCACCATGCTGGAATTTGGAAGCCAGGACCTGGCGGGCCCCCTTCAATTCATCATGACATGATCCACGTGGCCTTTAAGAAAAAGGTCATGCGGCTATAATGGCCTGATGCCTAGACTCGTCTCCGACGAGGACGGCATGAGTTCGGTTGACGGGTGAGACTCCCACTGGCAGAGCGACGAGGCGTTGGGGTCGCTGCCAATGCCGCAGCCGACCAAGGGAAAGTCGCCAGGCCCATCGCCAGCGTCGTGGTCGCCTACGCAGGGTCAAGCGATACGCCAATGCCGACTCGCATGACGATGCGCTTGACCATTTCTAAAACGATATCTTATAATATTTCGGAAAGGAGAAAACTATGTCGATAAACACCTATATGCTCCAGGTCCCCGCATAGAACGTTCAAGCGAAAACATGGCTTCGGCTTACCTAGCCGATGAAGGCTTGGCAATTTCCGTTGCTATCCACATCCTAGTTGACCAAAATTGGGAGAGAGGTTACAAGCCGTCTGTTCTCAACTGCACTCCAAATCCGTCCAAGGCCTGGATCAGATCCAAGGCGCAGGGAGCCGTTGATGATCCAGGGCCTGCCCTTCCCTTGGGGAGGCCTTTGGGCGACTGCGTGATCCATGAGATTGGCAAAAGCTCCGAAAGCTTAATTTCCACAAGCCTGACATGACACAGAGTAAATATATAATTTCATTTTCGCTGGCAGACAAGCTACCACCAATGAACTTTGGATAAAATCAATGTCAGGATTATATGAATTTTATCACCACGGAAGTGCTAATAAAAAACGACCACAAGCTAAATATCAGTATCGACTTGCCTGAGGACTATCCCATCTGGGCGGCCATTGTCACGTTAATCATAAAGTCAAACATGATCAACGTATAAATTGACCGGCTAAAATCCGAGACGTTGGCAAGGGCAAGGCTTGGATGGCCGAATATTTCGATGCTCCGCTGGATGACTTCCGATCTATGCCAGTTTGATAAGGGGTAAATATATGCCAGCTACGCAAAAGAAGGATGAAATAGCCTCAATAGTTTCGGTGATCAAAAACACTGTTGACTGCGACAAGATTTACTTGTTCGGATCTTACGCCTATGGAGAGCCGACTGAGGATAGCGATTTTGATTTTTATGTGGTAGTACCCGGTGATTCTGGAAAGACACGCAATTTAAGAAGTAAAATACGCCGGGCTTTGAGTGACGTTACACAAGCATCTGTTGATATTCTGGCCTCTTACGCTGGTAGATTTGCCGAATTGAGTATTCTTCCCACTCTTGAAAATACAATTGTACACGAAGGAATTTTGTTGTATGAACGTATTTAAAGAAGCGTATAAGTGGTTTGATAAGGCTGAAGCTGATCTCCTAGTTGCCACACAGGTTCTTCATGACTTTAATATCAAAACGATTGATATTTCCTGTTTTCTCTCCCAGCAGGCTGTTGAGAAATCCTTAAAAGGGTATCTCGTTTGTCAGGGTATCAATCCTCCAAGGACACATGACTTGATTAGACTTCGGGAAATGTGTGCAGAATTTGACGCTTCATTCAATAATCTACTCAATTCAGACATTGATCTCTCGACTTATGCTGTTGATACTAGGTACCCTGGCGAAGAAGTGGCAACTGAAAGTGAAGCTGCTTCTGCTCTTGCGGAGGCAAAGAATGTATACATTTTTTGCACCTCTCAGGTGCAGGCCCTACAAGCTTTGAGTACTAAATAATCTCTCTAATCAGATCCATAAAAGCCTTAATATAGCATAACAAAATTATATATCATAAATAATTTAATAATATATTAATAAAGAACATTATCCAAGTATTAGCTGATCATTATTTAATTTAATAAGATCAAATAATTTTATTAATTTATATCTATAGTTAATAAAATAATAACTAAGTAAATTTAAAAACCTATACGTCTTGTGCGAGCCTTGTGCGGCTGTAGCCTGATTTAAGCCCGCAGTGCCGGACGAAATAGATGCCGCACAAACGCTCAAAACCCAAGAGCATTTTCTATAAAGTGAAGGTAAATATAATCACCTTCCTAGTAAATTCACCAGCCTGTGTATAGCGTCCAACTGAGTAAAGAAATTTTTTTCCTGTCCAAATGAAAAAAAAGCCAAACCAGACCCACATTGTCAGCTGGCCAAACTAAAGCCAGTGTCCGCAATTGGCGATGCACCGATGGAGTCCAGATGTATACATGACTAGATCGAAAAGATGTTTTCCTTAACGAGTTTCAAGTCGGCCTTAGACTGGTACCATCTCGTGGAGAAATTCAGGGAACTTTATGGCATGGCTTTCAGATGCAAGGAGATTGCCATCGAATATCTTGGGACCATCAAGCCGTTGCCATGGCGCAGCAACATGGACGGGGCGAAGCGTTGATCGCGAACGCAGATGCCTCAAAAACAAAAATATGAAATATCTCAAAAATTTGTCTGATTATTTTAATCTAGTACCTTGTTTTTATTGGAATGTCTGATAAAATCCGCTCAATTTCCTCAGTGTCAACGTTGGTCTGGTCAGATTAATCGAGCTATCTACACCAGGCAAATCAAGAAAGACAAGGTACTAGTTCGCTCGTAAATACCAAATACGCCATGCGGGCCTATCTTGGCCTAAGAAGTTCCAGCGGTCTGGCCGAAAAGGCCAACGACCTGGTTGTGGCCAAACTGCAAAAACATGACTGAATGGCTTGCTCAAAAGAAGGTTCGTTGGGTCTAGCCTCCGTCTCATATGCCTGTCTCAATGGTGAGATTAAATCGTTGACCAGGAATGGCATATTCCATTTAGGCCAATTTCGGTTCTACCTCAGGCGGCCTAGTTGGTTTAATTTGCACAGGTGGAAATATTTTAGCCGCATGAACCTCAGAACCTTGTCACATGAATTTTTCTCGGCACTGTGATATTATTGTTTGTAAACTGACTTATATATTTCAAAACAATTTTATTTTACCTTACCTGATTTTTTCATTATAATTATTAAAATTAATCCAACCATCTCGAATATTTTATTATGCCGCCTTTGATTCCGGCCACCGGCAGGATCATACCACCGGGGGACAGTCATTCAGCCGACGGGCCAGGTGGCGAAGGGGAGCTGGCCTGTTCCTCCAGCTCGAGCAGGAAGCGCCAGGCCGGGACCACCTCGATCGTGCCCTGGCCAGTCTCAATCAGCTCGCTTTCAAGCCGCGTCACGATGGTCCCGGCCTTCAGTCCCAACTCGGCCATGGCCTCGCCCATGGCCCTGGTTTCCCTCTCCCTGGTATGCGGGTTGGCCAGGGTCTCGCAGGCCTGGATCAGCCTCCATGACCGGCCTGGCCCCGGGACGATGAAATCGACCTCCCGGCCGGCCCCAGTCCGATAATAGCGGACCGAGGGACATGCTCGCCTGAGGGCCATGAAGACGATGTTTTCCAGGCGATGGCCGGAGTTTGGCAGAATTCCAGCCGAGACCGAGGCGGCCAGGGCGTGGTCGACGGAGTAGATTTTCTTGGGATTGGCGTTCGCCCTGGCCAATGACGGATCGAACAGACGGACGGTGAAGAAAAAAAAGGCGTCCTCAAACCACTCGAGATAATCCGAGACGGAAGCCTTGGGGATCCTGTGCCCCAGGGACTTGAGATAGCCGGCGAGCTTGTTGACGGAGTAAAGGGAGGCCATGTTTTCAAATAGCCAGTGGGCCAGATCGGTCAGGGCCCTGGGGTGGGAGACGTCATGGCGCTGCACCAGGTCTCGGAACAGCACGGCCTGGAGATACTCCTGGTGTATCATGATCCTTATCCGAGGGCTTTGGCCGTTGACCTCTGGGAACCCGCCGTCCTCCCAGTATTCGCCGAAGGCCTTCTGGATAATGAGTCTTTTTTTGTTTGAGGCATAACCCTTGGATGCGATTCCCCTGGAGTCCAGGAATTCCCCGAAGGAAAATGGGAAAAGCTCCCAGGTCAGGGCACGCCCCCGCATCTGGGAGGCGATCTCCCTTGAGAGCATCGTGGACGATGAGCCGGTCAGAAACACCTGGCACTTTTCCGTGCGCAGAAGACGCTCGGCAAAGGACTCCCATCCTGGGACGACCTGTATCTCGTCCAAAAAAAAGTAGACCTCCTCGGCGTTCTTCTTTTCCGGGTAGAGGGAGTAATAGGCCTCGCTGACCAGGCCGATATTCCCGGCGGCCAGGTTGTGGAGCCTGTCGTCAACGAAATTCAGGTGAAGGATGTTCTGTCTCGGTACACCTGAATCAAGCAGTCTCTGGACACGCTGGAGCATGAGGGTCGTCTTGCCGCATCGGCGGACGCCCACGCAGACGGCGGCCTTGCCCCTGACCGTCTCCAAGGCCAAACGCCTCGGGGTTCCCGTGTCCAGCTTGGTTTCCTGAAAGTCAAGTATTATCGATTTTAGGATATTGAGCATATCTGGTCCCAGGATTGGTTTTTCCGGCGTTTCCAGGAACTGGAAAAAATTATAGCCGGTTTAGGCAAAAACCGTCAATATCCGTTACTGGGTCTCAGCCAGCCGATATCCCCGCGCCTCGTTTCGCCGGATGCCAGGCCCTCCAGGTCGCCTGGCCCTGTCCCAGGGCACGGCAAGGCAGGTCCAAGCGAGGCTGACTGGACGTCTGTTGGCCGGATGACTTTGACGCAAGCCATCTGTCCAAGCACATCGCAAATATAGTTAGTCAACGTGGCCTAATCACATAAATAATCAATTTTATTCATCAAAAAATAAATTTTATTCGAGTAAATAATGCTAAATATATATTTTTTATTACAATATAAATTATAATAAAAATATATATTTATTTTAGTTGACTTAAAAAATATACTATATAATCTGAGAGTATTTATCATAAAATTATAAATTTTATTTGTATATTTCAACAGCTACATTTGTTCTTCCAGCTATACCTATGGCCACCTTGTGGACTGTCTCAAATTCATTTTCATATTTTCTGGAGTAATTATTGGTTTCAATCTGGTCTTTAGCATCTTTCAATAGCTTTGGTAAAAGTACTTCTGGAGATACTGTGATCATTTTTACTTCTTCGGTACCATCGGCATTCGCCACGGTTTTTTTATGTACCAAAGATTCAAATTTGAACTCCATGACAAAAACACACTTTGAGGAATATTCCAGAACCATATCAATACGGCCACCAGATTGTGATACCTCTGATTCTATTTTGTATTTTAAGACTTTTAAAACACAATGAATAATCGAATGGTAGTAATATTCCAGTGGTACATGAATTTCATAGGGAAACCAATCCAAAATAGTAGCAAAACATTTTGTCAACAACATATTATCAACATCATGTAAGGCCTGGTAAATATTTTTGACTAATTTATCTATGTTTTTGTTAGTTTTATTGGTCAAGACGTTCATAATTCCGACATTAAAGGCCTCAGAAACTTCGCTGTTTGGTTCCTTCAGGAGATATTCCGTATCGCTCATTACCTTGTCGACCGTCAGATACCCTGTCTGAAAAAGGAGAGGCACCAAAGACAAGTGGCCGATGTCAAGAGAGGCGAGGCTTAAAGTGGACAGGAAGAAAGAATCTGGCCTGGTGATTTCGTAGGGATTTTCCCGGACCAAATCCATCAGAAAAGTTGGAGTGCCGCTCTCATACCAGTAGGAGTTCAGTTTTTTGAAATAAAGAAAATTAATCAACGAAAATGGATTCAAGATCCTGGTTTTTCCATCCCAAGTGTAGCCGTCGTATTGGTCCAAGACCATCTGCTTAAACTCATCCAGGGCGACGGACTCGGCTAAGGAGCCCTCACGCTTCTTGCTTTCCAGGACATCTGGGAGAAAAGGAACGAGATGCTCCTCAAACTCCGGCATGGTAAAGCCGCAAATCCCAGCGCAATGGCTGTCCAAGGTCAAATCCAGGTAGTTGTTGAAGACGGAAAAAAAGGAGGCCTTGGCAAATTTGGTTATTCCGGTGACGAACAGGAAATGTATCTTGTTGTCGTCCGAATAGGTCTTCAATGATGAATAGAAATTATGAAGCTCCTTGCGGATTTCGTCGGCGAGGCCGGAATCATTGACGGCCGACTGGATTGGGGAATCGTATTCATCGATTAGGACGACGACCTTCTTATCAGTTTTGTCATGGAGGGTCTGAAGGATAATCTCCAGCAAGCTGTTCGGGGGTATATCCGAGAAATTCAAACCTTTGTCTTGAACCAGCTTTTGCGCGTCCAAGTTGTTGTCAGAGGCCGCGGCGTTCAATTTGATGCGTAGCCTATATCTCAGAGACTCTATGATGTTGGCCGCCCCGGTTTCCCTTAAAGCCCCGTCCGTCAAATTCCCCTCGGTGGAGCCTATTAGCCCAGCCATGCTAAGTTTGATCACGGGATAAGGCTGAAAATCGTAGCCAAGAGAGTCAATCGCCAGTCCCTTAAAAAGCTGGCGGTTGCCTTTAAACAGTTCCTCCATGGCCCCCAGAAGAAGGGATTTCCCGAAACGCCGTGGCCTGGAGAGAAAATAGCAACCTTCGTCTTCAATTATTTTATATATATATTCTGTTTTATCTATATACAGAAGATTTTTTCTTCTGATAGTCACGAAAGACTGACCAGCAATTGGAAATTTAACCATTAAAATATCCTTTTATTTGCTATTTTATTTAAAAAATTACCATTACTATTTCTTTCACGATACGGCTGGGCAAAGTTACCAGATAGTCCTTTAGCCTGGCTTTCCTCTTCAGCGAAGGGGACGTCACCCGATAGGGCCAATCCGCGGGCTTTGGAACGGGGGCTAAGGCAAGCCGGACCGGCCGCTTTGGGCCATATTCTCGCCAAGACGACATCTTACAAGTAGGTTAGCACGAGATATTTTTAATTCAAAATTAAAAATAATGGGAATCAGGAAGAGCCTCTATTCGTGTTTTGGTAAGTTTAAAAGTAAATACTCTTGGTGCTTTGTTTTCAAGATTTAAATTAAACGTTATTCTCTCCAAATATGACATTCCCCAAATATGGCTGAAGACATCCGGACCATGTGCGATAAGGTCAACCCACAACCAGACGACCATCCTTTGCCGGAGACACAGGATGGACCTTCCGCCGATGTCTTGGGATTCACGCCCGGGGGCCCGCCGAACTAGTCTTGTCCCATCGCTTCCAGGGCACGGGAGCAGGTGACCTCCCTGCCTCCCGCGCGGTTCCTCTCCGCTGCTCCCGGCGCACCGATTACCGCCAACCAGCCACCCTGGGCCCAAGGCCAGCCGGGAGCCGATGCCCATCTCGCCGTGGCCCGGATGTTCCAAGACGTGGTGCGGGGCTGAAGGAGGCCAGGAAGGATCCGTCAACGGTCCGCCACGGCATGGACCATGCCGGTGGACGGGATATCGGGGCTAGCGGGACAGAAGGGCCCGGCCAAGCTCCTCCGAGAGGCGGACGCCATGCCTCACCAGGCCTCGGGCCAGAAGGATGGTCCTCGGGAAAAAGCCCAGGCCCCGGACCCTGCCGTCCAGGGTCCTTTCCAGCTGCCGGGCCGCGAGGAGCAGGTCGGGCAGCATCCTCATGACCAGGACCAGGCCAAAGGCCGCCAGCCTGGCCCTCCTGGCCCCGGCCAGAGGCCGCAGGGCCCCCTCCAGGGCCCGTCCCAGCTCAACTGGCGTCCACAAGAACGCCAGATGGAGGCCCAAGGACAGGAAGACGGCCAGGCTGGAGGGCGACCTGGGCTCGGACAGGCCGAAGAGGTTCAGGAGGATGGAGAGGGTGTCCCAGTAGAGCCAAAAGCCCAGGGCCACCTTGCCGAGGGCCTCGTTCCTGGGCCGACCCCAGGCCAGCAGGGCCGCCGACCAGGGGAGGATCAGGGCCGCCGGGGGGCAGAGCCGGGGACACAGGTGGAAGGCCAGGCCCAGGAGCCATGCCAGTAGGATCGAGGGCCACGGCCCAGGCGACCGCAAAAGCGCCCGCCAAAAGGCCTGCGCCCTTGGGGCCAGCCCCTGGCGCGCCTTTCCGGGCCGGCCGTCCATGGGTCCCGCCTACTCCCGGCCGGCCTGGATCTTGCCGGCGGCGATGGCCTGCTCCACCTGCCCCAGGGTGCCCCGGTAGTTGTCCACCAGGACCTTGTCCAGGCCCTGGGCCTGGGCCTCGCTGACGGCCTGGGAGGCCATCTCCAGGGCCTCGTCCAGCGAGCCGCCCTCCAGGAGAAGGACCCAGGCCAAGTTGTTGGCCGCCGCCGGCAGCCTGTCCAGGACCCAGGCCCGGCGGTAGCTGGACTGGGCCTTGGCGACCTCCCCCTTCTGGTAGAGGACGTTGCCCAGGCCCAGGTGGGCCAGGCCCAGGGGCAGGGCCGCCCGGTACTCCCTCTCGGCGATCTCCAGCTCCCCGTCCTTCTCGTAGGTCAGGGCCAGATCCAGGTGCTCCTCCCTGGACAGGGGATCGTTTAGGACATGGACCCTGGGCAGCCAGCCGCAGCCGCCCAGGAGGGCCAGGGAGGCCAAGGCGAGAAGGGCGATGAGGCGTGGCATGGCTCAGCGCTCCCAGTCCATGACCGGCTCCCGCTCGGCCTGGGCCTCGGGGGCCTCCTGGGCGGGACCGGCCGCCCGGCCAGGCACGGAGGCCCCGGGCACGGTGGCCGGGCCCTGGAAGGCTGGCCCCATGGGGGAGCCAGACGGGGGCATCTCCTCCGGCAGAGGGACCACGGGGAGGTAGGCCGGCGTCCCCAGATCCTCCTGGCTGAAGCCGACGCCTTCCTGTCGTCCCGGTTCCGCCGCGGGCAATGGGGCCATGAGCAGATCGCCCAGGGAGGAGGCCGCCTGGGCGGGGGCCTCCTCCTTCTCCACCTCCTCAGACGTGCCCTCGGCCGCCAGGGCCGGATGGTTGGATATGTCGATGACCGGGGCCGGGGCCTCGGTCCTGGCCCCGGGGATGTCGGCCCCGGTCAGGTAACGGGGCCCCTGGGCATCCGCAGCGGGCGACGCCAGGGCGGCGCCCGCCGGCGGCCTGGCGTCGGCAAGGCCCTCGGGGAGATCGAGGCCCACCGGGAGGTTAAGGGCCTGGCTGATCCTGGCCGGGCTCACCACCTCCACCGGCCCCGGATCCAGGGCCGGGGAGCCCGGAGCGGGCTCGCCCGTCCCGTCCCCGGTGGCCGCGGCCCCCTGGGCGTCCCGGCCCTCGACCAGGATGGCGAAATGGCCCATCCGTCTCCAGTCCCCTATGAGATCGGGCCAGGGGGCTATCCGCTGCTGGACCTCCCCGGTGTTGACCACCAGCCCCTCGGGGCCGAAGCCGACGGCCACCACGAAGTGGCCCTTGTGGATTGGGCCCAGGCCGGTCTCCAGGAGGAGGATGACGGGCTTTCCCTCCCGCAGCCATGCGACCAGCTCGGCCGGGCCGGAGGAGCTGAAGGAGGCCCGCATGCCCCTGGACCGGGCCCAGATGACCAGATCCGGCCCCAGGGAGCCGCGCAGGTCGGCCCGCTGGACGTCCGCGGCCACCTCCTCCTTGGTGGTCGGGCGGCCATGGAAGGACATGACCGCCGCCAGGGACGAGGGGCCGCAGTGGCTGGAGTCGTCGGGGATGAAGGGGACGCCGGCGATGAGGAACCTGTCGGATGGGACCTCGAAGCCGCCGGCCTGTCCGGAAAGGAAGGGGGCGCAGCCGGCCAGGAGAATGACGGCCGCGAACGCCGCCGGAAGGGCCCGGTAAATGGCCATGTAGCCTCCGCCGAATCGGTCTTCTCGCCCGCCGGCCGCCGGCTCAGAAGAGCCTGGGGCCGGAGGGCCCCCCGGCCCTCTTGGCCGGGGATGGTTTCCTCTTGTCTTGCCTGGGACTGTGGTCGCGGCACAGGCTGCCCGGCAGGAGCGCCCAGTAGGCCGAGGGGGCGCCGGGCAGGCTCTTGCCGAACATGAAACGCGAAGTCGAGCGGGTCAGGTAGAGCTTGTCCTTGGCCCTGGTCAGGGCCACGTAGAACAGGCGCCTCTCCTCGTCGCTGTCGGACCTGCCCTCGGGCTCGTAGGGGCACAGCCCCTCCTCCAGGCCAATGACGAAGACCAGCCTGAACTCCAGGCCCTTGGAGGCGTGCATGGTCAAAAGGCTTATCTTGTCGGCCTTGAAGTCCAGGCCGTCGGCCGCCGTCTCCTCCTCCTCCCCGGCCATCTGGAAGGGCAGCCCGGCCCTTTCCAGGGCCCTGGCCACCTCCTGACCGGCCTGCCGGAGCCTGAAGATGACGGCCACGTCGGCAAGGGTGAGATCCTCCAGGCGGTCCCTGTCTCCCGCGGACGAGCCCCCGGCGCCCAGGTCGGTCACCCCCAGGTGGGCGACTATCCTCCCGGCCACCCAGGCCGCCTCCGAGGCCGGGCCGTCGAAGGCGGCGCGGGAAATCTTCTCCGGCTCCGCCAGCCTGGCCGGCGTCCGCCGGGCCCCGCCGGCTGGCCTCAGCGCCTCGCTGGCCTGGCAGATGGCGGGGTTGCTCCTGAAATTGAGGCTCAGGTCCATCCTGACCAGGTCGTCGCGGTCCTCGGCCAGCCTCTGGAAGATCGAGCCGCAGGCCCCCCGGAAGCCATAGATGCTCTGGTCGGGATCGCCGATGACGGTGATGGAGGCCTGCCTGGCGATGGCCCTGAGGAGGCTGTACTGGGCCAGGGAGAAGTCCTGGAACTCATCGACCAGGACGACTGTGAAAAGCCCCGGCCCGGTCTCCCCGGCGGCCCTGGCGGCCTCGAGGATGAGATCGTCGTAGTCCCAGAGGCCCAGTTCCTCAAGCCTCCGCCGGTAGAGGAGGAGGGCCTTCCTCTCGGCCGCCTCCCGGCCCCCAGGGTCGCCGGCCTCGGGTGCCCCGCCGGGCCACAGGGGCGACCTCCCCGGCCAGTCCGGGCCGGCCAGGGCCCCGGCGGGGCCCTCCTCCTGGAAGCCGTCCAGCCTGAGGTGGTTCTTGTGGAGGGCGGAGAGGTTCTGGAAGCGCCTGGCCGACAGGCCGCACAGGGCCCCGGCCTCGGCGGCCAGCCTGGCCAGGGTATCCTCCGGGGCCAGCCTGAAGTCTGGCCTCAGGCGCTGGGCCATCCCCAGGGCCAGGGAATGGAGGGTGGAGACCGTGATCCTCTCGGAGACCGGCCCCAGGTGCTCGCCAAGGCGCAGGGCCAGGGACTCGGCGGCCTTGCGGGTGTACGTCGTCAGGAGGATCCTCTCCGGCTCGGCGGCGGCCTTCCGGGCCAGGAAGGCCGCCCGCCTGACCAGGACCATGGTCTTGCCGGCCCCGGGGCCGGCGGTCAGGGCCAGGGCCGGCCCGGCGAAGGTCACGGCCAGGTGCTGCTCGCTGGAGAGATCGCCAAGGAGGCCCCCGGAGGCGGTCCGGCGCTTGACTATCGTCTGGCCCCCTGGGACTGGTCCCGCCGCCTCCTTGGCGGCGGCCTGGCCGCCCTTCCGGCGGCCGCGCCTGGGGCCGCCGGAGAGGCCGAACAGGAGGCCCTGGCCGCTCAGGGTGATCCGCTCCTCGCGGCTTATGACGCTGATCTGGCCGAACTTCCCGTCATAGCCGCCGCTGGCCTCCACATCGCCCAGGCGCATCCTCTCCACCGCCCTGGCCAGGACGGGCCCGGCCAGGTCCCTGATGTCGGCGACGGGAACATCCAGCAGGAGCCGGTACTCGCTCCCGAACTCGGCGACCAGCCTCTGGTAGGCCCTGGAGACCTCCTTGGCCGCCGGCCCGACGTCCAGTGTCTGTGACAGGATCTCGGCCAGGGGCAGAAGGTGCCAGTCGGGCAGCATGCCGGCCGGCGGGGCCTCGCGGTCGGCCAGATCCATGACCCGGCTCAGGACCCCGACGGTCAGGGGCCTGCCGCAGACCGGGCAGAGCCCCCGGCAGGCCCTGGTCTCGGCCGGGGTGAGGGCCGGGCCGCACTGGGCGTGGCCGTCGAGGTGGTATTTGCCCTCCTCGGGGAAGAACTCGACCGTGCCCAGAAGGTTCGGGCCGCCGGCGAAGGCCCTCTTGAGGCCCTCGAAGCTGGCCGGGCCCTCGATGACCGTCGCCTCCCGGCCCAGCTTGTCGAGGCTGTGGGCGTCAGAGGAGGAGACCAGGGCGTAGCCGTCCAGGGCCGAGACCAGGCGGTTCATCCCCGGATCGCTGGAGAGGCCGGTCTCCAGGGCCCTGATGTGCCCGGACAGATCGCCGAAGCACTCCTCCACGGCGTCAAAGCCGCTCTTGGAGCCGAAAAGGGAAAACCAGGGCGTCCAGATGTGGGCCGGGATGACCTCCATCCCGGGATCGACCCCCAGGGCCACCTCAAGGATGTCCCTGGCGGAAAGGCCCAGGATCGGCCGTCCGTCGGAGACCACGTTACCGAGCCTCCCCAGGGCCTGGCTGAGCCTCCTGGCCGCCGGCAGGCTGGGGGCGACCACGACCAGGTGGATCTTGCGGGTCCGGCCGTCCTGCTTGTAGATGGCGCTGATTTCCCCGGTGGGCACGAACCTGGGACCCTGCTTGCGGCCCCTCAGGCAGTACAGGCCATCGGGGCCCTCCTCCAGCGTCTCGTCCAGCCTGTCAAGCCAGGCCGGGTGGGTCATGTCCCCGGTGCCGACCAGATCCAGGCCCTTCAGGGCCGCCCACTCGCCCAAGGCCAGGGGATCCAGGGCCGGTGAGGTGGCCCTGGAGTAGCGGGAGTGGATGTGGAGGTCGGCAAAGAATCGGCTCATGGGCTCTTACCTGGCTCGCGTCGCGGGGACGGGCGGAAAAGTTATGCTCGGCCGCGGGCCCGTCGGGTTTTCCAGGAGGCCCGGGGGGACGGCCTACCTCTCGGCCATCTCGTCCACGTCGGAGGCCAGGATGGAGCACCTGCCTGGCAAAAGCCAGGCCTGGGGCCTCAGGCCGGCCATCTCGGAGGCCTTGGACAGCAGATCGAAGTTCCTGTAGCCCTGGGGCAGGTCCTGGGGCAGGCCCACCCCTAGCCTGAAGCCCTCCAGGACCACCACCGCCTGGCCCGGCCCCACCTCCCGGTCATCGGCCGCCTCGGAGAGCGCGTGCAGGACGGCCACCCCGACCTTCAGCCTCGGCCACTCCTCCGGAGTGGGCGGACGCCCCTGGTCCGGGCTCTCCAGGGCCTTGCCGGCCAGGGCCATGGCCCCCTGGATCAGGGCCAGGGGCTGGCGTATTTCCCAGGCCCGGGCCAGGATCTCGCCGTCAAGCCGCAGGGTGACCACCATCGGCAGGGCCTGGCTGAGGGCGGTGAAGGCCCTGTTCTGCTTGGGCTCCCTGACGGGCCTGCCCTCCTGGAGGGCGGCCAGGGGCTCCCTGGCCACCATCAGGAGATAGTTGAGCTCCCTGGCCGACAGCCGCCGGGCGGGCGCATCCTGGGCCCAGGCCGGCGCGGTCGACGCCGAGAGGCCCCAGGCCAGAAGGGCAAGCCCGAGAAATAGCGCCAGGCGCCGGCCCGGCCCCGCTGAAGATGGCATGGGGGACCCCCTAGACGTGGATCAGGCGCCCCTCCACCACCTCCAGGCAGGTGAGCGGGCCGCCGAAGACCGCCCCGGTGTCCAGGCCGGCCCGTCCCGGGAGGATGAAGGGTTCCCGGAAAGGGGTGTGGCCAAAGACCACGGTCTTGCCGAAGTCATACGCCGATTCCAGGAACTCGTCCCGGATCCAGAGGAAATCCTGCTCGGTCTGCTCGGCCAGGGGGATCCCTGGCCGGAGGCCGGCGTGGACGAAGATGTGGCTCTCCGTCTCGTGGAAGAGGGCCAGATCCTGGTAGAACCTGAAGTGGGAGACGGGGAAGGGGCTGTTGCGGTGGTAGCTGCGCATGGTCCAGGACACGCCGTTTGAGGTGAGGGGGATGGTCTCCCGGCCGGTGATGAAGTTGACGAACATCTGCTCGTGGTTGCCCTTCAGGACCACCACCCGCTCCCGCCAGCGGGCCTTCAGCTCCAGGACCCTCTCGACCACGCCGTAGCTGTCCGGGCCCCGGTCGATGTAGTCGCCCAGGAAAACCAGCTCCTCATGGTTTTCCGGCCGCCAGTCGATCCTGTCCAGAAGCAGCTCGAGTTTTTGGCGGCAACCGTGGATGTCCCCGACGGCAAAAATACGGCGGTCCATGTCGTCCTTTTCCTCGAGGGCCGCGTCGCCTGGCCCTCATGGCCCGCCGCCCCCGGCCCCTGGCGGCGCCGCCCCCCTGGCCAAAGGGCCGACCTGCGCTGGAAACAGCCAGATTCTACTACAATTATGGCCAAAAATCCATAACCTGCTCCAAAGTTGAGGCCATGTAAATACCTCCCTGAATTGAGAGGCGAAAGGCGAGTTTGTGCCAACGTCAGCAATTAAAGGGAGGCCATGGACATTCGGGCACTAAAATCGAAAAAAGATCGTTTAATAAAATATTTTTATTCAACTAAAAAAATTAGCATATCATAACTCTTTATATTTATAAATAAGCTTTATTTTATAGCATCATAGTTACTTAAAAATTGAATATTAATAGCAATAATATAGATAAGTATTTATATACGTTAAAATTATATAAATTATTGTCAATTTAATTTTTTTAAATATGAAAAATATCAATATAGTTGCATAGAATATAAAGTTATTTAAATACAAAGAAATCTATTTCATAATTTATTTTATAAATAATATATAAATTTATATTAATAATTTTTTATAAACTAATAAAAATTAAAAAAGATTGTTATAATTCAATATTATTTTAATAGAGAGGGGTATAATTGAATTAATAAATTTTAATTTTATAAAATATTGACTATAATTTTATAAAATTAAAATTTATTACATGGCACAGCATTCATGTGATGATGGTTGAAAGATTATAGATTCAAATATCCAATAACTATAAATAAAAATATATTTTTGGCATAAGTAGTATTAATTTATTTTTCAAGATATAATAATATGTTTTAAATTATAATTATAAATTATTTATATATACTATGTTTTAGTAATTTAAATTATATGTTTATTTTTAGATATATTTTCTATAAACTTATTTAAAACTTAAATTTATATAAACAAAGTATGTATTAAAATATTTTTATATATAATAAGTATTTAAAACTTCTAATTTTTAAATTTAATGTTTCAATGAGAAATTAAACAATAATAATAAATTTATATTATTAGTAAATAGACTAAAATTTATTAATATATTTACTTTTAAACGTTGAATAATATAAATTAAGTATGTAAATGTTAAATATAATATTAAAATTATATATTGTTGAAATCTTACTAAATGATCATTGCTAAAAAATATTATATTACTGTTTTCATATATATAAAAATATATTCTAAAAAGTTTATTGTAGCACTTTTATGAGTATTATTTATAAAATTACTAAATTTATTCACCTATTAGTAAAATTTGGCATGAAATTCGAGTACTCGAATTTCATGCCAAATTTATTTAGCCAGTCACAATAAGCAAATCGCTCGGCTTGTCGCCAAATCTGCTGGAATTACGCGAGCCAAATTCATGGCGCAAATCGTAGCGATTCCGCTTGCCCTTACCATCGAGCAGGCCGCAAGGTTTCAGCTTGGGCTACCACACGGCATTCCTATGTTGCGGCAACGCCGTGGTTTTACTGGGTTTACATAATACTGGAGAGGAAATCCATGACTTCTTCATGATTGTTGTTAATTCCAGGGACGAGAATATTAGAGTAAACTAGTGAATGCAGATTAAGTGCAGGCCTATCTTGTTGTCCAGAGGCGGCAATACCATCAATAACTGTAGCTGATTGAGATAAAAGTATAGTTATAACGGTTTCATTTATTCTGGAGTTGATTGTTTTCTGACTTATATCAGGATTAGCTTCCCGAAGTGCTCCTTCTACTTCTGATTTCAACTGCGTCAACATATTACGCATGTCGTTTAATGCTTGAGGCTTGCCGTTATACATTGTTGACAGGCTATCGAGAATAGCCATCTTGGCTTCCTTTTGAATTGCGGGCGGAGTTAGATTTTTTATATTTTTGGCTAAGTCCAATAGAGATGAAGTCTGACCGTTGGTCAAGGTGATCTGTTGTCCTCCTAGATTTATCAAATCAGTGATAAAAGGAGAGATAGTCGATCCAGCCAGGGTCCTTATACTTTTCTCAGCTGGTGAATTGGATCTTATAAAAGATTCAACAGAATCAATATTATCGCCTAGCTCATTAACATATGAAGACACAGCCGCATGAAAAGTGTCGACATTAAGTTCCAAGTCGCATTGTGATAAAAAAGCCTCGTTTGCCCCTCCCAGCAGGCCCGCAATGTGCTGCCCGCGATCATCAAGCGGCGCCAGACCGGCGGCGGGCACGTCCATGCTGGCTGGTCCGCCTTGAGACATGTTGGCGGAGCCTGCCGTCCTGAGGGCCATCAGCGCGTTCCGGGTCTCGGCCATAACGTTCGCGATGTTGCCAGCGACATTGAACCTTCGTCCTTCCGAGGTACCCCGATCGGAATGTCTCGGTGAGATCAGGCCATCGGCGAAATCCTGGCACAAATTTCTGACTTCGCTGGAGTTCATTTCTAAAAGAGAGTTGTTGACAAAGACTTGAATTTCTTGTTCGGAGATATTGCTCAAGTCAACGCAGGCCAGGTGCCCGGCTATATTCGCCCCCAACCGGCGAGTTTCCATAGATGAAAGCAAGCGATCACCTGGCATGTGGCGCATGAACGAAATGGCCAGCGCCTGGCTTTGGTTGCATTCCACGTCTCCTCTGCCCAAAACCGTCGGTGACTCGCTGATAATACTTGTTGCGTTTCCGGCGATATCTTGCATAACGGTACCAAAAAGCCTGTCGGCTGATCGCGCAAGTTCCACAGTCTCGCTGGCCATATTCAGTAGACTTTTTATGTCTCCGCCGGTTATGGCCCTGTTGCCGGTGTTAACCGCATTGTCGAGCTGGCCGATGAAACTCGCAAACTTGGCATCGTCCACGCCCCTATCCCGCAGGCTGTTATTCAGGGCCAAAAGAACCTGCTGGTTTTCTGTGGCCACCGATTGGCGCCCGGAAGAGAAAAGGGTTTTGATGCTGGTCCAGACTTGCCCCAGGAACCCTTTTTTTTCCACGTTGCCGCTGTCGCCGATTGAATAGGCAGCGTTATCGTCAAACTGGGTCGGCAAGCTGGGGGTGGAGGTGTTGATTGTTGAATTGGCCATGATTCTCTCCTATATCTTGACCCACTGGTCGGCTGTGAAGGGCTGGCCTATTGCCGAAGCCGGCTCGGTTCGCTTTTCGCCCCGGGCAAGTTCAGCCAACCGCCCGGTCCAGAAGCGCGCGGACGAGATGAAACTTTCGACGATAGCGGTAAACTTTTCTTCCGCCAAATTTTCCATGGGGTAGTGGTAGCAGAACGAGACCACCCCGTCTTCTGTCAACCCGAGGCAGCCGCCCATGGTTTCGCTGTACAGCACATTGGCTCTCAGGAGAGCGTTTTTTACTGAGACATCCAGGGTGACCGAGGGGCGGTTGCCGAGGTTTGTGGCCATGATTAAAGTCCCGGACTGGTTGATGAGGCTGACGGCAAGATCTTCAGTGGCGATGGTGCAAACGTTCTCGCCGTTTTTGTCAAGCTCCTCAAGGCCGACGCCAATTGTCTGGGCCAGATGGCTCAACAATCGGTTAAAGTCATCATTGAGTGAATATGCCATGTTTGTCCTCCAGTTGAAGCCATGTTGGCGAACCTGTTTTTTTAGTGGTCGAAAAAGCGTTGATTTATGTGAGCGATGTTTTGCCGCCATTTTTGAAAGCAGAGGTCAAGTCTCCGATGGTCACAAGGACATCCCTAGGCAGGCGCGACCATCGCCGGCTGGCGGCGGGTAAAAAAGACCGCCAGGCCGACCACAAAAAGACCCAGGCTTAACACCTGCCCCCATGTCAGCCAGCCCCAGGCGAGATAGCCCCAGGCCGGGTCCGGCTCCCGGAAAAATTCGGCCACGATGCGAAAGACGGCGTAACCTATCGCCATGAAGGCGGCCGTTTTGCCTGGCGAGGACGACCGGCTGGCGAAACGGCGAACGATGAGCAGAAGCAGCGGCCCTTCCAAAAAAGCTTCATACAGCTGGCTAGGATGCCGGGCAACCGGACCGCCGCCATCGAAGACCAAGGCCCAAGGCGCTTCCGATGGCCGGCCCCACAACTCGCCCGTTAGATAGTTGCCCAGCCGGCCCAGGCCTAGCCCCAAAGGGACCCACAGGGCCAGCCTGTCCATAAGCGGCCAGAACGCTCCGGACCCCGCGCTTGCCAGCCTGACGGCGGCCAGAGTTCCCAGGAGCCCCCCGTGGAAAGACATGCCTCCCCGCCACAATTGGTAGAACTCGGCTGGGTTATTCAGATAGTAGCCGGGCTCATAAAAAAGCGCGTAGCCTAGGCGGCCCCCGATTACGGCCCCGACCATGGCCCAGACTATTATCGCGTCCAATCGGGTTGGAGCTAAAGACCGTCCAGGCCCGGCGACAACCGGGCTGCGCCTGGCCAGAAACCATATGGCCACGAAGGCGGCCACATACATGGTCCCGTACCAGGGGAAGGCCACCGGTGGTTTCATGTTGGCCCCAGCCTCAAGCTATCGCCAACGCTTCTCATCTTGCCCGTCACCCCGGCCCAGCCCTCGCTTCGCTCTGGAGGTCTAGTCTCCTCTATATACCACTCAGAGGCCGAAAAAGTCCAAATTTCAGAGAGCTTCAGGCGACCGAGGGCATGGAAGAAATCGTCCCCAAAAGGGCCAGCGGCGGCAAGTTCCACCGCCCCGGCAGGGAAAATGCCGTCACCGCCTGGCAGACCCGAGTCGAACCGGATCGGCAATGGCCCAGCCACCAGGCCGCCTGCCCACGATAGGTCCATCTCTTCGCTTAAAAGGCTGGTTTCCTTAAGCGTCCTGAACATGCGGGGCAGATAGTCGGCCATGTAGACCCCGCCATAGGTCCGAAGCCCGTGACCCGGCCCCAGGGTGGCGAAGCTCAGAAAAAGGCCAGGCATGATTTCTTTGGCGGCCAGGGCGTCGCGCAGATCATTCGGTCGCAAAGGCAGGCTCAGGCTGGGGCCGACCAGCGCAAGCCTCTCGCCGCTCGCTGAAAGACCCATGGGAGCCGCCCGGCCGAGAGGGCTGACTTCCCAGAACAGAACCGTGCCAAGCGGTCGGCTGCGATCTTTCAAAAGCTCGGCGGACGGGTCGTCCAAGAGGGCCCGTTCCCAGCAGCCGCTCACGCCGCAAAGCCTTGACAGGATTACAGCCAGGGCCTGGCGATCCTCAATCAGCTGAAAAGCCAGAGAATTTGATCTAGCCAGGTCCTCCAGCAGGCAATCGGAGGCAAGGCCCTCCAGTGACAGAAAGGCCAGGGTAGGCGCTGCTCGGCTTTTGAAGCGCATGTCCCATAAACCTCGGTTTAGCAAGGACGCCTGGGCTGGAAAGTCCGGCGCATTGAGGAAAGAATCATCGGCCGTAAGGGGTTCAATTATTCTCGCGAGGCCGTTTTTTTCCCAGGAACGCAGTTCGGAACGCCAAATTTCGGCGAGAAAACGATTCAGGTCTTTAAGTTCCAGGGCGGGCGCCCGGCCAGCGATGAGGCGGTCGCGGGATCTTTTGAACAGATGGACTCTTTCAAGCCGATCCCAGTTCCTGCGGCGACCGAAAAGAAAGCCGCCCGGACAGGTGGCGCTGGCCAATGGCACATTTTCGCAGGCCAAAACCAAAATGGGGGCAAAAGGCTTACCTGACAAGGCCTGACAAATTTCCTCCAAGCCGAACATAAGGTTGCCCTGGACAATTTCTGGGTAACTCTCCACCCCATGGTGGGAGGCAGCGCTGGCCCCAGCTCCGCTCATGAGGCTCAGGCGCAGATCGGCCGCCGCCCGGCCGCCGATTAAACTCTGGGTCTTACGCTCCACAGCCGCAAGAAGCGTCTCTGACGGCGGCGTGGCCGACTTCCGAAGACTTCGGCTGATATCCAGTAGGCTCTCATCAAGATTTTTCTCAATGAATCTCAAGGCCCCCGGCAGCTTCCGCCTAATCAGATCATACGCTTCCCCCTCGTCCATTAAGTCTCAGCCTTCCGGGCCATCAAGCCAAAGATTATGTTCAAGACGACAATCACGGCACCCAGCCAGGCCAGACCTTTCTGCCCGCCGAAATTCAAGGCGGCGGCCACCGCCATGGGGCCCAGCACCTGACCGAGACGGATTAGGGCGGTGTAGAGGCTGATGGATGGCCCAACTCCCAGCTTTATGGCCGTTGGCAGCCGCAAAAGGTAGGCCGGATGCCCGTTTTCGGAAATGGAGCTGGACAGGGCCAGAAAGAATATTCCTGTTATTATCCCACCCAAGGCCGGTATCAGGAAGAACGAAGGCAGGGCCAGCGCCGCGAAGAGGCCACCCAAGATCAGATAGGCGTATTTGCGGCCGCTGGCGTCTATGGCCCGACCGAAGCGAGGGCCGGCGAAGATAATCACCAAAGAAAAGAGTATATTCAACTGGCCAATCGCCGCCGGACCAGCCCCGATGCGGCTCATGTAGATGGGCAGGAAATAGTTCAAAAGCCCAACGGTGACAATGGCTATCGGCAGGACCTGCGTCAGGCTCATATTCACCACCTGGCGGTCGCCGACGAAACCCAGCAAAGTCCTCAGGCTCAATCGGCTGCTCTCCATCTCGCTGGTAGCCGGGCTGGTCGCGGGGCTCTTTGGGAAAAAGATCAGCACCAAAAACCACACCGTCAGGAAAATAAAGGTCGCTGCATAAAACACCGGAGCGAAGCCTAGCCTGTCGGCCATCAGGCCGCCGGCGGCGCAGCCGCAAAGACTGCCGGCGAAAAAACCGGCGGTCAGCTCGCCCATCCCCGATCCCTTTTCCTTCTGTCCAGCCCGGGTGATGACGAAGATGCTAGCCCCGAGGTTCAGCAGACCGTAGCCCAGGCCCGAGACCGCCCTGGCGGCGATATAAAACGCCGCCCCCCCGGCCAGCCCGCTCAAGACATAGCCCACGGCCATCATCAAAAGGCCGCTTAAAAACAGAAAACGCCAGCCCGCCACCCGGCCCACTAGAAAACCGCCGCCTATAGTGGCCAGACCCACCATGAGCATTTCGGCCGAAATGGGTAACCCCAGAACGACCGATTCCGGCAAGCCCAGTAAAACAGGGGAAATCTCGGCCATCCTCAGTGGAATGAAACTGAATGACATGTCCATGGCGAAAAGGCAGATAAAGGCCAGAGGCCGCATGACCTGAGGTTTCTCCGTCCAGGGGCGGCCTCCATCCCGGTCCGCCCTGATAATTATCAGGCGGGTAAGTTCCACCAAAAGCAGGCTGGCCACCAGGGTCATGGTCAGGCTGTCGAGCATCACCCTGAGGGTGGCAAGCCGAAGCCCGTGCGAGGAGAGCGTGATTTCAACGCCTCCCGCCTCGCCCGACAGAGGCAGCGACAGCCTCAGGCCAGGGGACGAAGCCGCCCAGTTGGGGTTCTCGCCGGCCGAAGCCAAAAGGTGGCCATCGGGACCAATCACAGCCAAATGTCCGATGACCGGCAGGCTTTCCCTCAGGCCCTCAAGGTGCCTGGGCAGATTGGGCACAATTTCCAGCGGCACGTTGCGGGACAAAAGATATTCCAGGTCGCCGGCCAGGCTACGGCCGACCTGTTCGGCTACCCCACGGCTCTGGGCGTAAAAAAGGGACTGCCGGGGTTCGAAGACGATGGCGTAAAAAGCCAGCTGGGATAGGAGAAACGGCGCAAGGAAGACAAGATACCGGAAGCGGCCGCCTGGGCCAGAATCAAACAAAGCCCTTTGAAACCTCTTAAAAACCAAAACTAACAGAATGACGCTCATAACCGTGGTCAGAATCAGGGGCCATTTATACTGTCTGACGAATTCCGCCACGGAAGCGGCATACATATCCTCGTCAAGGTGCAAGAAGATGAAACCCGCCGGCTTTTCATTATGGCCGACTATCGGCCGAAACATCCAGGACAGGCCGCCCGAGGTGAATTCTGAAATTTCCGATGATTTCAGAGCCTCCGGGGGGTTTAAAACAGCCGCCGGGGAAGATCCGGCCAACACCCGGCCTGAGGCGTCCGCGACCAGGAAATAGCGGGCTCTGGACAGATCAGCCACCCGGCTTAGGTCACCGGCGAGAGACTTTTGGCGTTCAAGTTCCAGATTCAGCCGGGCTAGAGTGTCGAGACGGCGTCCTAAATCGTTGAGCAAAAAACTCTCAGCCATCTTTGATGATTTGCGGTATTCTTGATGCAGGGCGGATAAATTCAGACCCAAAAAGAAAAACTGGCTGAGCACCAATAGAAATACTTCCCCCAGCAAAGCCAGGACTGATACTCCGTTAGCCTCGGAACTCATCTACGATTGCCTATGTTCTGATATATTTCGTCCATGGCGATTAGAACCTCGAAAGGCGGGTTCCAGCCTATGGCTAGGGTCATTTTCAAATTCAGGGCCAACGTCAGTGGAGCTTCATAAATCTGGTTGATCTGGCGGGGCATTTGGCCGTTTACTATGGCCTCTATGACCTTGGCCTCAAAAAAGCTCGAGTCGTTGTAGTTGTCCTGACCCAGGCTCATCAACACGCCCAGCTCGGTCTCGTTGGAGCCGCTTTGGGAAAAGCTGGGGATTCTGGCCTTGATGATCGGGGCCAGGATTCGCTCGATTCGATCGCCCTGCATGCCGTTGTTGACGGTTAGATAGATGGCGTCGCTTTTTTCCGACAGGTCACTGACGCAGTCGAGAAGGTTTTGGAAGCTTGTCTCTTGGTCGTCTATTTCCAATCTGGTTTCGCAGGGCACCAGCTCGAAGCCCAGCTCCTCGGCCATTTTTCTGATGGTTGGCACACCCATGGTGCTCTGTCCGCTGGGGGTAACGTCATAGGGCACGCCAAGCCGTCTGAACTTGAAAATATCGTGGAAAATTCTTATCTGCCGCTCGTTGCGGCCATTTTCCACCTGTACATGGGCGTGGTCAAGGCCGGAATCGGTCTCAGTCCTCGAAATGCCGGCCGCCACAGGGTCGGTCACGGTGATCGACATCACCGGAACCTGATGCTCATCGGTGACCAAGTCCTGGCCCGCCCAGGTGCCGAAGGTCAGTACTAGATCCACGTCGTTGCCATCATTGAGGCGCCTTAGGATCTCCTTCTTTATCTCAAGGCGCTTCTGGTCGTTCCAACCTGCTGAGTAGTAGCCATCGGCCAGGAATTCCAGCCGGTCGCTCACGGCGTTTATCGAAAGCCATGACCAAAGCTGGGAGGTATCCTCGTTGCCATCGTCCATGATCGCCGGAGGCGTCCGATAATCAATGAGCCCAATGTTTTTGAGGCCATGAATGAGGCCGGACAAGACCAGATAATAGTCCTTGTAGTTGCCGCCCTCCACATAGATGACCTTCCACTTTTTTTTAGGCGGGTCGGCCTTGAGATCGTCCGCCAAGGACGCCATGCAAACAGCGGCGGCCGCCAAGGCCAGCAAAAAAACGGCTTTCAAGAAAAATGACGCACGCATAATTAATCACTTAATGTCAGGTCGATCAAATACCAGTTCGTTGGTGTTGGCCGCACTGTAGTCCTAGCTATAGCGAGAGGCCAGTTTCTTGGCAAGGTGGACTCCAGGCCGCCGACGGCCCTTTGGGAAAGGTTGGCACCGGGCGCTTCGTTGAAGGGCTCGGAGGCGCGGCCACAGTCAACGATGGAAATCGACAAATGCTGGCGTTCCATAGCTATTGACAGGCAGGAGCGCATTTCCCCAGCGCACCCGCCTGGCCGCAGGCGTAGCTGGAGACGTTGACCATGAGCTCTTCCATGGCCAGCTCAACCTATGTGATCAGAGGCAGGAGAGCCGCCCGGCGGCTTCGGCCAAAAATCAGTTGACGTAAGGTAGCTGGTCAATGTACCATTTATTATATTCTTCCGTATCACCAGCATATCCTTCGGAATAGTTCGAACGCCATTGGAACTGACCTTGAAACAAACCTGTCTCACATGTTATTTAAGGCCTCATCCTTATTTTTAAAAATTTTGAAGATGGTATCAAATGAAGAAATAGAGAAAATTTCAGCGACCATTGGCTGAAGGTCGCAAAAGGCAAGGGCCAATTTTTTCTCTTGACAGGATTTGCCCATGATCAGCACAACCCTGAGGCCGGCCGAACTAATGAATTCCAATGCGCCCAAGTTCAGCAGAATTCTTTGCCTGCCCTCGGAAAGAAGCTCTTTGGCCGCCTTGTCGAAATCAGCGGAATTGGTTGCGTCCATGCGACCAGATACGCACATGACGCTGACATTGTTTTCCTCTGTTACCGTGATGTTCATGAATTTTCTCCAGCTAGGGTGTCGGGCCGGGAATCGCTTTTTTGTTGGCGGCCTTTTCAGCCATGGCTAATTGGCGTTCCAGGGCTCTGGTACTTTTTTTCTAAAAAGGCGGTCAACCATGGCTTCCGTTGTCATGCCATAACTATGCAAAATTAGGCGCATCAGAGTATCATGCCAGTCAAATCACAAAAGGCTGAGGTATTGGGCCATGTTCTGGCCATTGTAGGCCAGGCATCGAAGGAGAAGACCGCTCCCCGCCAGGGGGCGCCAATCATGGGTACGGCCGAGACGATTGATTTCGTCTTGCCAAGGTTCCATCGGGATCTTTCGCCTCTCCTCAGCCAGAAGGCCTCATTGGCAATCTTTTCGAGTTCGGCGTAGAGCTATGTCCATTCGGTCGTTCACGCCAATAACGCTGACACTGGGCCATTCCGTTGCGGCGATGTTCATAAATGCGCACCCGCATTGGGATCGGACGAACGCCAGCCACTGTTAACGGGCCTTTCAGCTGTAGCTAAATAGTAAACCCTGGCAAATTTTCAGCCACCCCTCAAGGGTAACGAACAGCAGGAGCTTGAAAGGCAATGATATGGTCATCGGCGAGACCATCATCATGCCCATGGCCAACAGTATATTGGAAATAATCAGATCGATGGCGATAAACGGGAGATACAGCAAAAACCCTATCTTAAAAGCCTTGGTCAATTCGGAAATGACGAACGATGGAATTAGCAGGAGAAAGCTGTCCTCCCTTATCAGGGAGTGGATTTCCTCGGGCCATATTCTTTTGGCCGTGGCAGTGAAGCTGGTCAGGACATACGGTTCCGTGTTGCGGCTCAAAAAATTATGAAGAGGCCCGGAGGCCTCGCCGGCGATGGCGACCATCTCGGCTACCGCCGGGGAAGACGAAATTTGCTTATTTTCAACCAGTCGCCAAGTCTCAAGTCCAACGGGAGCCATAATGAAAACCGTGAGAATGATGGCTAGGCCATTCATGACCATGCCCGGCGGTACCTGCTGAACCCCCAGGGCGTTGCGCACCAAGGTGGTCACCACGACAATCTTCACGTATGAGGTGACCATCATCAAAAAAAAAGGCAATAGCCCCATCACAACCGTCAAGGCGATCAGATGCATGGGGTTGAGATTGCCCATTTTTACCGACCGCCCGCAACCCTGACGACCTGAACGCCGACAGTGCCGTCCAAATCCACTAGCCGGCCCTGGGCCACGGGCTGGTCATTTACGGTCAAGGTCACCGGAGCGGACAGATCGACATCCAGGGGAAAAACCGTTCCCACCGCCATGGCAGTCAATTCTTTGAGACTGATGTCCAGCTTGCCCAGCTCAAAGCCAACAACGACCTCCAGGTCATCTATATTTTCGATAATTGGATCTTGATCCATCGCAGCTGTTTCGGCTGACTGATCAATTTGTTTCACATCGCTGGCGGCGTCCTGCACGTGCCTCTCCTTGGTATCGAAGTTGGCCATCACGACTTGGGCCGATCCCTCGCCGTTTTTCAGGCGTATGGCGGGCCGCCCTTTGATTTTCAAAAGAAGCTGGTTTTCTAAGGCCGGATATACTGGCGGCAGGAGAATGTCGCCCACTCCCAAATCCCGCACCAGGCTCAGAGGCATGCTCATTTCTCCGGCCAGAAGGCTGACAGGCACCTTTAGGCCGCCAATATCGAGGCGGTCCTTGGGCGATCGGTTTTCCAGCCGTCCCAGGAGCCACTGGGCTGCCTGTTTCCCCGGCGGCCTGATTTTCAACGGGACATAGCCCCGGCCCTCGGCCAGCTTCAGACGGAACTCAAGCCCGTCGTCTTCGGAGTCTTCTAGCCCGCCTGGGCCGACCAAGGCGACGCGGGTCTCCAGGGCCAGCTCAAGTGCCGCCAGAGCCGGCTGAAGAACGAGGGCCGAGGCGGCCAGCCTTAAATAGTCGGGCAGATCCTCGGGACTGAGGCCATCCAGATCCGATCGCCCCGACAGGATATCCCATGAGCCCAGAAACAGACGCCAGTCAAAGCCATTGGCTTCAAAATCTATGGCCCCCACGGGACGCCAGGCGTGCTGATCCGGTATAGGGGCGAAAGTCAGGATTCCATTGGCACTGGCGAGAGCGTAATGGTCGAACCTCTGGCTGATTGAAGAGATTAGCAGGGCCAAATCGCGATTAAGGGCCGGGATTGGATACATAAGGCGGTCCGGCACTTATTGTCCCCCAGTCGGGTCAAGGTAGTCGTACCCTCGGGACCGGTGACCGCTATCATCGTCACCGCTGGTACCACGGCCGCTGGCGCTGTGGTTATTGTCGGCCGAATCCCGATCATTATTGATCTCCAGCCGCACCTCGCGGTTCTCAACTCTTTCCAAGGCCTCTTTCAGGGCACTCTGGGCTGCCACCAGGGTTTGCATGGAGCTCGCGTTGGCCGTGCTGAAGCTCACGCTCAAAAGTCCATCGGCACCTCGGCTCAAAATAACTTCAGTATCAGCTATCGCTGAATCATTGAGCGACAGGCGCACCTCATTTCGCGCACTGGTCACCGGGTCGGATACCAGAATCCGATCCACCAGATTCTCGATGTCCAGGCTGGAATCAAGGGTGGCCGGAGCGGCCTCGGCCGCCGCAGCGGTCGCTGGTGTCCCCAGGCTGGACAGGCGGTTTTGAAAGAGGCTGGACAAATCGCTGTTTTTTTCGCTATCGCCCTCTACCTTATCCTCAATTTCGCCGGGCCTACCAAGCGGCCGGCCCAACTTCACCGGCTCCTGGCTTCTTTCCAGGGCGGTCCCCTCAAGCGGTCGCCCAAACCGCCCAGGCTCCTGGCTTCTCTCCTGGACGGCCTGCTCAAGCGGCCTGTTATATAGCTGTTGAAAGTGCTCCGTATCCCGACTTATGTCCAGAGTCGAATCAAGCGACCCGTGAGAGGCTACGTCAGAGACCGGGGCGGACGAAGCGGGGCCCATAGGCGTTGAGACGTTTAAGATCTTACTGCTCATCATATACCTCACGCAATAATTATTATCACAAATGCCTAAAAAATAAAAGTATTCCGAATAGGGCATGCGTATATATTTACCCACTCCATAATGCGTTTGCCATGTCATGCTGCTGTTCTTTCATCACTATTGTTGGTGAAATTATATATATCGCTATATAATTGTCAAATATATAATATTTCTATAATAGATCATTATATATATCATTAATAACTATAATATGATTATTTTAAATATAATAATTAGTCGCCACTGAAGAACTCGGGATATTTTATAAGTAAGTATTTTTTTAGTGATATTAGATTTCTACGACAAAAAATATTGTTTATAAATTATATTAAATTATATTAAAAGTACCAAAAAATACATTTAGATAATTTTAAATAAAAAAAGAACCAAATTTTGGGTATAGATATCCTTTCAAGTTGAAAAAATCTTTTTTCCAAGTAAATTTATCTTCTACTATTTTAATTGCTGCTTTGGTTCATAATACGCATTAAAAATTGGTCTAGGATTGATATCATTTACTTTTTTATAATTATTTCTTGATAAAATATTTTTTCTTTTGTTTGATTTAACTTTATTAATTTGCTTAATAGTTGATCTTATAAATAGTTGGCAATTATATGCTATTGATGTTAATATTGGATTTATTTTGTCACCTATAATGCCTTTTAAAACATTTCTGCCAAGCTTGTATTCATTTTTGCAGTGAGATATTACTTGTTCGATAACGCTTCTTCTATTATAATCATTAATTTTTTCTTTCTTGGTAGCATCATCTAGTTTGCTTATATCTTTTTCAGGTACTATTATAGTAGCATTATTAACAACTTTAGGACCTCTATATCCTTTATCACCTATTACTTTAATTGGTTTTATTCCCGTATGTTCTTGTAAATGATCAAGTATAGGCTTAATAGTTTTACTATCATGTGTATTTTCATCTAGACTATTAACTTCTAATACAATACCAGTTTTTTTATCGACAATAATTACGACTTTTGTTCCATATTCATATTTAACGTTAGTTTTACCCTTTGCAATACAATAAATTTGTGGCTCATAAATACTATAAATCTTATTTTTATCGTCCTTTTTTTGTGTAATTACCTTATTATATGTATCGTAAGTTAACTCAAAACTCGCTGTCGATTTTATATTATCTGGCAATTTCGCCTCAATCTCCTTCAAGAGGATGCTGGCAATCTTACGGAGCCTGGCCAATGTTTCCTCCCTAATATTGCCTCTATTTTTTGATTTGTCAAATGCCGCATTCTTTCTTAATCTTTTTGTCTCTTTTTTATATTTATTTCTGAATTTAATTCCATAAAAAATAGCTAACGCCCATAATGACTTTATGACATCATACGTAAGTTTAATATCTGTCGGAAACGCCGTATATTTGGGCTGAACAGTTGAATCGATAATAACTTCTTTTTGGTCGTTTAAATCGATCTTATTCAATAAAATTGATTGTTTAAGCAAAAAATTACAACCATCTACGCCAATTCTTCTTCTAAAAATTGATAAAGATGAGGAATTGCATGGCGGAAGATCTTTTGAAAAACAATCAGATCCTGTAAAAGCTTGGTAATAAGGATTTTCCTTCCAATTTTGTATTATCTTTTCATCACTTTCATCTTCAATATATTTTAAAATATTTAATCCAGCCATTAATCGTATTGGTAACCCAGGAGTTCCCGTTGAATCATAATAAATAGATAAATTCTCCTCTATAGTAGCCCAATCAAGGTTTTTAGCAAGAATGACAAGACGATTTGTCGGATCAAGTTCATCAAGCAGGTTCCTGGTAGTAAATAACGCCGTGTGGTGCTCCCTTAAAATAATCATTTTAGACTCCTTAATTCGTGATGGTAAATTATGTTGACAAGCTTTAGCCACCACTTTAGAGTCATAATATCATGTCAGATTATTATTGTCAAGTCAATAATTACTTTAGTATAAAATTTTTCATCATATATTCAATACCTTATAGTCATAATAAAATATTTGAAATATTTTTTTGGCATATAATTTGCACAAACATATTTTAGATGCCTCATACGCATGCTTTCAATAGCCAAAGATTATGGATATTTCGTCAGCATAGCTATATTTTATCCTGACAGACAAAACTTGCCCATCCCCCAGGCGCATCGCCCGCGGCCGTTCGGCAGACGAGCGGGGCTGGCGGAAAGACGCCATTGGCCGCCGGCCCCGACAGCGGCTTGACAGGCCGCCCACTCCATCCCGAAATGAAGGTGCCTGCCAATCCAGACGAAATAGAGCCTGATCGCGCCAGGGGGGCCTGGACGCCCCTTCAGGTGCGCGCCGCCGGAAACGCCATGGCTTATGGAGCTGCGAAGAAAACCACCGATGCCCTGTCCTGGCAAAAAACTATCGGTGAAGGATATGTGTCGCATGCTAAACATTTTCTCCATTGTATGTCGCAAAATATTTCATACTATTGATAATTTTTACTCATTTAAATTTTTGATATAATTATAAAATTTTATTATCATGCCTTTCATCTGAAAATTGCTTTGCTATAAAAACAATTGATGTCCCAAAAATTTTGCGCAAATTTATAAAGTTACTCATTTATATTTATATATATAGAAGTTAAAATGTTGACAATTGAGTATATAAATTTAAACATTATTGCTTAATTATAGCTTGAAAATTTTAATATCATAAAGAGTTTTTATAAGTATTTATTCATATATATTGAATAATTAATGATTTTTTCTAAAAAATAATGCTTTAAATTGATTAATTTATTAAACGGACCTAAAAGGTTCGTTTTTGGCTCAGCCCAGTGGCATGGAGCCAGCCAGATTCCCCTGTTGGTTGAACGCGGCATTTGAGGTGCCGGGGTAGGAAGACGGTGGCAATTCAAAATTTTGAACAGGACTTTTGTTATAATTAAATTGATTTAGCTACAATTATTTGATTATGCCGTACTTTTTGGAGATGCCTTATGCCGATTCGACTGGGCGGATTTCAATGAATTTATCTTAAATTACCTTGATTTTTCAATGGGTTATCCCTTTTTCAGCACCGACTAATTATCTAATGAATTTATTTTCATATTATCATAAAAGATATATGTGTATATAAATTATATTATGTATTGTTGATATAATATATATTATATCTAATGAAGTTATTAATAATTTTATAACTAAATATAAAGTGAATTAAATAATATATTACTAATTATTATCTTGATATAGCATAAACAAAGAAAAAAAATTCCATAAAAAGCTATTATTTATGTAACATGATTATTTCACTTCTTTATTTTGTATTTATCGCTAATTACGAAATCAAGGCATTAAATCGTGGTTAAACTAAAATTCATTTTCGTAATACGGTTTTAGGTCACCGGCTCATAGTGTCAGTCACAACCATGACCATATCGACCAGAGCCTCTAGATACCCCGCTTTTATATTTGGCGTCAATCATTATTCCTGCGTTTTTCCTAGTCCTTTCTTCTCAGACTTAAGGATGGCACCCTACAGGGTCAATCCAAGGCCATGGGCCTTGTGTGGGACGAAGCCCGGATGGCCAGGTCCTGGCCAAATGCCTGGAAGCCGCAGGCAATTCCAGCCTTCTTTCTGGAATCAGCGGACAATCGCTGATTCGCAGGGACAAACGATGGCCCAAAAAAGCCGAACGCTGCCCCAGCAGGTCAATGGCCAGCAGGCATGGATTTGTCGGCAGGTAGCCGGATCGCCGTCATTTGGCAACTTTTCTGGCCCCTAGCCGCCTCATCCACCTTTTGGAGCTGCATTTCAGAGAACACTGGACACAGGCTCTGTCATTGCCGTCCTTCAACGTCCAAAAATTGCATTTTTCACAAACTCGTACTACATCTCTACATCTTGAACGCATAGGAGGATCTTGCGTGGTCTTTATGACAGTATTAGAGGCAGAAAACTCTTGGGAATCCGGCCTCGCAGAGTTCATGCATTGTGCGATACCGGAAAGGGCAACCGCTGGGTGAGGAGTATCCTGACTGAGTCCGCCCACGCCGCCTTCAAGCGCAATGATCATGTGTTTCTTCAAAAAAAAATGTCATTAGTCATTTCTCAGGAATTATTTCCAATATTATTGCTATTATGAAAAAATACAATAATTAATCTTATATGGCTTATAAATACGTAATTATATAAAGATAAAATCGTCAATTAAAATAAACCATCAAGAAACGCCACGCACAAAAATGGATTGGAACCTTGCTGAAGTTTGGCGATCTGGTCAAGAACGGCGACTCAATCCGACAGCTGGAATCGAACCCCACTGAAGCTGCGTCTTAGCGGCTGACCCTGAACCTATGGCGATAGATTGTCCCTCCTTATTATGCGAGGCACTCTAGCTGCGTCCACGACGGGTCTTTATTTCACTGTAACGTGGCAGGGCAACCATTTTTAGCAAATTTGATTCTCAATCCCTGCTCAGGCCGTTATCCGCATTTCAATAATATTGCTGTCCTCCTTGCGAAAGTAACACAGTCCCTGAGTCATGGAACGTAGCAAAACCAGCCCGGCACCGCCGGGTATGCCTTCAGCGAAGCGCTTTCGCAGATCAGGTGTTTCCTTTGCCAGGGGATCGAAGGCAGGCGCATGGTCTGCGTAACGTATAAACAGATATTCCTTTTCCGCTTCCAGGGTGACTATCGCCTGCCCTTCTTTCTCCTGGTAGCCGTGCTTGAATGTGTTGACAAAAAGCTCCTCCAACACAACCTGAGTCTTGAAAGTCAAAGAATCCGGCAAGTCGGCCCGGCGGCAGTATTCCTCCGCCAGCCCTAGAAGTTTGGCCAGTTCGCTCAAAGAGGTAAAAACGCTCTGCATGACATTTTCCTCATCCCAGGCTAGCTAGGGCGTCTTCGATATTGTCCCGAATCATGGCGATCATGTCAAAACCGGTCGCAAAAAAGACCCGACGCACATTGTCTTTGGGTCCAATAATAACAAACTTCTTGCCTGCCTGTTTGGTTTCTTTTTGGGCCGGCAGAAAGCAACGTAGCCCCATGCAGACCACGTAGCTCATGCTGGAGCAATTCTGGATGAGATTGGGAGGGCCTTCCAGCAAAGACTTCTGGACAGTTTCAATAGGGTTTGAGCCTGGGTTGATTCCAGGCGTCCGACCAGACAAATCAAGGTTATTTCTCTTCGTTGGGGATCGAGATATCCATGAAAGCCTCGTTTTTTCCTGAGCCATCTTATAGCAAAGGCCAGCATGGTGATGTCATCGAAGGGCGCATCCTTTCCGTAAAAATTCTTTCAAGCAGATTATTTTGAGGCTCTGAACCGTTGGCAGCCAAATAGGCCTAAAGACGTTTATCATCGTAAGCCTCTCGCGCCTCGTTAACGGCCTCGGTAACGCCATTCGGCATAGAGAAGGCAGAGATATCTCCTATCGCAAGGTAGCACTGAAGCTTTGGTGCTGCTTTCCCGGAATTACTCCGAACATGGCCGTTGAGGCCATCTAACCTGGTGAAAGAACCTCCGCTGGCCATCTGGGGCGAGTTATGGCCTCCGATAGCGTAATGGAGTCATCCGTTTGTCAGGCCATGCGCGGCCGGAAAAAGGGTAACGAACATCGTTTGCGGATAGTGCGCCTCGCGAGGGCGTATTTATACTCTTCTCTCTCTCTCTCTCTCTCTCTCTCTGGGTAGCCAGGATCTTTTCCCCAGTCCGAAGGGTGTTTTTCCCCGAGAAAACAACGCTTTGGAAGCGAGCGCAGAAGGCTACCGTTCATGATTATTTCCAGAGACTCGGCCGCGAAACCGCCTTAAACCCCGATTTCGCTGCTGGCCGCACCCAACAGAAGAACACGTTTGGCAAAGTTCCCCTTTGCCTGCCGAAAACAGGCAAGTGGGCCTTTGATCAAAGGCTTCATGGAGACCTTATCTTGTACTCGCTGCCCACGGCCATATTATGAATAGGTGAGGTACACTACGTCCACTCCCCAAAACTCGGAGGGATAGGCGTTGGAGCAGCGCAAGGGATCCTCCGCTTCTTTGGCGCCCCAGCAATTTCAACCAAAGTTAATGTGGGCACTATGGCCAGCTTGGAAAAGCCCATTAGCTAGCAGAAAGTCAGTATCCGGAGCCTGTAGCTAGTCGGTTGGACAAAGGGCTGAATATTGCCACGCCCGGAATCGTCCCCCGAAAAGATGATCCCGCTTCCACGCAATTGGTAACGCTCAAGCTCAGGACAGGAACTTAACGTCTTCCTTGTCACTCAGACGTTCCAAGAGTTTATTCTTCGTCTCCGCCCATTGGGCCGAGCCCCATTCCGGTGAACGAAAGGCGTCAGACACTAAGCCCAGCCTGCCCACTGGTGTTCTCGGCCAGCCAATTCCACTTTGGCACCAAGCTTTCATCGCCCTTTGGCACGTGAATGTCGCCATCGGCGATAAGGCCAAATTCAACCAGCCTTGACCCCAAGCCTATCATAAACAGCCTAATGGCCATTGTACGGACTGCCAACTATCAAGGCTATGCGGCCACCAAGGCCTGGTAACGGCTGCAGCGGGTATTCCCGACGAGAAAACAAAGCTGGAACAGTGAGACGTTAGACAACAAAGTAAAAATATATTTTCATTAAATACGCATCATTGTTGAGTCAGATGTATGTTCCAGCGCATAATCGGTTTCGTTTTGTTTAGTTTCCCGTTCCGAAGCCTCAAGGCAGCGCATGCGCCAACGCTCCACCATGTTCACGAAATTTTCCACCAGCGTGGGAAAATTTTCTATGGTCAGGGCGCGCAAGGAAGGCGCCATCTGCAAGCTTACAAAGCGTTCGTCTTTATCAATGGCCAAAGTCGCACCACTGGTTTCGGCGAAGACATACTGCCCCTGCAAAAGGTCGCGGTAGAATGCCTCCAGTCCCGTGGACGGCACATCGGCCACCGGCGCAACCAGCAAAACCTGTTCCGCGTCGGCCAGGTGCTCAATGAGCAGGGCCACGGCGTCAAAATTGACATGTACTTTGCAGTTGTCCTTGATTTCTATGGGAGTCCGCAACTGGCTGGACAAAGCCTGAATAAGGCCTGTAAAAGCGTTTTCCATGTGCGTGGTTCTCCTTCATGTTAAACGGAACCATCAGTTCCGCAATATGGTTTCAGTGTCGAGCGTGCCCAAGGCAACTTGCTGCCGGCCTGGAAACGGCGCCATGCTCCCGGAGTCGACGATCGGCCATGTCCAATTAGGGGCCTTTTGGCTGGCCTTGCCGGCCTCGGGGAACTCAGAAAAAGATCCGCATGCAGGGCGAGGTCCAGTCACCGGCCTATACGCCGCTAATGCCGACCTTCGACAGCCGCAAGTCCTCAGCACGATCGCTTACTTAATACCGGCTCGAGACATGATCTTGTTCGGTCAATAGGTTTATCCCTAAACATCGATAGTTATTTATTAAATACAATATAAATTGTATACGCTCAAATTTGCCACGATAACTGGAAAGCCGTTTTCCTTGAGGGTCTTCATCCTAGAAGAATAAGACGATTCAGTTTCAAATGTGTCCCTGGTGGTGGCAAGCGCAACCACCACCTTCTCGCCAGAGATGGTACTGTTTACGTCAGGGCGATGACACCAAAGAGGCACGACGGGGTATCGGCCATATATCTAAGGCCTTACTTTTTCCTGGCCCTCTCCATGGCATGACGTATCGAAGTTTGTCCCTGACCATTGGGCGGGAATAGCCAGCGCTAAAATCTTACGCTCTCCCTAGAGCCTTGTTTTACATGTAGGATGAAGATACCTTACATTCATGCAATAAAGTCGACTTTTCAAAAAACAAGATACTGCTGGCTCGCAGTAACAGCGGTGGCCATCCAGCTTGCTCTCTATTCAACTCCTAGCGGATACCCGGCTGGTCATCGCCACCCATATCTTCCCTCTTTCGATTATCGCCCGGTCGTGGCGTCATCATCCCGTCCACTGATTATCATATCCAAGTGAGCGTCATCCACCGTTGGCAGAGGCAAGGGGGGGTCCCCCAGATTCACATCCACCGAGACTTCGAATATAAAGGCCTCGATAGGTGATTTGGGATTACTTGATGAGACGGAGTAATGGGCGGAAAGCCTGTAACGGCCCTGGTTTGCGTCCAAGGTTTCGATGCTCAGATTAGTGATCTTGTTGGCCGGTTTCAACAAATCTGGATTGGCGAGGCAGTTTTCTACGATTCCCTCCGAGGTCTCCTTAGAGCACTTCAGCTGCATGGCTTGCATAGCTATTCCAGGTAGGGCTTGTGTGGCTAGTTTTGAAAGCTGCTTAGCGGCCTGGGGGTTGGGGAAGAGGGCGATGAATTCATCTTCCGAGGTTCCTGTTCCTCTGTGACTTGTGGTCGGGGATGGGTCATGATAACGTCCGTCCACGAATATCCCTTGCCGCACGTAATCCTTAACGAATTGAATGGTCAAGCCCGACTCTGTAAATTCTTTTTCGTCAAGCACCTCCCGAAGATCGGTTTCGGCTGTGGCGCGGATATGCTCTTTCATAGCCGGCATGTCATGCTGTATGCCCTGGTTGAGGCCGGCCAATTTCGGCATGGAGTTGTCCAGGCGGGCCACGAACACTCCCTCTCCCAGGCTTCCGCGCCAGCCGGACAGGGAAAGATCGCGCTCTCTGACTTCGTGAGGATTGAGGGTTACCGTCAGTGTCTCGTAGGAGATGACCTGCGCCATGCCGCCATTGAACCAGTTGAGCGCCTGCTGGATTATGCCGTTTCCCTCGTTTGTCCCGTCAGCCACACTGTGGAGCATGTCGCGGAAAGGGCCGGGCCGGGAGAGGGCCATGGCGAAGCCTTCCGGGTTGTCCCCGTCCATGAGCTCCATCATGCCCAAACGCATGGCCAGCAAATGGGCTGGAGCGAAAAAATCCGCTCCTTTCCCGGCGTAGTCAGGGTCAAACATGAACGAGCTCATGGACGTATACAAGTCGCTCAGCAAATCCCTGACTTCGTTCCCGGTTTTAGCTTCCAGAATTGCCTCGAAGATATTGGTCACGTTGCCGGCCATCACCCCCATGGCTGGCAGCAGCTCCTGGTCGGGGACTTCCCCTAGCTCCAGGCAACCGCGCAAGAAAACGGCGCGCTGATCCTCAGGAACCTGGCCGGCCGCCTGCTCCAGTTTGGCAAAAAATTCATTCACCGCGCCATCGCGTATCGCCACAATTTGTTCCAGCGTTAAAGGCTGCGTGTTTTCTCCGGCCATTTTTTCGATGCGCTGGCCAATTGTGGAGTCAATGTTGGTCCAAAAACGGGGCTCAATCCTCGCCTCGGGGTCAAACTTCAGGGCTAGCGGGCTTATCTGCGCGAAGAGGCCGTCAGGACTGTCATCCAATGCTCGGAATGGCTCTGCCATTTTGAAGGCGTCAATAATCCGGGCGTTCTTTGCCTCTAAAGCGCGCTCCTGGCGGACGGACAGGGGCGGGGCTATCTCAAATTCTGTTATGGCAATGTTGCCATCTTTGCCGATCGATAGGCTCATGCTGAAAGAACCTTTGGTATCTCGAATTTCTGAGGGCGAGGAAAAGTTCGCCTGTACAACGCCGTTCGGTTGTCGGCTAAAGCTCACGCTGACACTGGCGTGTTCGTCAAATACCACTCCAGCCAGGCCTACGGCATGCCGTAAAGGCAGAAGCGTTGCCTGACCCATGCAGAGAAGGACGTTGGTCAACTGTTCTTCCGTGCAGTCAGGCCCGCAGAACTTCTCGGCTAATTCCACCAGGTGATCGGACAGAGTATTTTTCTCCCCTTTAAGGTACTTGGCCTTGTCTGCGTCATTTGCGAAGGTAAAGTCAGGTCCTTTGCCGATTTTAACGCTTTCCGTCTTCGTTCCTCCTTTACCGTCTGGAAGTTGAAAGCTGAAAGTCGGCGCTGGTTGACCAGGTGTGGTGATCCCGTTCCGACAGCAATCCTTTGTCACAGCGCTTTTCGCTGAGGCGAGACTTCTGCCGCTCCAGGATTGCGCGGCAAATCCAGCCACATCTTTGGCGGTGACTGTATCGGGATGCTCTACTAGTGAGTCGAGCCTTTCAGAGGGTATCCACGTGGACCATTGATTGATGAGGCTTGCCTTAGCTTTGGTAACGTCTTTATCACCTTTACCGGCTCGCGCCAGAAGGGCTTCCATATCTTGTACGTAACGCGTCTCAATTGCCTCGACAAGGTTGTTGCCCTCAAGACCATCTGGCGGTGCCTCCTTAAAAAGTGCCCTGTAGACTGTTTCAGGGGTTATCTCTCCTTCAGGCTGGATTTGGCGCATGATGTCCAGCGCCCCAAAGGCGCGCTCGATGGTACAGTTATTATCGTCTGCCCTGCTCAGCCCCATATCCGCCAAGCGCATCCTGTCCATCAGCGAGCCTGGCAAGCCTTTTACGAGGCCACTCTTGTGGGCTAAAGTTATCCCCGTAAATTCGGGCGCAACCCTATCAAAGGCTCGCTGCAAGTCGGCGGCAGTAAGCGGTTTTGCGTGAAAAGCGTTCAAGTTAGCCTTACTGAGCAAAAAATCATGCACCTTTTCCCGTAGCGAGTCCCTATCCTGAGCCGAGGCGACGGCATAATTGTCGAGCAGTTGGCCCATGGCCACGTCAAATGTATTCTCCGGGCCCTTGGCGCTCAGGAAAGCTTTCACCACTTCCTGGTTATGCGCGCCCAACTTGTTCTGCTCTATCTGTGCCAGGCTGTTCAGATCCTGCACCATACGTGCTGAGAGTGGCTTGCCAGAGTCCCTCAGGGCACTGATGGCGGTGTTGTTTATCATGTTGGCGATATTGTCGCCATATTCGCTCCGCAGGGCACCAACGAAGGCATCAATGGTTTCCCGCCTGGTTGACTGGGTAGTAAAGAAGTTGCCAACGCTCCCAGTCTGGGAAAGCTTGCCGTCGCTAACTTTGAGGAAGGTCGCCTCCCCGTCGGCGGTGGCCGTCTGACCGACGAGACGTGAAAAGTCATTCATGGTGATAGAGGACATTGTGCTCTCCCTCAGATTTTCCGTTATGGTTCTGGCAACGCCAGAAAACAATTGTTGGCTCGGTTGGCGATGTACGGATTTCGATCCTCAAAGGACAGAGTTTTTCGGTGAAGCCCCGCGGTCTCATCAAGATTTTTGATGGGCGACGCCAGGCGAGCGCTAATTGCTTCTCCGTCTTCATTTCATTGGCTTCGCCAAGTGTCTCGGTGCCAATGCGCTGACCATGGGTGTCGATCTTCCTGGAAGCACCGTCGGACTATCCGCTATAGGAGGTTGACATCTCGTCATGTTTGGCGAGGAAACCTATAACTTTTATGGTCTTAAAACAACCTCCAATTTTAATGCTGATGCAAAAAGCCTGCTTTGCAGAGAACTGCCAAAATAATACCTTGATAATAGGTCTTAGGCCTGTCGTTTTCAGGCCTTAAAGGGGTTTTTACATGGGCATCAATTCTGCGGCTGTCAAAATAAAACCATGATGCTAATGTGGCTTGGCGATTTTTATCCTGGCCAGGTTTTTTTTCCATGATCATTGGCTTTGATGCGTATGAAAAACACAAAACACAAAACAGAAAAACGATCATCTTAGATACATATTATCAAACCATTATTTAAGTATAGAAAAAAATATTTGCTTATTCATTTCTCAGCTCTATAGACAAAGAAGAAACCTTCTTCTTATCTTCAGCTTGAAGTTGATCTGACGGGTTAGCAACAAACGCCAGTCTTCCGATGCCAACAACATTATTATGGGCGCACCAAATGTCAACAACTTAAGCCTATCTCAGCACCAGGTCTCGGTACCCAGTACAAAAAAACGGTCGCCCTGTTCCTCAGCTAACGGTCCGTTGACAAATACCACTTTCTCATACCTGAGGATGGGACACCTTAAGTTGTTGGCATTGCATTGACAGCATGGCATGGTAGATATTTAAGGCATTGTGAATATCTCCGAGCCTTTGCCGCCAGTCGTATCACTGCCGTTGAAAAAAACTTTACATGTAAATCTTATCCTATTTGGAGCAATAAATCAAATATTAGACCAACGGTCTTTAGAATCAGTCTCTTGCCGTTTGCCTTCGATTGTTTTATATTTTTGGCAGATTAATTCTACCAACAAATGGAGGCCGCCATGAATATCACCTACAACAAGAAGCGCGCTGTGGGATCTACGCGAAGCTCTGCCGCCCCGCCGAACGCCAGGGAGACAAGATACTGAAGACTTATAAGAACTAGGGCAGGTAATCGACAAGAAAAAGGGCATCTATCAAAATATGATGCTGATGTAAAAGCCTGCTTCGTTGAGATCTGCAAAAAGAAAGCACGGCAAGCCTGACGCCGAGTTTCTGTCGCCAGACGTGCCAAGTCTGGAGAAATTGGTCATTGATTTCGGCAATATGTATTACCTCTATACCTACCTGCGGCGTGAAGGTTTAACGGCCGCTCTTGACACGATCGGATACCTTGATCCTGTCACGCTGTACGTAATGGGGAGGCATTCATCCTGGCGCCACGACGATGTGTCACATGGCCGGCTGGCAGGCGGAGAGTTTTGCCAGGATCCTGTATCAAAGGGAAAACCAGGCCAGCCAGAGGATCGGCGGTTTTTCACGGATATGGGGAAAGAGAGAAGCTTGCGTGGTTTCTTTTCGGAATACGTACCCTATATGGGCAAGCAAGTCTCGAAAAGGACGAACATCCTCATAGAACAGTACAGGGTTGCCGGACGGCATCCGCTTTCCTTTGACCGCCGCCAGCAATCATGACGGGGCGATTAGCAATGAAGTGCGCCTGATCTGTCTCACACAGCAGGAGACGGGACTGCCGATTTGTTTCCTCCGGTACTCTGCCCCAGCAATGCCACTGAAGTGTCGACGCTCATCCATACGGTTCTGGAGTTGAAGGAGATCGTGATCAACACGAGGTTCGCCATCATGGACGCCGGGTATCACGGCCAAGGCAACATCGCCACGTTATATCGGAACAAAGTTTCTTTCGTATTCGGACTGAAGGGGAACCTGAAATTCTACCGTAGTTTGACGGCGCAATATCTGGACGACATCGAGAATAACGAGAACCTCGTCAGTCACGTCAAGCGCCACGCCTACAAAAAGCGGGTACAATGCAAATTGAGTCCTGGACATGGCCAAAGACACAATTCTTCCTGTCTATTACATGCGCCAGCAGATTGAGCGATTCTTCGATATCGGCAAGAACTACGCGATATGCTTCCGCTGCATCCATGATGAGGATACTTTCCGGAGGCATCTTTTAATGAGGTTTATCACCAGCGTGTTAGTCAATAAGCTCCAGGACAAACTCAAGGATACGCCTCTCGACCCTATCTCAATGTTTTTGAATCTGCGCAACCAGAAGTGCAAGATTTATGGGAGCCGGGTAATCCCTGGAGGCCCTTAAAAAAGCCAACGACGTTTACAAGCTCTTTATGGTTACTTGCCCCGTCGATATGCCAAGACAATAAATGTTGGTAGAAAAATTGCGGAAACTAAAGTTAAACTTGTCTAGCCCGTGATTCGCCCCGAATCTCCAGCTGAACCAGGGGATTTCGAAAGGCCTGGGCGATGGCCCAGTATCCGGGGTGAAATTTCAGGCAATCCCCGACCCTCACTGGTACAGGGCAGTCGGTGACGTCCACCGCAACGTAGCCGGCGGTGAGGCCAACCACGACGACGCCTGGCCTTTCGCAGCTGAGATGATCGAGGTTGGCCGAGGCCGAGCTCAGGCTGGTGTGAAAGCGGCCCATTTCGCAAAGCGCCCTGGTCCTCCGCCCGCCTGATGCGTCCACGCATCCGGCGGGCGGAGAGATCGCGCCGTTTACGGGGGTGGCTTTGACTTCAACCACCTCGGCGGAAAAAAAACAGACATCTGTTCGGAACGAGCCTTCCGCCAGGGGCTGATCGCGGTATATGTCTCGACCGAGGAGAAAAGGGTCGCCCAGACGTATCTCGGTGGCCAGACCTGACGGAATCTGGCTCAAAAAATTCCAGAAAACCGAGCCCCCTAGGCTCACCACCGGCTGTTCTACCCCTCTATCACGAAAGAGGTCCGTCAAAAACGCAATCTTTTCCAGATCGGAAAACGTTGGGAGCTTATTGCCCAGGCAGGCCAGGCTGACACCGAAGCCCACTGTCTTCAGCCCGGGCAGTCCAAGGGCCAGGTCGAGAAGCTGGCCTACGTCCTCGGGCGGAAGCCCTTCTCGGTTGTCGCCGAGGTCAACCATTATAATTACTTCATGCTCCAAGCCAAGACCCACGGCCGCCCCGGCTACGGCTTCCAGACTCTCAGGCATGGACTGAAAGCTTCTTTTAAAAACCTCCACCACCCGAGTAGCCTTTGACGGTGATGCCAGCTGTATCAGCACCCGGCCTTCGCGACTGGTGGGATGGTCTGGAGAGAATAAAAAAGGTTCCTCGATTTCTGCGAAACCCAGGCGGTTGAAGCCGGCTCTCATCACTTCGTCCGTCAGGACCGGGTGGCTGGCGACGCCTTTCAAAACCGGGAGTCCAGCCAGGCCGTATTTTTTTAAAACCAGCCCCACCAGCCAGGCGTTATGGGCCAGTGCCTCAAGGTTGACCATTATTTTGGGCACAATGTATCCTAGTTATCGGCGACCCTCTGATGGTCCCTCATCTACTCGAACAATACTGGCTTAAATTCTTCCAGCTCCAGATCCTGAACCCGTTCTTCTTCGCGGGCGGCACCCTCGATCCACTGCCCGCGATGGTATGAAATTTTCTCCCTGGCCTGGGTAGCCTCTCGGAGCACCGCTTTGGCTCGCTGAAGCTTCTCCCGGGCCTCGTCTTCCAGTTTTTCCGCCTCGGCCACGGCTTCTTGCCGCTTCAGTATCTGGCCGTCAAGCCAGGCCAGGCCAGCTTTGAAGTCCTCCAGATCGCCCTGGCTCATTTCCCGGCCCATTATGGCTTGGTAGCGGCGCTCAACTTCCTCGCGGTGCCAAATGCGGTAATTATTGAACTCCTGCCTCCGATTTTCCGTTTCGGCCATAGCCGTCTTCAGCCAGGATTCGGCCGCGCTGAGGTCCTTAATGGCCGCATCTTCCCGGAAAACCCTGATGGCAAGAAGACCCTCAAGAGGGTAGCGCTTCAATTCGTCACCTGTATCACGCCACCGCCCGCTCCATGGCCGCCAAGGTCTCCTCGAATGTTGATCTCTCGTCCAGGCCCTGGCGGAGAAAAGCGTTGACCTTGGCGATGCGGCTGATGGCGAAGTCAGCCTCCTGATCCGAACCCTTCTGGTACTCGCCAATCTGGACCAGAAGCTCAATCTCCGCATACTTGGCCAGAACGGAGCGTATTTTTTGGGCCAGTTCCTTGTGCTCCTGCCCGATGATGGCGGTCATGACCCGGCTGACGCTGCTGAGAACGTCAATGGCTGGGTAATGGCCACCTGAAGCAAGCTTGCGCGACAGAATGATGTGTCCGTCCAAAATGGAGCGCGTTTCATCGGCAATCGGCTCGGTCATGTCATCGCCTTCCACCAGGACAGTATAGAGGGCGGTTATGGAGCCTTTGTCGGAATTACCGGCCCGTTCCATAAGCTTTGGCAGAGTGGAGAAAACAGAAGGCGGAAAGCCGCGCCTGGTAGGTGGCTCGCCGGCGGCTAGGCCTATTTCCCGCTGAGCCCGGCCGAAGCGCGTGACTGAATCCATCAAAAGCAGCACTTTCCGGCCCTGGTCGCGAAAATACTCCGCGATGGCTGTGGCCGAGTAGGCCGCTTTAAGACGCTCCATGGACGAACGGTCGGAAGTGGAGACCACCAAGACGGCCTTTTTCCGTCCATCCTGGCCCAAGTCGTGCTCAATGAATTCGCGGACTTCGCGACCGCGCTCGCCGATAAGGGCCAAGACGCACACATCGGCCGCCGAGCCTTTGATGATGCTGGACAAAAGGGTACTCTTGCCTCCCCCGGCGGCGGCGAAAATACCCATGCGCTGGCCCTCGCCGCAGGTCAAAAGGCCGTCAAGGGAACGAAGGCCAAGCGGCAGGGGGCGGCTGATGAGCCTCCTGGTCATGGGGTTGGGAGGGTCGGCGTATACGGGGTAGAAAGTTCGGGGTTTAATCGGCGGGCCGCCGTCCATGGGTTCACCCAGGCCGCTCAAGACTCGCCCCAGCAGATCATCGCCCACCGGCACCGAGTGAATCTCCCCAGTGGGAATGACTTCTGTATCCGGCGACAGCCCCCCAATGTCCCCCAATGGTGTCAGGAGAGCGACATCTTTGACGAAGCCAACCACCTCGGCCTTGAGGGTCCAGTTTTGGTTGGGGTTGCGCAGAATGCAGATTTCGCCTACCCGCACTCCAGGAGCCACCGCTCGGATGATGGTGCCGATGACCTGCTCCACCCGGCCCCGCACATCCAGCGAAGAGGTTGTCTGAATGGTCTCTTCCAACAATTCGCCAATATATTCAAACGGCATCGGCTAATTCCGGCGAGGCATCAGGCCCCGGTATTTTTTACCCTGCGGATCATGGCTTTTTCTAGATTCCTCAATTGTGTCTCCAGGCTGGCCTCGACAATGCCAAGATCGCTTTCAAGAACGCATTCACCCTTGTTCAGCCGAGGATCGGCTATGAGGTCGATATAGCCGCCGCCGGAATCCCGTCGCGACAGAAGGGCGGCAAGATCATCTCGTACCGGCTTTTCCTCGCGCGGCGAAACCCTGATCAGCAGCTTTTTCTCACCCCTGAGGGAGGTCAAGGCCTGCCTGACGACCCTGACGATAACTTCGTCAGAGTCCATCTCCCCGATGGTTTTGCGTACGGCTTCACCTACTACTTTGACCAAGGTGCCTTCCAGCCCCTCGATGTATTCCACCGAACTCATGACCGCTTCCATGATTTTGGCCGAATACTCGTCGCGGCCCTCGGCCAGGCCTTGTTGGAAGCCCTCCTCGCGCCTTTGCCGGTAAACCTCTTCGGCCGCCTTAAGCAATTCTGCCTCCCTGTCCCGCCAAGCCGCAATGAGTTCCACGGCAGTGAAAAGATGTCCTGTCTCTTCGGCCCTGATGAGTTTTTCGCCTGCGCGCGGGGATATTTTTTCGGCATTTAAGTGAAACATGGTCGCCATTGGGGGGCTACCTCCAAAAGAATCCTTTTGAGCCAGGGCCAGGTAGCCTTCGCCACCCCAGGGGGATATGGCCGATCTATCGCCTCGGCCAACTTTACCTGAAATCTCAACTCAGCTATTTTCAGCAATTCCTCTGGCCAATCGCCGGCGCAGGCCGAGGCGGCCAAAAGGCCGACCTGTTTGAGAAAAGAAGCGGAATGAACTGCCCCCTCAGCATTTTCAAGCCGATAGAATTTCCTCAGGGAACCCAGGCAAAAGCGGCCCCGGCCAACAACGAATTGGTAAAGATCAGGGCCCAGCCCTGCTTTCAGCCTCGCAGCCTCATCCCTTTCAATCACTCCTGCCAGGTCGTCCGCGAAAACAGCGGCCCCCCAATATAGGCACATTTGGTGAAAGGTTTCGGCCTCCACCAGGGCCAGGCGGCGGGGTTCGTCCTGAAAATCCCACAGCCCCTCCCTGTTCTTCCTGGGAAAAAAAGGCGTCAGGCTCGGCTGGGCGGTCATCTTAAAGAACAGGCGGGTTTCTGTCAATCCGACCGGAAACGAAATGCCCATTTCCGGTGGGTCAGCGAGATGGTTAAAGGCTATCAGGGCCTGGACAAGGGCTGGCTCCTCGGACAGCAGGCGGTAATAGTCCTTGAAATCCATCAGTCATGCCCTTTGTGGTCGCTCCGCCGGGGTGAAAATGCCAGCCAGCCCCTTTTGCGCAGGACCAGGCCGGAGGCTATGGCTATCAAGATAACTAGGCCTGCCACCGTCCAAATATGGCTGTAGCGTTCCCCTAGACCAGCCTGGGCCGAGGGAGGGGGGATGAGCACGTCATCGCGCACCGGCACCAGCATGACCGAGACCTTTTCGTATTCCAGTCCCGGCACGGCGGTAGCGCAGATCTCCTTGATCTTGGCCACCATGTTCTCGACCTGCGAGTCCTGATTGTGCCTCAGGAAGATAGCCGCCGAGGGCTTATTTGTTTGCCCCGAGACCTGGTCGTGTTGGCCGAGGACCACGTGCACCCTGGCCGTGATCACCCCATCGATCTTTGAAAAGGTATCGGCCAGTTCCTGCGAGATGGCGAAGGAAAGGCGGGCCTGCTCCTCGACCGGGGAGGAAATCATGCCCTGGCCTGAGAAGACATCGCCCAAGGTTTTATACCGCTCCTGGGGGAGGCCGTTGGTCCGCAAAATCTCCAGGGACCGAACCAGATCCTTTTCGTCCACAAGGACAGTGAATCCGTTTTTGCCCATGGATTTTTTTTCCGTCCCAACGCCACGCTCCAGGAGAGTGGCTAGCATCAGGTTGGCTTCGGTTTCATTCAGCCCGCCGTAGACCTCCACCTGGCAGGCGGTCAGAAAAACAAGCGCTGCCAGCGAGCAGGCCCAGGTCGATATTTTCAGAAACGAAACGTCCATAATTTACAGATTTCACCATGATTGAGACGTAAGGGCATCGACCAGCTCGGCCACCCCTAGCCTAGTTTCCAACCGGCGAGTATCAATCTGGCCTCATCGGCCCGTCCCGCCAAATTCAACGTCAGCCCAAGCTTCGCCAGGCCTGGGCGTCATCGGCTTTTTGGGCCAGAACCTCGTTTTTCGGTTTGCCCTGGCCCGGTCGAAAGATCGTTGAGCACCGCATGGTTGATGGCCAGGCCGAGCAGAGTGGGCAGGTGCAACGGTGTCCATGCCAAATATCCTTCCAGTATAGCCCGGCCCTGTCCGCCAGGCCTTGCGGACAGGGCAACGTTCAAAAGGGGCAAGAACTGCACATCGGCAATCATGACACAAGCCTTGATCCTCTGCTCTTGCCACGTTTTGTTGCGTCTTGGGGTCAGTCGTCCTATTTCTATGTCTCTTGTCGCTGGAATTTACTGGATAGTGATTAGAGCAGTAAATCTTTCAACATGTTTTGCATCATTTGATTAAATGATTCATCAGCGTTTAGGCCGGCAAAAGGCCCACCTCAAAGTGATTACGGAGCATATCCTCGCTATAATCATGTTTTTCGCTAAGCAGAGGTATCATACTTCTGAAATGGCTCAGCCCGCAAATCAGCTTCATCACTTTTAGAACCAAACAAATTAGGCGAATTAAACGGACGAATCGGTACTTCAGTCATCATTGATCCCTTTTTCCTTAGTTTACTAGGCAATATGCATTTTTGCCCTGTGCAAGTGGTTGCCCAGTCTGGTCTTGCCCATATTTGGTGGCCTGGGTGAACGGTGAAATTCACGATTGGGCAAATAACAAGGTCATACCATTTCGGCCAATCCCCGTTCAGGGCTAAGCCACCTAAGATCTCAAAGGTAACCACTTGCAGAGGTCTGATTTTTTTGCTTCCTCGGCGGTCTAGCAGTCCCGCAAATTAGCTCTCGCCGGCAACCATCCCTCCAGGGGTCATGCACTCGCGCAACTCCATTTTGACAGCCAATGCCAGAGGCCTCGGCTTATCCATGAGGTCCTTGATGACGATGGGGCCGATGGGATTAACATCCGCGCGGCTCCGGGGATGACTTGAGCTGCTAGCGCGCTGTCCAAATCTCCTAGCGCATTGTTTTAGCCAAAACCAGGCCCGCCACGACTCGCTCTCATAAGCAAGCGGCGGCTGACCTGGCAAGCCCGAATAATTGTCACCTGTCAAATCATGAAAACCAAGGCGGCATATTTGCGGATTGGCCGGCGACCGTCACGGCTGGGGGCCAATCCGCGCTTCAGCTTAAGTGCGGCCGCATTTATGGCGCCGCTCTCCAATTGGATTAGGCTTCCTTCGTCCCAATATTGGCCTCCGCCTGACAGGTGGTCAGAAAAACAGGTTCTTCCGGCAAACGGGTTCAGGCCGATATTTTCCGAAGCGAAGCACCAATAATCCATGATTTAACTAGGATAGGGCCATCAGTGCTTCGGCCAGCTTGGCCTCGTTGCCCTCCGCCTTGTTTTTCAAACCGTCGAGTATCTCACTAGCCTCATCGGCCCGTCCAGCCAGATTCAGCGTCAGCCCCAGCAAGGCCTGGGCCTGGGCGTCATCGGGATTTTGCGCCAGAACCTCGTCCTTCAGAATAGCCTCGGCCCGGTCGAACTCGTTGACCACAACGTGGTTGAAGGCCAGCCCGATCAGGGTGGGCAGGAAGCCAGGTTTCCATGCCAACAGTCCTTCCAATATTGTCCGGCCATCGGCGACCTGGCCTTTATGGCTGGCGGCCAGGGCGACATCCAAAAGGCACGAGAATTGTGGGTTAGAAATCATGGCGATCACCCAGTTCTCTGAGCGATGTTTTTCAGCATATCGGTCATGCTTTTGGTAACGGTGGAAGTCAATTCCATCTTGGCGTTATACTTGCCCATGAGAAACTGAAGGTTAATCATGTCCTCATGGGTCGCGCCACCCTCTTTTGACATGACGGTGTCCATCAGGTTCTGAATGTCGTCGCTTTCAGAGCTGAGTCCGGTGACCCCGTTTGAAAACAATTGGCCAATGTTGCCAAATGATCCCTGGATTGCTTCAGCCATTATTAGTCTCCTTTTCCCGGCTTATCGGGATACGATTTTTTTAACCGCTTCCTCAGCAGTCTGGCAAGCTCTCAAAAGGCCTTGGACGGGAACCATATCCGCTGGGGTCAGGCCTTTGTCCATTTCCTTTTTTACAGCCACGGTAATGCTCCTAAGTTCTTCCATGAGAGCCCTGGTTTCGTCGGGGTCGGGTGATTCTTCGCCCAATATGTCCAAGGCTGATTTGAACTGTTCGCTCACGATCTCAATCTCCTAATTTGTGGATAATTTCGCGGCCATCGCGGCTGAGCACTATTTCGCCGTTTCTAATTTCCACTATGGTGTAGCCGCTTTTTAGGACGCTGCCCTCAAACAGCTTCTGGCCACCATCGGCACTGACGAATCTCAGCGGCGACATGGTCACGCCTGTCACCCTCAGCCCGGCCAGGGGCTGTCCCTCATCACCATCCTCCTCTTCTTGGGCCGAAAGCCCGGCAGTTGTTTCTGGCGGGTTGGCCAGCAACGCCTCCGTCATAATCTGCGTGTCACCTCCCGGCAAAGAGATCTGGTAGAAAATTGGCACGCCTAGGCGGCGACCGGCGGTGGAAACTGCCTCATCAAGGCTTTGGCGGGCTTCAATATCCAGCGTCACCGGAAATTCCAGGTGGCCATCGGCGAAGGTGACCGGCATCTCCGGCAGACCGGCCCGCTGCGTCTCATCTTTCAACGCCTCGTCGAGTTGCCGCTGATGAACTATGTGACGTCTGCTGATTACCGCGTCACGGACATCCAGGTCCACGTATCCGAAAGCCTTGGCCTCCACCAGGCTGTCTTTCATGTAGGCGGCCACGCTCATGCCCGTATCAGTGAGTTTCACCTCGGGATAGAAGCCGTGGGAATTCATGGCGTCCTTGACAGCCTTGATCCGATCGTTTATGACAGTCAGCCTTAAATAGACTTTGAGTGGTTGCCCCCGTACCAGATCTATCAGGCGGGCCAGTTCCAGGTCGTTGGCGAGTGACCCGCTTATGACCGCCGCGTCGCTCCCAGGTTCGACTGTCAGGCCCTGAAAGCCACCTTCGTCAAGGAGAGCCTGGACTCGCCCGGCCCTAGCCGCCTCATCGCCGCCCCAGCGGTACTGGCTGTAAAACATGGGGGCTAGCACCAATACCAGAGCCGCCAGGCCGACCCAGAATATCGGGGACCGTCGCTTTCTCTCGACAGCCAGAGGGATGGCCACCGCTTGGCCCAGGACATCCTCGGTCCCGGCCTCGTCTGTCGCGGCCATCTCTTCGCCCTGGCCTTCTTGACTCTTGGCTTCCGCGACGGTTTCTGATGGCGCACCCGGCTGGGGCGGGTTATGGTACTCCATCGGAACCAAGGTTATGGGAGCCCAGCTTTCCCCGGCCTCTCTCCAAGCTAGGGCGGTAAAGCCCAGCCCCAGAGGAGTTCCCGGCGACACCATCGTCCCAGCGTCAGGGAGCTGGCCGCCTTCGAAGACCACCGCGGCCTCCAGCGATTGGGCCGTGACCCGTATGGCCCCGTCCTCGCCGCTCACCGTGATGGCCAGATGGCGGGGGGCCACGCTGGCGTCGGCCAGAACGAAATCGCAGGAATCATCGGAGCCGAAAACATATTGTCCCGGCCCAAGCTGGACCGCCGCTCCCAGGTTGGGTCCGCAAAGTACGCGCAATTCTGCTATTACGCTCTCCCGGCTCATCGTCGCCTGCACCCGCCAGGAGCCAAGGGCGTTCGGGGCTCGTAATCGCTCTGGGTCGGGCTGCGGCTGAAACTGGGCTCATAGACTTGCGGCGGTGGCAAGGGGTTTTCCCCAAGCCTGATCACCCTTGGGGTGATCAGTACCAGGCGCTCCATCATCCTGGTATTTTTGCTGCTGGTTTTGAAAAGATTTCCCAATATCGGTATATTTTTGAGAAGCGGCAGGCCAGATTCGGAATCAACCTTCTGTTCAAAATAATATCCGCCTATCAGAAGACTCTGCCCGGCCTCAATGAGGGCCTGGGTGTTGATTTTGGTCTGCTTTATGGGCGGAATGGCCATGCCGCCGGTCAGCGCGCCGCCCTGGGAGTTATCCTGATCATCCTGGATGGTGATGTTCAGCATTATGAGCGGCGGCGCATCACCCTTCTCTATTATGCGGGGCGTCACTTGGAGCACCGTGCCTGATTCGACTTTGAAGAGGTCCACCGCCTCGTTTCCGGCCACCTCAACATAGTATGTGGTCGTGTTTTCCAGGGTGGCTTCCATGTTGTCGGTTGTAAGGACCGATGGCCGGCCGAGCATGCGGGCCTCGCCGTTTTCCTCAAGGGCCTGGATGCGGGCGATGAAATAACTGTCTCCACTGGTGTAGATGGTCGACAGGATCCCGCCTTGTCCGGCCGGGTTGCCGGGCACTGGCAAAACGTTGAATTGGTCGCTGGAACTGGAAAGCTCGCCCCCAATTCCCCAGCCGCCGCCGCTGGGGTCGGTGCCCTGGTAGGTGACGCCCAGCTCCTGCTTGAAATCAGTGTTCACGTCAACGATGGCGGCGTGGATTTCCACCAGATGCACTTCCTGGTCCAGCTCGGCGATGACCTCGGCGTAATAGGGCATCCGATCTTCATAATCATAGACAACGATCGCGTTGAGGCGGGTGTCGGCGATTATGTTTCTGCCCCCCAGCCCGGCCGGGTCCAGGTTCTCCTGGGCTGATCCCTGAGCCGCCAGGCCGGTGCCAAGAAGCTTACCCACGGTAGCCTTGTTCTGGCTGACGCTGACGCTACCGCTGCCGCCGGTCGGCTGGCCGCTGATCATGGCCCCCAAGATGCTGGCCACCCCGGGAATGGTCATGGTCCGGCTCATGCTGTTGACCGTGGTGTCGCCAGCCATGGCGTGCTTGAGCTTGAAGACTTTCATGACCTGGCGCTGGCTCTGGGTCCGCTCAAGGGCCTCGGCCGTCTGGCGCAATACCTCAATATATGTGCTTGGGCCCTCAAATACCAAAAGTCCGCTGGAGCCCGGAGCTTTCAAGGGTAGCTGCGGTGAGACCACGGACGAACCGTTCAGCTGGGCGTAGAGGCTGTTGGCCTGGCCGGCTTGGCTGCTGTAGACTTCGCTGCTCCACTCGGAATCATCGAAAAAATGGATGGTCTTGCCCTGGATGTACCAGTTGACGCCAAAGGCACTTTTGAGGCCATCAAGAAAGTCCTGAGGCCTGACCTGCTCAAAGCGCCCGCTGATCTGCCCCGTGATGGCCCCGGAAATGGAGCTTCGCAGACCCTGCTGACGAGCGAAATCGGCCAACACCTGGCTGACCGGCTCCTGGTCGGAAAAATGGGTGTAAGGGACGGGGAAAGAACCGCTGCCAGAGTTCAGCGGCAGGGCTTGGGCGCAAAGCGCCTCGGCCCCGGCGATGAGGATCAATTCCATTAATCCGAAAACTAGCGGGAATTGACCGACTAATCTCGCCGCCCTCGCCATTTTTTAGAAACTGCCGCCAAAATCGCGCAAACCGTCCAGCCCGGCGGTCTGGGCGGGTTGTTCCGCGGCGTTTTTCAGCCACCATTGACAGTCGTTCAGGAAATCCCCGCATATGGACGGAATTTCATGGACATTGGTCTCGGCGACGTCCACGATCATGTGGAGGTAAAAAACTCCGCCGTTAAAAGACAGGATCGTCCGCCTCTTGCGGAAAGAGGCCGCCGCCATCTGGCCCAGACGACGGCAAAAACGGTCAGTTTCGGCTTCGGAAGCCGACAGGTTCGCCAAGGGCAGTTTTAAGAGAGCCAAATTGTTGGTCAAAGACTTGATCGTAAACGACAGGCCCCCTTCCAGGTCGAAACGCATCTCGTCCCCGGCGATCGGCTCAGGCTTGCTCCATGTGGCCTGTCGACAAATCTCTTCGACTATATCCTGAAAATTGCTCAAAAAACCACCTGCTGCTCTTACCGGCCGAGAAACCGGGTTGCTGCCAAATTCTACCCAAGAATCCGACTGCGGGCCTGGTTCAGGCCCTGCTGGATGGCTTCAAACGAGGATATAGCCTTCTGGATGACCTCGCCCAGGCTTTGGTCAAGGGATCGCAAGCTTTCCATGATGGCCCTTATCTGCTCAATCCCCGCATCAAGTTCCTTGTTCGCAGCGTCAAATTCCTGGCCATAGTATTCCCCCACCGCGTTCAGTATGGCGTTCGCGCCTTGGAGGGCGCTCTGGGCGCCCTGAAGCTCAACGTTTTTCGTCCCCAATTGGGCCTCGGAGATTACTTTCTTATCTAAGGCATCCAAGTTACTGCTGGCTGAGTACATGCTGGCCAAACCGCCTATGATGCTGATCGCGCCGGTGACGCAGCCGATAGCCAGTTGGATGGCGGCCTTTTCCCGGATGTTGTCAGCCTGATTCATCATTGATTTGGAGATGGAGTCGGCTTCCGTTACGATCTGATCCCGGTCCTGCTTTCTTTGCTCGGCCAAGATTTCCGTAAGCACCGCCATCATGGTGGCCCCTGGCGTGACATCGAAGGAGGTGGAGGAGGTCCAGCCGGTCAGGCTCATATAAGTGCCCATTGCCGTTCCCGTCAGCCTTGGCTTGACGTCTCCTAGCGAGCTTCCGCTAGTATTGAGGGCCTTCCAGATCAGAACGAACTCGTCCGAAATGGCGGCCCGCTGCTGACCGTTTAGCTTGCCCACATCGGACTTAAGCTGGTCGAATTGCGATTCATTGAGACCGTAGCGCGTTCTTATGTCAGCAGCAGCGGCAGCGGTATCGAGATTAAGGGCCATAGCGTGCTCCTAGTGGGCATCAGGCCATAGTCGGCGAGGAAACGCCGTCTCCGGCCAGGATTTCGATTTGGGTCTGGCTGCTGTCCTGAATCAAGCCCATGACCTTTTCCGATATTGCCTGGTATTTCTTCATGACCGCCTCCAAAAATCCTTTCTCGACTTCCATGGCCGCCTGAATTTTGGCCAGGATGGCCTCAAGATCCTTGGTGTTGGCAAAGGTTTGGGCGATGTCATCTTGAAGAACGGCGTTATAGATACCGAAGGAACCGGTTAATATCATGTTTACTCCGCTAACGCCGGTAGCGAGCGTGCTGGCGGCTTGGCCGATCTCGGTCATGGTCATTCCGGCGACCGTCGTGGCGGTATTGGCCGCACCACTGCCCCAGCCGAACATGCCAACGCCCAAAGTCGCGCAGGCGGCTACTAACCCGATGCCCATGATAATGAACTGGCCAGCCATGTTGGCGTCTTTCTCTGACACTCCCGCTTCCTGAAGGCCCTTGCTTATCCCAACGGCGAGGCTGTATTCGCCATCGGAGGCTGTCGAAACTATGCTGTCGATTGCCAAAGCCGCCATCGTGAGCCCGGCTACTACCAGGACCAGGTTGCCTGTCGCTATGCCTATGGCCGTGGTGGCCACGGCCGCAACAGCGCCCATGACCACGCCAACCCACTTAAAAATTTTCATGAAAGGGCTCAAATTATTCTGCTCTTCCAATTTCTCCATGCGTTCTTTAATTTCATCCATTTTTTTCTCAAAATTTTCTTTTATGGCTTTTTTGCGGTCCTCCAGGGTGGACAGGCCGTTTTTGACGGAGACTTCCCTTTCCTCGTTGCCCAGGGCCTTCGCCAAAACCTCAAGGCTTAAGCCCCCCCGCACGGGGGGGGCGAGAGTGGGCTTCGAGGCGTCGCCGGAGACATTGAGATAATTGTTGATATATTCCAAAAAATCAAGGTTCTCGGTGGTCTTCAGGCCAGAATTGTTGATAAGCTCCAAACCCTGCTGCAAAACACCGGCGAGTTTGTTGCCGTCGGTTGGTCCCTGGATGCCGCTCATGGTCAGTTTTCCTTTCGCTGCCTAATGATTTCCAGAAAGCCGGAGGCCTTTTCCCACAAGGCGGCATGATCGGCTTTGGCCATATCGAACATGGTCTTCAAGCTTTCGAATGAAGTAGCCGCGGCGTCAAGGTCGCCCAGTTTTAAAAAACAGATGCCCGAATAGTAAATAGGCTCTGGCTCGCGAAGGCTCGAGGCGATCATGGCGAAAGAGTAGGCGTCGACGGCCTCGAGGTATTTGTCCCGTGCCTGCCGCGCCGCGCCCAGGCCCATCCAGAAACGGTAGTCGTTGAAGTCATAAAGGCATAGGGCCTGGAAGACAGTTTCGGCGCTTTCGTTGTCTCCGGCGTTATACAGGTTGTAGCCTAGGCCGTAAAGGCTCTCTATGGCTTCTTTTTTGATGCCCACGGCCTCGGCCAGAGGCACGCCGTGCCTGACAGCGTCCACCAGGCTGCCAAGAACCTCGGGACTTAGCCCGTTGTCAGGATTTTCACTCATAGTTATCCTCCATCACTGCCCCCGGGCAATGGTCTGCAGGGTCTGGATGCCCTGCTGGACGGTGCTGCTGGAGCCGGTGAGGTAAGAATTGTATTGGCCCATGTAGTCCTGCAAGAATACCATCTTCTGCGAGGTATCGACCCCGACCGTTTCCTGGAGGTTGCTGAGGCTGGTGATTACGTAGTCCCAGTCTGTTTGGGCCGTGCTTGGTGAACCAGTGGAGGGATATCTAATTCCGTTGGCATCGCAAAAGTCCTTAATCGGTTTGCAAAATCTATATGTATAGGCGCTGGTTACCGTGGCGTTGCCGGTAGGAATGTTATCCTTCTGCTGACCGCGGGCGGATTCTATCAATCCGGCGATTTCTTTCGCCTTGTCCTGCGAAGCGGATATTTCATCCATAACGGCCATGGCCTTGCTTTTGTTCATTTCGGCCAGAAGCAGCTGCATCTTGGCGAACTGGAACTGTATGCTGCCGGCACCTGGCCCCATGTCAACGTTGTTGACCATTTCCTTAAAACTGACGTTAGCGGTTGCGGTTGCCATGTAAACGCTCCTTAATCTTCAGAACCTAATGATGTCGCGGCGGCGGCTGGGGGAGCCCGCCGGCCGCGACGCGATTTGTCGGGTCTGCTCTGACCTGGCCTCGCCGGCCCTCTGGGCTTCCATCCGGGCCTGGTCCAGCAATTTTTTCACTTCCGGAGGCGCTGCCTCAGGGTCCAAATCCTTAAGATCGTCCTCAGTCAGCCCAATGGCTTTCAATTGGGCGTCGTAGAGGCTGTTTAGCCGCGAAAATTCCTCCTTCAGCTCATCAAACATTTTTCGCTGTTCAGAGAGTTGTTCCTCGGTTAAAGGCATCAGCAGCTCCTTTCTTTTCAGGCTAGGGGACCGGACTTAAAAGCCAAATACTTGGCGCAGGGGCTCTTGCCGGATAAAAATACTCGAAATATGGAGACTCGCCTTTACTGGCCGATTGTCCTCGCCGCCAACTTAGCCGATCTTGGCTCCAAAAATAGCCAGCGGGAACATCGGCCTCATGGTCCGTATCCCTAAAAGATCGGGTACCCCGATCGGTCCCTGGCGGAGAAGCCACGCAATAGGGCTGTGGTCTTGACTCTCAAATTACCTCGCCCTGCCCGGGGCCCATACCAGCGGCGCCGGCTTGAAACTTGGCGGGCGAGCCGTCCTAAGCGCGCATACGGTCGCCCGTTGGCAAAATAGCCTTAGTCCGCATCCAGGCCTCTGTCATGCCATAATTTTGATACCCATTTAAAAACCACTCACAACAACACAGGCTTTTTACATCGGCACCAATTTTGGAAACGCAATTTTTTCAATTATATTGTACCATCAAAAAACCTGGAAGTATATGATAAAAAAACTGGAACCATAAATCTGCGAAATTTTTCACATTATCGGCCAATCACAAAGACCTTTTCCTCGACCCTGCCGATAGGGCGATGGCCGTGGTCTGTGATCTTGACCCTCGGCTGGAAACTTGGCGGGCGAACCGTCCTCGTCATGTGTGTCCAGCCACTCGACGCCAAAACAGACGACCTCCGCGTCCTGAGCCACTGTCGCGCCGTATTTTTGATGAAGATGCGAAAAGCCTTCTTCTTTGAACTCCGCAAAAAAGACTTGCGAACTAGGCATTGCCCAGTGACCGTTTTGCGGTTTTTCAGGGTTTTTTACAAGCCCATCGATTTTGTAATCGCTCTTTTTCAAATGTTATCATACCAAAATAACTTTTGGAAATCATGTAATAAATGTTAAATGCATAAATGTTCAGGAGTCCTCAATCTACAAATATTTTTATATTATCAGCTAGTTACAAAAAAACTAGTTTTCCTGCCCATTGTTTGTCCCATTGTTTATGGCCTTGATTTTTAGGGGTTATTTTACCGCTGTGTTTTTGCAACGTCCAAAGCGCTGAACTTAAAAATTACTCGCTTGGCAAGACTGATGAACATGTTTTTTTGAGGCACAAAATTGCATTCAACATAAAAACACTATTTTTATAACGATATATGTTCAAAATAGATAAATACTGATATTATGATATTTTTACATTTTCCTGTTCTAAAAATTGCCCCTTGACAATTGTCTTGGCTTTTAGTATAATAATTCAAAATTGTTATATTTATTAATGAAATGAACTTAAACTTATGTAGAATTACTCTTCTATTAGTTAATTTGATTTAATAATCGTATAAAAATATCATAAAACATATAAGTTATATTTAAAAAATAAAAAGAGCGTTTTCTTTAACAAAAGAAAAATTATTAAGCAAAATGCATAAATATTTCTAATAAGACACAAATTCAAAGAAAGACTTTTGATAATCTACCAAATACACAACTAAATTAATGTTTAAATATGAATTATGTAATTAAGTTATCTGTTTGTTTTAAATACTAATAATTAATACCAATATAACTTTATATATTGGTTAATATTAGACTAAATACTATTATATATGATTATAAATAGTTAAATTTATCTTATAGCTTGATGTTAATGCTATTACTTAAATCTAATTATAAATAGACCAAAATAACATATTATATGTTTTACTATCATAATTATTTAAAAATAGGATTGCTCACTTTGTGCCTCTCTTTTCGGCATAGGCACTAACTTTGATGCCCATGTAAAAACCCTTGGAAAGCCTGGGAACGACCAGGGTTAAGACCTATTATCAAGCCTTTATTTTAGTAGAACTCAACAAAGCCGGCTTTTTGCATCAGCATCAACTTTAGTCTGCGGTTTTAAGCCCACCGCCCGATAAACCAGGCAAAATCTCCAGCTGACGCGCAGGTGAGACAATGGTCGCGGATTTGACTGTAAGTAGCTTCCAGCAGCCCATGGTGCCAGGCGTACGGGCCGGTGAAGGCCAGGCCGCTGTTGGCACCCTGGCCGGTTATGAGTTGTCGGTGAGAGATTCGCCTCTCTCCCTCATCTCCGACGCAGCCGAGGAACTAACTTTCGGCCTGGACAACACCGAAGAGCTGGACCTCAAGGAACGAAAAGAAAAAAAGCCCGCCGAAACCATCCTTCTGGAAAAGGTGCGGATGTATCAGGAGATGATGGGGCAGGCCAATGACAGCCGGCGGGCCGATCCATTGATCCGGTTTTTGAAAAACCAGGGCAACCTCCAGAATCTTTCGGAACAATCCAGGGAATTTTTCCCCGACCCCACGGACGCCTGGGCCTCGCTCATGGAGGCCAGGGAGCTGCTGGCCGGCGAGGGAGCGCCGGCCGAAACTTTGGCCGCCATTGACCTGGTACTCGCCGGGCTTGAGGCAGACCATGGGCCGGAAATCAGGGCCGGCCTTGAGGCCGTTCTGGGCCGGGCCGGTTTCGAGTCCCTTGGCCCTGCCGAGGAGATGCGCGCCGACTACCGCCAAGCGGTCTGCGACTTTCCAGGCACGGTTGAGATGTTCGAGTTTATACTGTCAAAATACGGTGAAAACGGCTTCAATAACGCCATTGACTATCTTAACAAGGTGCTGGCCGGCGATCTGGCGTCCGACAGCCCAAGCCATGTTGGCGGCCACCTTGAGGCGGTGGCCGCCAACCTCGGGATGGTGCGCATTATAAACAGCGCGCACGGCCTCTGCCAGCGCCTGATGGACCGCTGGCAGAACGTTCACGGCGCAGCCGACGTCCAGTTGACCGCCATGGCCCTGGTCAAGGAGATTCTGTCGTTGAAAAACGAGAATTTCATACCATCGTCCAGGATCGACCAGATAGTCGGGAAGGCCCGGCCCCCGGATATTGAGGGCGAGGTGCTTTTTTTGCAAGAATTTTTGGGCACGGCCCGGGCCTTCAGCCCTCAGCTGTTCGACAAGGCAGAGAACCGGCTAAAATTCATCGACGCCATCCAACAGTCCCTTGACCTGTCCATCGCCCGTGAAGACGAGTATCTGGCCTCCCTGGAGTGATAAATATGCTGGAGCAAGCGATGTCGGAATTCGGTCGACGGCTGGGACTGAGCGAAATGGCCCTTTCCGCCGACAAACCATTGTCACTGGAGCTTGCGGGGTTGGGAGTTCTTTCCCTGGAGCTTGAGGCCCAAAAGAAGACCGAGGTCATCATGTCCCTGGCCGCTCCTCTCGCCCCCTACGACCAGTCCACAATGAGAAGATCCCTGGAAATGTGCCACTTCAACCACAACCGACCCTATAGCTTGGCCACTGGCTGCCAGGCCGACCATGTTCTTTTGATGGTCCGGCTGTCGGCTGACCGTTGCCAGGGAAGCGACCTTGAAAGAGCCGCGGAAATGCTAATTGGCGAGATGCGGTCTCTTCTGATTGGAGATGGAAGATGAGCTTGTCTATTTTCGATCCCTCCGTTGGGGTCCAAACCGTGCTTGAGCCCCTGACCGAGGATGTCCGTCTGCCGGGTGCGCGACAGCTGTCGACTAGCGTCATAAGCCAGCCGGGCCTGGCCGATCTTTTTACTATGCCCACTTTTTCAACCAGCCTCAAGGAGGCCATGCGCCCGGAAATTAGAGACGATGGTCTTTTAAGGCCGGACGTGATTCTAAAAAACCTGCGGGAAGCCAGCAGGCACCTCAAGGACGTTAAGTCCCCCGATGTCCGCCGTTTCGTCCGAGATGACCTGGATCCATTGCTGGACGACACCCAACTTCTGGCGACCTACGCTGGCCTTTTGCTAGAAGGCTGACCACGCCTATGCTGGACGATGCGCAGATCACCACTTTACGCTTGTTGGGCTACACTTACTGGCGCATGGGGTTTCTTGAAAAGGCCGAGCGCCTGCTGAAAGCCATTTTGAGCCTGTTGCCTGGCGATGGCCAATGCCTGCGGCAACTAGCGGCCATCTCCCTTGAGAGCGGTAGGGCCGAGGAGACCCTCAAATACCTCGATTCCCTTGACAATACCTCTCATCCGGAAAAAGACCAGACCGTTTTGCTGATGAAGGCCCAAGCCTTGTGGCGCCTGGAACGCCCGGCCGAAGCCAGGACAGCCTTCAGCGACTATCTGGCGATGCGCCAGATCGTGAAAGGTGACTCGTGAGCATCGTCAACGCCGCCCGCACGGCGGTAGGCCTGATAACCAGGAACAACGACCTGACCCTGGTGGCTTTGATGGTGGCCGTCATCGCCATGATGATCCTGCCTTTGCCCACCTTCCTTGTCGATGCCCTCATCGGGGGCAACATCGCTCTGTCATTCCTGATGTTGATGATGAGCTTGTATGTGCCAGGAGCCCTCCACTTCTCCTCGTTTCCGACCATGCTTCTGTTCACCACCCTCTTCCGGCTGGGCCTGAACATCACCACCACCCGCCTGATTCTGTTGCAGGCTGATGCCGGCCAGATTATCTTTACTTTCGGTGAGTTCGCGGTAGGCGGCAATTTCATCGTCGGGGCCGTGGTCTTCATAATCCTGACCATCGTCCAGTTCATCGTCATCGCCAAGGGGGCCGAGCGCGTCTCGGAAGTCGGGGCCCGCTTCACCCTCGACGCGATGCCTGGCAAGCAGATGTCCATCGACGCCGATCTCCGGGCTGGGGTCATCAACATGGACGAGGCCCAGAAACGGCGTCAGATGGTCAGCCAGGAAAGCCAGATGTACGGGGCCATGGACGGGGCCATGAAGTTCGTCAAAGGCGACAGCATCGCCGGCTTGATAACGGCCGCCGTCAACATTGTGGCTGGAACATTGATCGGGGTGCTGCAAAACGGCCTTTCCGCCGGGGAAGCTCTGCAGCTCTACGGCATCCTCACCATCGGCGATGGGCTGGTCTCCCAGATTCCCTCGCTTTTGGTGGCCATTTCCGCCGGTATTCTAGTGACCAGGGCAGGAAGCGAATCAGACAACGTAGGGGCTCTCATTGGCGACCAGATTTTTTCCCAGCCCAAGGCCTTGCTGGTGGCCAGCGCCTTGGTCTTCGTTTTCGCCCTGGTGCCTGGCTTTCCCAAACCCCAGCTGTTCGCCCTGTCGCTGGCTCTGGCCGCCATCGGGCGCACCTTGAAATTCATCAGCCAGGCACCGGTGGAGACGGACCCCAAAAAGGAACTATCCAAAACTATCAAATCCACCATCTCCTCGTCCAAAAAAAAGACTTCTGCCCCCCCTCGCGACGAGTTCGCACCTGTGGTGCCCATCATCCTGGATATCTCGCCGCCGCTGGGCGAAAGCCTGGATTACGAATCATTGAACGAGGACCTGAGTGCCCTGCGGCGGGCGCTCTATTTCGACCTAGGCGTGCCATTTCCAGGCATAAACCTGCGTCCCAACCCCCACCTGACCGAACTCAGCTACGCCCTTCACCTAAACGAAATTCCCATCGCAAAGGGGCAACTAGAGCCGAACATGGTCCTGGTTAGGGAGGACACTGAAAACTTAAAGATGGCGGGGATTGAGGCCCGCGAGAGCCCCCCATTTATTCCTGGCCTGGCCTCGCTGTGGGCTCCGGAAGCAGAAGCGTCCACCCTGACCAAGGCCGGGCTCAAATACATGGATCACTCTCGCATCATCGCCTTCCACCTCTCTCTGGTCCTGACACGCCACGCCGGCAATTTCGTTGGCCTTCAGGAGGCCAAATATCTGCTCGACAAAATGGAAGAGCAGGCCCCTGACCTTGTGCGGGAGGCCACGCGGCTACTGCCGGTGCAGAAAATAGCCGAAATATTCCAGCGCCTGGTTCAGGAACATGTTTCCATCCGCGATCTTAGGAACATCCTTGAGGCATTAATCGAATGGAGCCCCAGAGAGAAGGACTCCATCATGCTGGTGGAATACGTCCGGGGAAATTTAAAGCGCCAGATCAGCTACATGTACTCAAGCGGCCAGAATATCCTGCCGGTAATTTTGATGGAAAATCAGGTCGAAGAAACCATCCGTAAGGCCATCCGACAGACCTCTTCCGGCGCCTTCCTGGCCCTGGACCCACAGTACGCCAAGAATTTTCTGGCGGCCGTGGGGAAAATAGCCGACAAATACGCTCGGCAGGAACGCAGGCCTGTGTTGATGGCCTCCATCGACATCCGCCGTTACGTCCGCCGCCTGATCGAAGCCGACTACTACGAGTTTCCAGTCATCTCATACCAAGAGCTGACACCTGAAATATCGGCGCAGCCTCTGGCCAAAATTAACATTTGAGGATAACATGGAAGCAACCGCCATCAATTACGCTAACCAACTCATGTTTTTGGTGCTAATGCTGTCGCTGCCGCCTATCGTGGTGGCCTCGGTCATCGGCATCGGCCTGAGCCTTATCCAGGCCATCACCCAGCTTCAGGAGCAGACCCTGACCTTCGGGGTCAAGCTTATTGCGGTGGTGGCCACCATATTTCTTATCTCCGGGTGGGCGGGGGCCGAGCTCCTTCGTTTTTCGTTGGAAATTTTCAACAAGTTTTTCCTGATTTAGTGAAAACCATGGACATCGGAACCATGATCAGCGAGCTAGGCGTTCAACGCTACATGCTGGCGATGACGCTGGGCTTGCCGCGCCTTTCGGTTCTGATTCTAATGGCCCCATTCATGGGCGGGAGCATCGTCACCGGGCAGTTGAAGTTTTCCCTGATCTTCGCCCTTTACCTAGTGATCTTTCCCCTGATCATCCATCAGGCACCACCGGAGGCCGGAACGGGCGTAACCGATTTTATCGGCTACGTGGCCATAGCCGTCAAGGAGTCCTTTCTGGGCTTCATCCTGGCCTACATAAGCGGCATACCTTTCTTGACCGCCCAGAGCGCCGGCTTTTTGATGGACAATCAGCGGGGCGCCTCCATGGCCTCCGGTTCCGACCCCCTTTCCGGCGAGGAAACCAGCCCTTTAGGCTCATTCTTCTTCCAAAGCCTAGTTTATATGTTTTTCTCCAGCGGGGCCTTTCTGATTTATCTTGGCGTAATTTTCCAGTCTTACTCCTTCTGGCCAATTACTGCCTGGTGGCCGGACCTATTAAGCAATGAGGCAGCTTTCTTTTTCATGTGGCTGGTGGTCTGGCTGATGTCCAAGATGCTTCTTCTGGCCGGCCCGGTGGTGGCCTCATCACTTCTCACTGACATTTCTCTGGGCATCATAAACCGATTCGCCTCGCAGCTTAACGTATATGTGCTGGCCATGCCAATCAAAAGCGCCTTGGCCATGCTGATCGTCCTGATGTATTATTCGGTCTTCATTAGCCTCAGCCCGGGGATGTTCAACTTTATAAACCAAAGCCTGGAAACCTTGCGGACATATTGGCCATGAGCGAAAAGACCGAACAGCCAACCCCAAAACGCTTGCGCGACGCCCGGGAAAAAGGCCAGGTGGCCAAGAGCCAGGAAGTTCCTTCTGCCGCCGTCGTGCTGACCATCGTGGTCTACTTTCTGGCCAGAGGCGGGAGCCTGGCCAGCATTTTGCTCGAAATGACCGACAAGATCTTCTCCGTGGCCGCCCTGCCTTACGACATCGCCCTGCCTCAGGCCTTATCGGCGGTGACGAGTGCCTTTTTGCGCATCGTGGCTCCGCTGGTCGTTCTGGTCATAGTGGTATCCGTCATGTCGAACCTGGCCCAGGTCGGTGTCATGTTTTCATTCAAGGCGGCTCAGCCGAAGCTAGAGAACCTCAACCCTGCCCAGTGGTTCAAAAAGACTTTTTCCAAAAAGAACCTTTTCGAGTTCGCCAAGAACATCGTCAAGGTGGCGGTTCTGACCGTGGCGGTCAAACTGGTGCTCACCTCCCACTGGCGGGAGTTGTTTCTCATCTCCCTTGGCGATGTCAACATGATGTGGCGAATTTTGGGGAGCATGAACAGCGATCTTCTTCTTTATGCGTCGGCCGCCTTCGCCGTCCTGGCGGTCTTTGATTTTATTTACCAGAAGATGAAATACCTCAAGGACAACATGATGAGCAAAGATGAGGTCAAGCGCGAATACAAGGAAATGGAAGGCGATCCGCTGATCAAGTCCAAGCGGAAGCAACTGCATCAGGAAATGGCCAGCCAAAACGCCATGGCTGGCGTCCGCAAGGCCAAGGTTCTGATAACCAACCCCACCCATGTGGCCGTGGCCCTCGACTACGAAGAGGGCAAAACCCCGCTGCCCATCATCATGGCCAAGGGCGAGGGCGAACTGGCCCGACGCATGATTGAAGTGGCCAAGGAGGCAGGCGTGCCGATCATGCGCCAAGCTCCTCTGGCTCGGGCTCTGTTCGCAGACGGAGAGGAGTTTTCCTTCATTCCAAGGGACCTCATCGCCCCAGTGGCTGAAATTTTGAGATGGCTTAAGACCTTGAAAAACTAACGTGTGATCATAGCCATTCACGGCGACGCTGGAAACACATTCCAGGCCCTAGCCAGGCTCTGCGACGGTTTGGCCTGGACGGCCTGCCGGCGAGGAAGAGCTTTGCCGCCTGACCTGGCGATGGGCTGGAAGGACTTGTCAGTCAGAGGCCTTTGGCCTGACGGTGTCCAGGCTAGACGCCAATGTCAACAACCAAATGTGTCCCAACCTCAGATATGAGAAAGCGGTATTCGTTCATGGCCCGCTAACTGAGGAGCATGACATCTAGTTTTTCATACTTGGTACCGAGACAGAGCGCCAATATCGGCTCCAGTTGTTGACATTGGGCTAGACGCCCGCTAGATCTGACTAGAAAACCCAGTAGACGGCATAGTACATTTTTTTGTGAAAGCCTGATCAAGTCTTTATAATTTTATCAATATATGATATATTTACATAAAATATTACATAAAAAAAGATACCAGAGGCATCCAGCGGGGAATTGGGAAAAGACCAGCCGGTTTCCCAGCCAAAAAGGTTACGGAATTGAACGGTCCGTGCCTCTGACGGCAGGCCCTGGCCATTTAGCTGGGACACCTGACGGACGAGAACCGCGGCTGGCCGCTCCCCACGCTCTTGAAGAGGCCGCTTCCCCCTCCGGCGAGGCGGGCATGCCCAAGTTTAGCGGAAATGGATCTTCATAGGCGGTGTAAGCCACCCTCTTCAAGCACAACAGCAACCGCGGCCTGGCACCAAGCTGGGCAGGCCTTTAGCTCTATGAGCTCCGAAAACGACTGAATAATCTATGGCCACAACAATGAAGACGTCTTTGCGCCGAAAACTGGCCCTCCTTATCGCCATGGCGATCTGCGTGGCCGTGATTCCCTATAGCCTATATTCGGCCAGACATTTCTCGGCTGTTTCCATGGAGAGCGAAAAAGCCAGATTCAAGACGCTGGGCACCTTGGTCCTCGACAATCTGAGCGCCTTTTACTACAACTACCTCACCGGGCAAATGGCCGACATCATCCGCCATAAGGAGCAACTGCGAAAAATCAGCATAATCCTGAGCCGCAACTGGTCCAACATGGAGGTACTGGAATGGGCCATGCGCAGCCAGCTCATCGGACGCCAGGCCAGCGACCTCAAGGAACTAGGGCTGGTCATGGCCGTTATGGGCGAAGATGGGCGGCCGTTGCCTCCCTTCGACAGCGATGATTTCATCGTGGCCTGGGACAAAATGGTTGACTACACCGGCCGCTCCCTGACCAACTCCCTGGATCTTGCCCAGCTCCCGGCGGATGGCCGTTTTTCGGTTTACAGCCTCCCGGCGGCCGATGGAAGCGAAGACACATATCTTGGCCTTCTGATGGCTGACGCCGCCGGCGAGAACGTCGTGGTCAACATGATCAAGGTCAACAGCCTGCGAAACCAGATGTTGACCAGCACCTCTGGGATCGTTGATGATTTTCGTCGACGGCTGGACGATATCCAATTAAGCCCCAAGGCGGGCATCAGTCTGTTCGCTGGCGACCGGCGGGTGTTGACCCACCGGGGCGCCCTGCCGGTTCCTAAGTTTCCGGATCGGTTCTACGATGAAGCCAGACGGGGCCTTAGCCTTGAACTCATGGCTGACCTGTCCGAACCTCATGGCCGGGCTCTGGTCAGGGTGGAATACTTTAAGCCTCTGGACTGGTTCATAATTATGTCCGAGCCCGAGGAAAGCATAGTTGGCCCTGCCCGGGCCATGGGCCTTAAGATGGCTCTGGCCGGCGGGCTGGTGGCCCTGTTAAGCACAGTCATAGGATTGGCGGCCGGCGACCGGCTGATCAGGCCATTGTCGCTTTTGAACCGCAAAGCTCTTGAAGCCGCCAAGCTCGACCTCAATTCCCCAGAGGCCGAGCCCTTCTTCACCCGCGGCTTGCCCACCGAGCGCCAGGACGAGATCGGGCAGCTGGCCTCGGCCTTTTCCCACATGGGCCTGGCTCTTGCCGCTAACGTTCGCCAGCTGGTGGCCGGGACCGCCGCCTCGGCCAGGATCGAAGCGGAACTCACGGCGGCCCGAGACATCCAGCTGGGCATGCTGCCGGACCCAGCCCCTCCGGGAGGCCGCCTCCGGGCTTACCTGAGCCCAGCCAAGGAGATAGGCGGCGATCTGTACGACTATTTCACCGCTCCCTGCGGTCGGCAAGTGGCGGTCATCGGCGATGTTTCCGGCAAGGGCGTTCCGGCGGCCCTGTTCATGGCCATGACAAGCACCCTCATACGCCAGGCCGTGGCCGCCGGTCTGGGGCCGGCCGAGGCGTTGACCCAGGTCAACGACCGCCTGGCCGAGCGTAATCCAAGCTCGATGTTCGTGACCCTCCTAATCGGCTTTCTGGACCAGCACCGCGGCGACTTCAGCTACGCCAACGCCGGGCACTGTTTCCCGCTTCTGTGCCGGGCCGATGGCTCCCAACGTTTTCTGGAAGGCAAAAGCGGCCCCATGGTCGGCGTTTTCAGCAGCATAGATTATCGGGTTTTTTCTGACACGGTAAGCGAAGGCGAGTTGTGCTTCCTCTACACCGATGGCGTGACCGAGGCTCTGGACGAAGGGGGCGGTTTTTTCGGTACCATGCGCCTGGCCGAAGCCATGGACAGCTCTTTCACCAAGTCTCCGGCCGGGGCGGTGGAATCGGTCGTGGCCAGCTTGCGGGTATTTCAGGGCCAAGCGCCCCAGTCCGATGACATCACCCTCTTGGCCTTCATGCGCAACTGAATCGGGCGGCGTCGTTCCCTCACCTCTGCCGCAGAGATGGCCATTTTCTCATAACGACAGGCCAGAGCCTACAAGATACTGATATAGCACTATGAAAAGATTATTTATTTCGGCAATAATCAAGACGCTTTTCGATTATGGGAACGGCCAATGTCAGCAATTTAAGGTGCCTAGCCATAAGATATGGAATAATGGTATTCGTCCATGGCCCGTTAACTGAAGAGCAAGACGCCTGTTTTTTTGTGCTGGGTACCGAGACTGGGGGCGAGACTGGCCAAGTTGTTGACATTGGGTTCGGGCCCAAAGGAGACTCGGCTGAAATTAAGTTGGCTTTTCCCGGCAAATCAAGAAAAACTAGGTACTAGCACCTTGAAGCCTCTATTTCATGCCTTCGGGGAGATGCAAGCCACTGGCATGAAGAGATTTTTGAAATCCGCTAACATAAAGCCTTGATTATAGCGTCAAGCCCAGTTATTATTAGTCTTATAGCTATTTTTACATGATCATTACATTTTTTAAAGCCAAAATTATTTTTTATATATTTTTTATAAGAATATAGTTTTATTTATGCGCATGCGAGCCAAGCGAGGAAAAGCTTGGCCCGCGGGTTGACGCAAGAGGCCCTGTTTTAGCTTTTGGTTCACCAAAACTGTCTGGCCGAGGGGGAAAAAGCGGGGCGTCCTGGCCCCAAAAGCAAAAAACCCCCGGCCAGACATCTTGGCCCGGGGAGGCTCGGACGCTAACGGGCGTTTGTCGTGCCCGGGGAGACAATGCGGGACGCCTGGGCCGGGAGGGGCCAGGAAGGGAGGGGGAGGCCGATTCCGCGGGGAATCAGGTCAAGGCACGGAGGAGCAGTTCGAGTTCACCCTGGGTCCGCCCTTGACCACCTGGCCCGTCAGGCTGTCGCTGGAATAGGTGTAGGTCGTCGTGCCCGCCGACACGTGGTTCAGGGAGAACGAGAACGTGGGCGGCTGGCCGGGCAGGGCCAGGGTTATGGGCCCATAATAGACTTTCTTGTCTATGACCAGGGCTCCCGTGGACACCAGGACGGAGTAGTCGTCGGTGAATTCCCCGTTCTCGGTGTAGACCTCGTTCTCGGCCAGGGCCACGTTGCGGAAGGCGCTCTCCGCCACCGAGTCCATGGCGTTCCGGCGGTATTGGTTGTACTGTGGAATGGCCACGGCGGCCAGGATGCCTATCACGCAGATCACGACAAGCATCTCGATCAGGGTGAAGCCGCCGCGGCTCCTCTTTTCCGGGTAGATGGACATCTCAAAGCTCCCATCTTGGGAAAGCCGTCCGGGCCCGTCCCGGGCCGGTGGCCCTCCCACATGCAAGTAGGGGGCCAGGGCCAAGGCCAGGTCCGCGAAAGGCCACAATCGGCCGCCCAGGGGCGGACCGGCGCGAGGATAAACCGTTCGGGCCAGAATAATGGCCCAAGACCGTGATCCCATCCTTTTTTTAGCCTAAAGATGCGAAAAAAGCAACTAATTTGCCTCCACTCACTGGCTTCCCAGTGTGTCTCAAATTGCCCAAACCGCTACCAGCCATGTGTCCATGACTAAACCCAATAATTTTTTGGGCACTATCGTCACTATTAATTTTAAAATCATATTTTATATATTTATAGCTATATATTTAAACTTATTTTTATATCAAAAAGCATTGAGAAATTTTCATTTTCTTGACTTTATGATCCCAAGGCCAGGGAGAATTTTTCCTTTTGAAGCCTCCCCCTGGCCAAAACCTCCCCCCGGGCGCCGCAAACGGCATCCGCGACGCGGCCACCAGTTCCTCCCCTGCCCCCTGGGCCTGGTCCGCCGCGACGGCCCTGTCACCGGCCGCCCAAAAGCGAGAATAACGCCCCCCGTGGCCCGGGCCGGCCCCTCCTGGAAAGACCCGCCCTGGCCACAGGGGATCGCGTCCCGGCCTACCCTCGGGGCCCCATGCCCAGGCCGGCCCCTGGGGCCCGGGAGACCACCAGCGTCCGCTGTTTTTCGCTCCCCCTGGCCAGCCCCTCGGCCTGAGCCCACCAGCGAGGGCGATGACGCTTAGATGACACGCCGCCGGCCAGGCGAAGGGCAATCCGCCCGCCCAACCGCCTGGCCGGATCGGCCATTACTCAGTAGTTTATTCCAGCCCATGATTTTTTTTTCAAAAGTGCTTGACAACAAAAACACGGCGAGCTATATTGATCCCGCCGGATGAGAAACGCGCGCTTGTCCCGGTGGATGAGGTACCCATCCTGCCTCGTGGTGGAGATGCCCCAATAGGGGCCCTTGGTTCTGGTCGCCGGCAGGCAGGTCCGCCTTTCAATGCGGCGGTCGGCTGGGCCAGAAGATAAGACAGGAAAGAGCCCCGGACCGGTCTCCCTGCGGGGGTCCGGTCCGGGGCGTTTTCGCCCGGCTTGGGAAACACTGGGCCGTCTGGACAGGCCCCACCATCGGGCCCTCGGCGCGCCCAGATGGGCCCTGGCCAGCCGCCGGCCCATCGCCTTCGGCCCGGCCGTCCCCGCCCCTTCCCGAGGCGACCAGGGGGCCGGGCCCATGAGCCCATGAATTTACGCTTGACTTTGAATAAGTTGCCCGGTAGAATTCCTTGGTCAGATGTATCGGCTAAAAGCCCTCTTGATCATATCCTTATGGCAAATATACATTTCGCCTTAAATTAGTTGGGCAAATTTAATTTTTTATCGTAGCTTGCCATGTAATCCAATAAAAACTGGTAATTTTGTTACCGGCTTGCGCACAACGGGCGGTTAACTCAGCGGCTAGAGTACTGGCCTTACACGCCGGGAGTCGGAGGTTCGAATCCTCTACCGCCTACCA